>CAZAWA010000014.1:0-34544 GCA_964488675.1 uncultured Oxalobacter sp. | reverse complement strand
ATCGCCATTGGTGGACAGCACTTCGAACTGCTTCTCGCCGTCGACATCGGCAATCTCGATGATCGACACATCAAAAGTGCCGCCGCCAAGGTCATAGACTGCAATCTTGCGATCCCGCTTGTCGGTCTTGTCCAGGCCGAATGCCAGCGCAGCCGCCGTCGGCTCGTTGATGATGCGCTTGACATCCAGGCCTGCGATGCGGCCGGCATCCTTGGTCGCCTGTCGTTGCGCATCGTTGAAGTACGCTGGCACGGTAATCACCGCCTCGGTCACTTCATGACCCAGATAATCCTCGGCCGTTTTTTTCATCTTGCGCAACACCTCGGCCGAAATCTGCGGCGGCGCCAGCTTCTTGTCCAGTGCCGACACCCAGGCATCGCCATTGTCAGCCTTGACGATGGCGAACGGCATCAGGCCAATATCCTTTTGCACGGTCTTTTCGTCAAACTTGCGGCCAATCAACCGCTTGACCGCATACAGCGTGTTCTTGGGGTTGGTCACAGCCTGGCGCTTGGCCGGCGCGCCCACCAGAATCTCGCCGTTGTCCTGGTAGGCGATGACCGATGGGGTGGTGCGCGCGCCTTCGGAATTTTCGATCACTTTGGGCTGCCCGTTCTCGATAACCGAGACGCAGGAGTTGGTCGTGCCCAGATCGATGCCGATAATCTTTGCCATGTTGTTTCCTTTCAATGCCTAAAAATGGGGGCCGGCTGATCCGGACCGATTGTTTTGTATATTGCGCTTCTGCCGCTTATTTCAAGTTCATCTCAGGCGCTCATTGCGCCCGATTATTGCCGGCCGCAACCGTCACAATCGCGGGGCGCAACAACCGATCCGCGATCATGTAGCCCTTTTGCAGCACATCAACCACCGTGTTCGCCTCCTGCTCGGACGGCACCGATGAAATCGCCTGATGCTTCATCGGATCAAGCTTTTCGCCCTTTTCCGGCAGCACTTCCATCAGCCGGTTTTTTTCGAACGCCGATGCAAGTTGCTTTAAAGTCAATTCAACACCCTCTTTCAACGACTCAACCGATGGGGTCTCAACCGTCAGCGCCATTTCCAGGCTGTCCTTGACCGCCACCATGGCTCCCGCGAAACTTTCAATCGCAAACTTGTGTGCCTTGGTGATGTCCTCCTGCGCCCGGCGACGGATGTTCTCGCCTTCAGCGCGGGCCCGCAGATAGGCGTCCTGCATTTCGGCCGCCCTGGCCTGCGCCTCAGCCAGTTGCTCTATCAGGGTCATGCCATCGGGCTGCATCACTTGCTCTGCAACCGCTTCCCCTTCGGGCTGTACGGTCTCGTCCTGTTTTTCCTGGTCTTGCATCAATCTCTCTCCAAGCATTCATTCAACCTCAGTCACATTGGGCCAATCCGGCCGTTTTCAAGGACACAAGGCACATATTTTGCGTACTTTTTTGTCACGCACCAAAGTATGTCGTTTCGTTATCTTTTGTTACACAAATTACAGTCTCAATACTGGAATTTTTCTGCGGGTGACCTACCATGAAGTCATGGAATTTAACTCAACCACGGAGGCGATCATGACACCGAAACTCCAGCTCATTACGGCGGGCGTTGTCGCTTATGCCTTGATGGCGACCGTCTGGCTGTCCCTCGTCGGCTTGCACCTTAAGTGAGTTGTCTTTGAAGGGTGCGACTGCCGGTTGTGGCGATTCAGGCCGGACTGCGGTGCTTCACCGGCCGGTCCGGCTGTTTCGCGCCCATTCGATTCACTTCAAATTTCCCAGCAAGCGCCCCGTTGCCTGAAATTTCCTGACTTTTTCCCACCGATCTTCCTGCTTCTCCTTCGACATCATCGTCGGCCAGCCCAGCAAGTGCTGCTCGGCAATTTCTGACAGCGCATGCATCCAGACATCGTTTTCGTTCAGGCAGGCAATCGCATGAAAATCCTTGCCGCCAGCGGTGAGGAATGACTGTCTCCCTTCGATGGCAATTTCTTCCAGTGTTTCCAGGCAATCGGCCACAAAGCCGGGGCAAATCACATCGACCCGCCGCACACCCTCCCGCGCCAGCTTTTCCAGCGTCGGCGCGGTGTAAGGCTGCAACCACTCGGCGCGCCCGAAACGCGACTGGAAGGTCACCAGATGCTGCTCTGGCGACAGGCCAAGCCTGCTTGCCAGCAAACGGGCTGTTTCCAGACATTGCTGCGGGTAGGGATCGCCCAGTTTTTGCGAGCGCACCTGAATGCCGTGAAAACTCATGATCAGCTTGTCCGGCCTGCCGTTGACCTCCCAGTATGCAAGCACTGACTCGGCCAATGCGCCAATGTAGCCCTCATGGTCGTGGAATTGTTTGACAAAGCGCAGCTCAGGCATATTGCGCTCTTTGGCATAATGCGCCGCCACCGCATCGAACACGGATGCCGTGGTCGCGCCGCAATATTGCGGGTAGGCAGGCAGGATCAGGATGCGCTCGCAACCCTGCTGCTTCAGATTGCCCAGCACCGCCGGCAACGAGGGATTGCCGTAACGCATCGCCGGCACAACCTCGACATCGTGGCCGCGCTCACCCAGATAGCCTCGCAGCAGTTTGGCCTGCTTTTCAGTATGCACCCGCAAGGGTGAGCCTTCGCGCATCCAGACCGACGCATATTTTTTGGCCGACTTGCCTGAACGAAATGGCAGAATGATTCCGTTGAGTATCGGCCACCACAGCCAGCGGGGCATCTCGACCACGCGCCGATCCGACAGGAAGGGCTTGAGGTAGCGCCGCACAGCCGATGGCGTCGGCGCATCGGGCGTGCCCAGATTGACCAGCACGACCGCGATCCGCGTGGCGGGATCGACGGATGAATTCACTTCACTTCGCAGGGACATGACAGGCTTCAAAAACGAGAATGGCAGGATTGTGCCTGTTCTGACAGCTCAACGCAAATGCGCCGTCGGCACCAGCATGCAAACATATACTCCGGATGAGTAATTTATATCCGGCGCATCAATCATTAATATCCGACCGAAAACGGCGCATACTCCAATAAAAACCGGATTTTTCGAGCATTTTTTGCCTATTATTTGTGCAAAATGGCAGTTTTTCACGCTCTGGATGCGCAAAATGCCCGCCAGAAGGCAAATAATAACGCGTCGCGTTATTAGCCGGCCAGCATCTCTTTCGCGTGTTTTCGCGTGGTAGCGGTAATTTCCAGCCCGCCGAGCATGCGGGCAATTTCCTCGATGCGCGCCGCCGTATCCAGCAAATCGATGCGCGATACCGGCTTGCCACCCTGCTCCAGCTTGGCAACCTGAAAATGCTGCCCGGCCTGACTGGCAACCTGGGGCAGGTGGGTCACGCACAGTACCTGTCGCGCCTGACCCAGCCGCTGCAGCAGGCGACCGACCACCTCGGCCACCGCCCCGCCGATGCCGGCATCCACCTCGTCGAAAATCAGCGTTGGCGTCGCAGTTGCGGTCGCGGTAATGACCGAAATCGCCAGTGCAATGCGCGCCAGTTCGCCACCAGAGGCGACTTTCGCCAGCGGCCGCAGCACCGTGCCAGCGTGACCCGCGACCTGAAACTCGACCTGCTCTGCACCAAAACTGCCCGGCTCGCACGGATGGAGTGCGACCGCAAAGCTGCCGCCGGCCATGCTCAAGTCCTGCATCGCCGCCGTCACCGCCTCGCCCAGTTCTCTGGCCGCCGCAGCCCGCGCCTTCGAGAGTATTTGCGCCGCCTGGCGATATTCGGATTCGGCCTGCGCCTTGCGCGCGCGCAATGCGTCGAGGTTGCCGCTGGCGGCGAGATCCGCCAGTTGCGCTGACAGTTGCGCCCATTCCTGCGGCAGATCTTCGGGCGCAACGCGGAACTTGCGCGCAGTCGAATGCATCGCCTCCATGCGCGACTCGACCTCCTGCAGGCGCTTGGGGTCAAGTTCGACGCGGGAAAGGTAAGTGTTCAGCGTGGAAGCGGATTCCTGCAACTGGATGCGCGCCGACTCCAGCAGATCCACTACCGGCTTGACGCGGACATCAATGTCGGAAAGGCGTGCCAGTTTTTGCTGCAGCAGGAACAACTGCGAAATCAGCGGCTGGTCAGACTCCGCCAGTATGGTAATGGCCTCCTGAGCGCCAATGGTCAGGCTGGCGGCATGCGACAGGCGGCTGTGCTCCTGCGTGATGTCGGCCCACTCGCCATCCTTGGGCGCGAGGCGCTCCAGTTCGCCCACCTGCCATTCCAGCCGCTCGCGCTCGGCTTGCGCGGACTTTTCATTCGCTTCGAATTCCGCACACTGGCGCACCAGCGCCTGCCATGTCTTGTAAGCGCTCGCTACCGCTTCAGTCTCTGCCCGCAAACCTGCATGGGTGTCGAGCAACTCGCGCTGGCTGTCGGTTTTCAGCAGGGACTGGTGCGCATGCTGGCCGTGTATGTCGACCAGCAGCTCGCCCAGATCGCGCAATTGCGCCACGGTCGCCGCAATGCCGTTAATGAAGCCGCGCGAACGGCCAGCATTGTCGATGGCGCGACGCAGCAGCGCCACGCCGTCGTCCGCCGGAAAGTCATTGGCCTTGAGCCAGTCCGCAATTACCGGACTTACCGCGAATTCCGCGCTGATATCGGCGCGCGCTGCGCCTTCACGCACCACCGCCGCATCGCCGCGACCACCCAGCGCCAGCGCCAGCGCGTCGATCAAGATCGACTTGCCGGCGCCGGTTTCGCCGGTCAGAACCGAAAAGCCGCCGCCAAAGTCGAGATCCAGCGAATCGACGATGACAAAGTCACGGATGGAGAGGGTGTGCAGCATGGGGAGTCGGGATAGGCCTCAATAACCTGGAGCAGGTGCGTCAGAGCGCTGCCCCTCGTTCCAGCCCAGTTTTTCGCGCACCGTGTTGTAGTAGCTCCAGCCCTTGGGGTGGATGAAGGTGACAGAACACTTGGAGCGCCGGATCAGCAGGCAATCGCCGTTATGCACGCTGGCAAAGGACTGAGAGTCGAAGTTAATCGAAGGAAAGCGGGCGTCGACGATTTCGATCAGGATCTCGCTCGAATCCGGCACCACGATAGGCCGGTTCGACAGTGCGTGCGGGGCAATCGCCGCCATGACGATGCCGTCCAGATTCGGATGCAGCAATGGACCGCCCACCGACAGCGAATAGGCAGTCGATCCGGTTGGCGTGGAAATGACCAGTCCGTCCGATCGCTGGTTGTACATGAAGTGGCCATCGACTTCGACGCTCAGTTCAATCATGCCGGAACCGGCGCCGCGCGAAATTACGATGTCGTTAAACGCAATGGCGCGGTGGATCGGCTGCCCTTCGCGCAGGATCACACCGTCTAGCAGAGTGCGCAACTCCATCTCGTACTTGCCCTCAAGAATGTCGGACAGCACCGGAATCATATTGTCCAGGGGGATGTCGGCCATGAAGCCCAGCCGCCCGTGATTGATGCCGATCAGCGGGACGCCGTAGGGTGCCAGCTTTCTGGCTATGCCAAGCATGGTGCCATCGCCCCCGACCACAATTGCGGCTGCGGCAATCTGCGCCAGATCTTCAAGCGGCATCGCGTTCAGCCCTGACATGCCTGAGTGTTGCGCCGTATCCTCATCGAAGATGGCGATATGACCGGCACCATGCAGGAAATCGGCGATCTTTACCAGTGACTGCACCACGCTAGGGGTATCACGACGCCCGATGAGCGCAAAGGTCTGTGGCTTTTTATCTGGTTGCATTTTGGGCAGATGGGGAAAAGCGGGGAAAAATCATCATGACACCATCGTCGGGATGTTTCAAGCGGATATTATAAGGTTTGTACCATTCACCGCTAACTCTGGCGCAAGCACCGCGCAAACGGGCATAATAGTGACGGATAGAAGTTGAACCTGCCATAACACCCATGCAACTTGAACCACGCGCAAGAACCCTGCTGAAAACTCTGGTTGAACGGTATATCGCCGAAGGCCAGCCGGTCGGATCGCGAGCACTGTCAAAAATCTCCGGCCTTGAACTGTCGCCAGCCAGCATCCGCAACATCATGTCGGATCTGGAAGAAATGGGGCTGATCGCCAGTCCGCACACTTCCGCCGGGCGCATCCCCACCCCGCGCGGCTACCGCATTTTCGTCGACACACTCCTGACCGTGGCGCACATCGACGAAAACAAGGTCGAGTCCGCGCTGCAACCGCGCGCGCACGCTGAACAACCGGGTCGCATTATCCAGAATGCCGCGCAACTGCTGTCCTCGCTGTCGCACTTTGCCGGCGTGGTGCTGACGCCTCGCACCGAATCCGTGTTCAAGCAAATCGAATTTTTGCGGCTGTCAGAAAAACGCATTCTGCTGGTCGTGGTCGACCCTGCCGGCAATGTGCACAACCGCCTGCTGCTAACCGATACCGACTTCACGCCGCCGCAACTGGTGCAGGCCGCGAACTACATCAACCAGAATTACGGCGGGCAAAGTTTTGAAGTTGTGCGCCAGAAACTGCAAACCGAACTGCGCGAACTGCGCGACGACATGACGCGCCTGATGCAGGCCGCGATCGAAGCTGGCAGCGAAGCGATGAGCGACGACAAGGATGAGGTGGTTATATCCGGCGAGCGCAACCTGCTCTCCGTCACCGATCTCGCGCATGACATGACTTCACTGCGCAAGATGTTCGACATCTTCGAGCAAAAGACCGGCCTGCTAAAGCTGCTCGATGTGTCGAGCAAGGCAACCGGCGTGCAGATTTTTATCGGCGGTGAGTCGCATCTGGTGCCAATGGATGACATGAGCATCGTCACCGCGCCCTACAAGGTGAACGACAAGATCGTCGGCACCCTCGGCGTGATCGGCCCGACGCGCATGGCTTACGAACGCGTGATTCCGATTGTCGACATCACCGCGAAACTTCTGTCGAGTGCGTTGAGTCATCAGTAATCATTTCTCAAATGCCAAATTGCGCATTTTCGAAAATTCGTTGACTTGAATCAAACCACAATTGCCCCCACTGTGCGATCTTGTCGGCTCAGGAATACTTGATCTGTCACGGTTTTTCATGATTAACGCTCTGTTTTTATAGGAGAAAGATTATGTTTAAATCTATTCTGGTTCCCACTGATGGAACGCCTCTGTCAGCAGTTGCTGTAGGCAAAGCAATCGAGTTTGCAAAACTTAACCCCGACTGTCAGATCGTCGGCATCACCGTGGCAGAGTTAATGCCATTTGCCGCCGTCGAAGGTGTTGGTCTGGTCGATCCGGACAAGTATGAAAAAGGCATGCGGGACATGGCGCAGAAATGCGTGAACAAAATCGATGAGGCCGCAAAAGCAGCAGGCATTCCCTGCAAGACCATCGTCGCGCAATCCTCATCGCCGTCAGAGGAAATCCTGAAAGCCGCTTCAGATAACGGCTGTGACCTGATTTTCATGGCGTCTCATGGACGCAAGGGCATGAACCGTGTTTTGCTGGGCAGCAACACCCAGAAGGTGTTATCAGAGGCAAAAATTCCGGTGATCGTCTATCGTCCCGAAATCGCTCCAGAACCTGGTTCGGGCGCGCAGTGGGAGTTGATGGGATTCTGACACAACGCAAATCCCGCAACCCACAGCCGGGCATTTGAAGTAAAAGCTTCCCTCAGTTCATGAGGGAAGCTTTTTTGTTCCCGCAATCAGTATTCCTCCGTCACCAGCGCCGTATGCAATTGCGGCCAGAACACAAAAAACGCGTAGCCCGATCGCTTGCTCCCATTGAGTTTCCTGAAATTGCTCATCAGTTCGAAGCGGTAGCGCGACATTTGCGGCGCGTCCTGATCACGGATGGCATTTACCAATTGACTGCCAAAAGAGGCCGGTTCAATCTCAAATCCCATCACCTTGATCGAAGCCAGAAAGCTTTCCATTAAATCGAAAAAGTCGCTGCCCGCCCAGAAGCCATGCTTGTCATCGGACTCCGTCCGCACCAGTTCTTCCGCCAGATTGCCGACCAGACCATGCGCATCGCGCACACGCTGCATGATATTGACGCCTTCAAACATTGCCGATCCCATGTGATTGCTGCCCTCAGATCCGGTGCAGGTTGATGGCGTCACAAGTCTCGGCGGCAACGCGCCGCGCCGCCTGCGCATAGTCTTCGCCGGCCTGTGGCACTGCGTACAGGATCGCCCGCGACGAATTGATCATCATGCCGGCGCCGCTCGCCGTCCTGCCGGCCAGCACGGTTGCCTGAATGTCGCCGCCCTGCGCGCCGATGCCCGGCACCAAGAGCGGCAGGTCGCCAACAATCGCCCGAACTTCCGCCAGCTCCTGCGGAAAAGTTGCACCAACCACCAGCGCGCACTGGCCGTTGGTGTTCCATTCGTTTGCCACCAGCCGTGCGACCAGCTGGAATAGCGGCATCGGCTGCGCCTTCCCGCCGACCGTCAGAAACTGCAGATCCGATCCGCCGGGAT
This sequence comes from uncultured Oxalobacter sp., assembly GCA_964488675.1. Taxonomy (GTDB): domain Bacteria; phylum Pseudomonadota; class Gammaproteobacteria; order Burkholderiales; family Burkholderiaceae_D; genus QZKY01. The sequence goes on along the minus strand of CAZAWA010000014.1, from coordinate 26,164 downwards.
TCGAGGTGCGGCACAGGATGATGGAACCGCGATCCTTCCACTCCAGAAAGGGAGCGATCGAATCAAAGCCCATGTAGGGGTTCAGCGTCACGGCATCTGCGTTGTATCGCTCGAACGCCTCGCGTGCATACTGCTCGGCGGTCGCACCGATGTCGCCGCGCTTGGCATCCAGCACCAGCGGGATGTGCGGATACTGTTCGCGCAGGTAGCGGCAGATCGCCTCGAGCTGGTCTTCCGCCCGCAATGCGGCAAAGTAGGCGATCTGTGGTTTGAAGGCGCAGGCAAAATCCGCGGTTGCGTCAATGATCGCCTTGCAGAATGCGAACACGGCATCCGGCTGCGCCTGCAGATGCGCCGGAAACCGCTTGAGATCCGGGTCGAGGCCGACGCACAGCAGGGAGTTGTTCTCTTTCCAGGCAGCGGCAAGTTTTTCGATGAAGGTCACGGTTATGTCCTGTTGAGCATTGCATGTATTTCTTCCCCCTCAGAGGGAAGGTTAGTTTGGGGAGACATGAATCCCTTCCCCCTCGCAGGGGGAAGGTTAGGATGGGGGTTGCAAGCTCAACTTTTTGTCATGCGTGTATTCACGCCTTCCACCCCCACCCTGGCCCTCCCCCTTACAGAGGGAGGGGATGAAGGCGCAGCATCGCTTGCTGCCGATCCCATTTTTCGAATCCCGATATCTTCGTATTGTATCGCGCCGTGCTATCGTTACTGGCATGAACAAGGATGCCGCTTCTTTCTCCCGCAAGGATCTGGTCCTGCTGGCGCTGCTGACGCTGTGCTGGGGTTTCAACTGGCCGATCATGAAAATCGGCGTCACCCATTATCCGCCGCTGACCTTTCGCATCCTCGGCATGTTCGGTGCATTGCCGGTGCTATGGCTTGCTGCGCGCATGCAGGGGGTCACGCTGGCGATTCGCGCCAGCCAACTCAATTTGCTGATCAGGCTGGCCATCCCCAATGTGCTGCTGTGGAACCTGTTCATGATCATGGGCATCACCATGCTGTCATCCGGCCGCTCCGCCATCCTCGGCTACACCATGCCAGTTTGGGCAGTGCTGTTCGGCCTGCTCCTGTACCGCGAAAAACTGAACCGTCTGGCCTGGATGGGCATCGGGTGCGCATTCGCCGGAACGCTGCTGCTGCTTTCCAGCGAGTTTGTAAAATTTTCGGGTCAGCCGATGGGCAGCATCCTGATGCTGCTCGGCGCAGCCTCATGGGCTTATGGAACCGTCCGGCTGAAGCGTTCACCGATTGAAATTCCCACCATCGCGCTGACTTTCTGGATGGTGCTGCTATCCTCGCTCGCCCTGCTGCTCGCGGCGGTCGTGTTTGAAAGCGCAAACTGGCGCATGCCGAACCTGCCGGAATGGGCGGCGATCGCCTACAACGCCTTGCTGGTGTTCGGATTTGCCTTCGTGGTGTGGTTTCGTCTGGCAAGAACATTGCCGCCGGTCGCGTCCGGCCTGTCGGTGATGATGATTCCGGTGGTCGGCGTCTTTTCCGGTGCCTGGATGCTGGGCGAAACGCCGCACTGGCAGGATTACGGCGCGATGGCACTGATTCTGGTATCGCTGGGAACGGTCTTGCTTAAACCCAAATCGCGTGCATAATGGGCAACACATCAAATCAACCCTCAAAAGGATGCAAGGATGAACAAGATACTGAAATGGCTGGCCCTCGCGATAACCGTTTCCGCCCTGTCGGGCTGCGGCTACAACGATTTTCAGCGCAAGGATGAAACGGTAAAAGCCGCCTGGGCCGAAGTGGTGAACCAGTACCAGCGCCGCGCCGATCTGATTCCGAATCTGGTCAATACCGTCAAAGGTTATGCCGCGCACGAAAGGGAAACGCTCGAAGCGGTGATCAAGGCGAGGGCCTCTGCAACCAGCGTGAAGATCACACCCGAAGTGCTGAGCAATCCGGAAGCCTTCAAAAAATTCCAGCAGGTGCAAGGCGAACTGTCGTCCGCCTTGTCGCGCCTGATGGCGGTGTCCGAACGCTACCCTGATCTGAAGGCCAACCAGAATTTCCGCGACCTGCAGTCACAGCTCGAAAGCACGGAAAACCGCATCACCGTCGCCCGCAATCGCTACATCAAGGCGATCGCGGAGTACAACATCCTTGCGCGCGAGTTCCCGACCAACCTGACCGCGATGATGTTCGGCTACAAGGTCAAGCCGTCGTTCACGGTCGAGAACGAGAAGGAAATTTCCACCGCGCCAAAAGTCGACTTCGGGAAGAAGTAAACAGACTCCCGGGCTCGCGCCATGCAACGCATCCTGACTGGTCTGCTCGCTGTGCTGCTGCTTTCATCGGCAGCCGCGCAGGATCTCGCGCCAATTCCGCCGCTCAAGACGCGCGTGACCGATCAGGCCGGCATGCTCAAGCCAGATCAGCAAGCTGCGCTTGAAAAAATACTCCAGGCGCATGAAGATAAAACCGGCAGTCAGGTTGCCGTCCTGCTGGTTAAAAGCACCGCGCCCGAAGTCATCGAACAATACGGCATCCGTGTCGCCGAAGCATGGAAACTCGGGCGCAAGGGCGTGGACGATGGCGTACTCCTGATCATCGCGAAGGACAACCCGCGCGATCTGCGCCGCATGCGCCTGGAAGTCGGGCGCGGCGCGGAAGGCGTGATCACCGATGCCATGTCAAAACGCATCCTGCAAGATGTGATTGCGCCCTATTTCCGGCAGAACGATTTTTACGGTGGGCTGAATGCCGGTGTCACTGCCATTCATGCACTGCTGGACAAGGAAGCGTTTCCATCAGTTCCGCAAAAGCAGGCCGCCAAAGTGAAAGGGCAAGGCGGCTCCGGCAGTTGGTGGCCGCTCATCTTGTTTGGTCTGTTCTTCGGCATGGTGATCCTTAATGCCGTTCGCCGCAGCAACACGCTCAGCCGCAATGGATGGGGCAGTTCGTCTTCCGGCATTTTCATCGGCGGAGGCGGGGCAAGCAGTGGCGGATGGAGTAGCGGCGGCGACTCCGGCGGCAGTGATTTCAGCGGTGGTGGCGGCGACTTTGGCGGCGGCGGCGCATCGGGAGACTGGTGATGAAAATTTTTTCTCGTTTGCTCAAACATTGGTTCACAACCGCGGCTGTCGGCAAACGCGCCTTTCCGGCCGCGTCGCTGAAAGCGATTGAAGCGGCGATAGCCGATGGTGAAAAATTGCACCGTGCCGAAGTCTGCCTGATCGTTGAGCATTCGCTGTCATGCAAGGCCGTGCTGCGCCGCACCACGGCACGACAGCGCGCCATTGAATTGTTCTCGCAACACCGTATCTGGGATACCGAGGATAACTGCGGCGTGCTGGTGTATGTGAATCTGGCGGATCGCAAGGTCGAGATTGTCGCCGACCGCACATTGGCGCAGCGCGTTACGAAAGAAGAATGGCATGCCGTGTGCAACACAATGACCAGGGGCTTTGCGCAAGGCGAGTTTCGCGACAGTTCTGCCGCAGCGATGATGCAACTGAATAATTTGCTGCAATCGCACTTTCCGGCCACGGGCGATCATCCCAACCAGTTGCCCAACAAGCCCATCGTTTTGTAACGATTACAATCCGGCGTAGCACAAAAAGGAAACGGCGGATTTCTCCGCCGTCCACGGCAGCGTGTCACTGCCGATTTTCTGTTCCTTTTCGGAACCAAATGTAAGGAACCCTAAGTCCCTGCAAGCTGCAAAAAACACAGCGTAAATTTAATTAAAGCTTAACCTGCTTTGAAAAAAGTTACGATGAATTTGAGCCCCCTTCAGTCGAGTGGAACACACACTTAATGTAGGGCCAAACAAAAAGAAACACAAGCGTTTTTTAGCTCACTCAAATTTATTTTCATTTCTGCGGCATCAGGTCACCACCTCCAACCCGCGTGCCACAAACTGATTTTTTACTCGTTCGACAACCTCATCCGATGGCGGTTTCTTGTCACTCAATTCATATCGGAGCCTTAACTGTTTCCATTTATGGGCGCCCATCTGATGAAACGGCAGGATTTCAACTCGTTCCACATTGTTCAAAGTGGAAACAAATTCGGCCAGACGGTCAACATCGCCAACATCGTCGGTGTAACCAGGCACCAGCACAAAGCGCACCCAGGTTGGCTTTCCCATGCGCGCAAGCCGCCTGGCAAAATCAAGTACTGGCCTGTTCGGCGCCGATGTCAGCCGTGCATGCTTGGCGGGATCGATGTGTTTTATATCTAGCAATACCAGATCGACCACATCGAACCAATCGTCTGGCAAATGGTGCGCAATCAGGCCATTGGTGTCGAGCGCCGTGTGCAGCCCATATTGCTCCCTGCAGCGAAGCATCACTTCATGCACGAATTCCGCCTGCAACAGAGGCTCACCGCCGGTAACGGTCAGTCCGCCGGCAGATTTCAGAAAGTGGGCATATTTCCCGATCTCGGCAACGACATCATCGACCGTGCGCCGTGTGCCACCCATCCGATCCCAGGTGTCAGGGTTGTGACAATACAGGCAGCGCATTTGGCATCCGGACATGAAAAGTACAAAGCGCATGCCGGGGCCATCGACTGCTCCGCCGACGAAAGTTGAATGAACCTGACCAGTCAGGCCGTCAGCGGCCTGAACTGCGGGAAGTGGCGCTATCGCAATGGCGTTAATAGACGCCTCCTCCTGGAAGAAATCATGCCCTTTGGTGGAATGTTCTCGTCACCACATCCATCTGCTGCTCACGCGTCAACTTCGTGAAGTTTACCGCATAGCCACTAACGCGAATGGTCAGGTTCGGATAATTTTCTGGATGCTGCATCGCATCCAGCAGAGTTTCGCGGCTCAACACATTCACATTAATGTGGAAGCCGCCAGAATGGCAATAACCGTCGAGACAGTGCGACAGGTTGTTGATCTGGTCAGAAAGCGTTTTGCCGAGGCTTTGCGGCGCAAAACTGGCCGTCCACGAAATGCCGTCGAGATTGGATTCGTAGGGCAGTTTCGCCAGCGTCTCCCCCGCCGCGATGAAGCCGTGATCGTCTCGTCCGTGCATGGGGTTTGCGCCCGGCGCGAAAGGCTCGCCAGCCTTGCGGCCGCCCGGCGTGCTGCCCGTCTTCTGACCGTATACAACATTGCTGGTAATCGTCAGGATCGATTGCGTCGGCATGGCATCGCGGTAGCAGTGCTGCGACTTCAGCTTGTTCATGAAGTTTTCGGTGATCGATGAAGCGATGCTGTCGACACGGTCATCGTTGTTGCCGTATTTCGGAAAATCACCTTCAATCTCGAAATCGATTGCTATGCCGTCCTTGTTGCGAATCGGCCGGACCTTCGCATACTTGATTGCGGACAGGCTGTCCGCGACGATGCTGAGTCCGGCCATGCCGAAAGCCATGGTGCGCAAGATATCGCGATCATGCAGCGCCATCATCAGCCGCTCGTAAGCGTATTTGTCGTGCATGTAGTGAATCGCGTTCATCGCGCGCACATAAGTTTTGCACAACCAGGTCTGCAGGCGATCGAACTTGTCCATCACAATGTCGTAGTCAAGTACTTCGTCCTTGATTCGGACAAAACCAGGCGCGACCTTCTCGCCCGTCATTTCGTCAATGCCGCCATTGATGGCATACAGCAAGGCTTTCGCAAGGTTTGCGCGCGCGCCGAAGTATTGCATTTGCTTGCCGGTACGCATCGGTGACACGCAGCAGGCTATCGCATAATCGTCTCCCCAGTACTTGCGCATCAGGTCGTCGTTCTCGAATTGTATCGACGAGGTTGCAATGGAAAGCTCGGACGCATAGTGCTTGAATCCATCCGGCAGTTTTTCCGACCAGAGCACGGTCAGGTTTGGTTCGGGCGACACGCCCAGGTTGGTCAGTGTGTGCAGGGTGCGGAAACAAGTCCTGGTGACCATCGAGCGGCCATCATTGCACATCCCGCCGAGGCTGATGGTGACCCAGGTCGGATCGCCGGAAAACAGCGAGTCGAAATCCCTGGTGCGCAAGTAGCGCAGGATGCGGCACTTGATTACGAACTGGTCGATCATTTCCTGCGCCTGGGCTTCGGTGATGCGCTTTTCGTTCAGGTCGCGCTCGATGTAGATGTCGAGGAAGGCGGTAATGCGACCGATGCTGGTGGCTGCGCCGTTGGCTTCCTTCGCGGCGCCGATGAAGGCGAAGTACAGCCACTGGACGGCCTCAAGGGCGGTCGCCGCCGGTCTTGAAATGTCAAAGCCGTAGCCTGCTGCCATTTGCTTGAGTTCTTCGAGCGCGCGAATCTGCTCGGACAGTTCCTCGCGCGTACGCATCACCTCTTCCGTGAAAGGCGTGCTGTCGCTTTCCGCCTTTTCGCGCCTTTTGTCGGCAATCAGGAAGTCCACGCCATACAGCGCAACCCGGCGGTAATCGCCGATGATGCGACCGCGGCCATACGCGTCAGGCAAGCCCGTAATCACGCCGCTGCGACGGCAAGCGATGATTTCGTCGTCGTACAGATCGAAGACGCCCTGGTTGTGAGTCTTTCGGTACTTGGAGTATATCTCGGCGATCTTCGGGTCGACCGGCGGGAAACCGTATTCCTCCAACCCCATCTCTATCATGCGCAGGCCGCCATTGGGATAGATGCCGCGTTTTAGCGGCTCGTCAGTCTGCAGGCCGACAATCACTTCGCTTTCGCGTTCAATGTATCCGGGGGCGTGCGAAGTAATGCTTGAACCGACATCACTGGATACGGCCAGAACGCCTTGTATGCACTCGCGCTTTTTCAGGTCGAGAACGATGGACCACTGTTTGTCGGTGCGCTCAGTGGTGGCTGCAAGGAAATCTTCCCGGCCTTTGTATTCGGTGTAATTGGCTCTGATGAATTCGCGCAGGGCTATGCTGGTGCGCCACTCCTGTCCCTCGAATCCGCGCCAAGGATCCAGCGATGCAGCCTGTGCAATGATTGCTGCGGATTGAAAATCGCCCATCTTGTTCATGTCGGTCACCTTTTGAGTGAATTGCAAAAACCTGCTTTCTTGTGAAACTCAGGACTGTGTGGTGTTTGTACCAGTCATTCTATTTCCAATTGGCGGATGCGCAAAGCACTATCAAGGCAGCGGTTGAGGGGAAACAATCTTTATGCAAGCCATGGCCATCTCTGCTGCACCAGCTTGCGACACTTCTTCGGTGACCGCACTTTTCCGGGGTAGCACTGATTAATCCATGCTGCCCTAGCCATTCTCGTACACCCACTTCAACAGCGCATCCTGCGCCGCTCTTCCACTGGCCGCATTGGGATGATTGATGAAGCTGACCACCACGAAGCGCTTGCCGGATGCTGCCATCACGAAACCCGCGATCGTGCGCACTTCTCGCAGGCCGCCAGTCTTGATATGCGCCCTGCCCGCAACGCCCGCCTCTTTCAGCCGGTTTCGCATCGTTCCGTCGTACGCCGCAACCGGCAGCGAGGAAATGAATTCCGGCATCAGTGGCGACCGCCATGCCGCCGCCAGCATCTTGCCCATGGTCGCAGCAGAAATTCGCTCGATGCGTGACAGGCCGGAACCGTTTTCGATCACGATTTCCGGTGCGACAATGCCCTTGTTTGCCAGCCAGCCCTTAATCACGCGCACGCCCTGCTCAGTAGTGGCAGGCTGCCCCATTGGATCGGCTGCAAGCGTCAGCAGCAGTTGACGCGCCATCACATTGTTGCTGAACTTGTTGATGTCGCGAATGATTTCCGGCAGCATCGGCGAAGTCCACTCGGCGATCCGCCTGGCATCTGTCGGTACTGCTCCGCTTTTGACTTCACCCCTGAAAGAGCCACCGACTTCATGCCACATTTGACGGAAGACCGACGCGAAATACTGGTTCTGGCTCATCTGGTAAGGATGCATGAACCAGGCCTTGTCGCCGCAATCCATATCGAACGAACCTGAAAAATTGGCACCCGCGTTGTTGACATCGGCTCCCAGCTTGTCCTTCCAGCCATTGCAATTTCCACTGGATAATTCAGGCGGGCCAAGCGCATAATCGGCCACTGGCGGATCGACGCTGACTCTGACCTTGCGTATGGCTTCATCCGGCAGGAACTGGAATTTCAGCGCCTTGTGGTTCAGCAGCAGCGCGTCCGGCCCGGCGTTGTAGGCTTTTTCCGCCGCGCCATCGAACGCTGCCGCATCAAAAGAGGATTCCTCAAATGCGGTTCGGTCGAGAATCAGGTTGCCCCGAATTTCACGAATGCCCTTCGCGCGAATCTGTCGCAGGAATTGCCAGAAGTGCTCCATCAGGAATTTCGGGTCGCCGCTGCCCTTGATGATCAGGTTGCCGCGCAACACATCACCCTGTAACGCTCCAGAGGCGTAGGCGATGGTTTTCCAGGTGTAGGCGGGATCGAGCATGTCCAGCGCCGCGCTGGTCGTGACCAGCTTCATGGTCGAGGCCGGATTGAACGGTTTTTTGTGGTTGATGGAAATCCACGCAGCGCGACTGCCGACTTCCTGAACATAGGTCGCGGTGGCTTCAAGCGGGATCTTCGCGCGGCGCAGCTCGCTCTCCACTTCGAATGGCAAGCCTTGCCCGGCGGCGATGGCGCAGACCGCACTCGTCAGAAAAGCCATTATGCAGACCTTCATGAATCGCCACCGCGTTGCCATCCGTGAATTTGCCGCCATAAGCCCTCCTATCATGGTTCAGATGCCTTGATGCAGCTTACTTTTTTCACGAACGACATGCAATCCATATAACGCATGCCGGATGATTCAACTGCATGTCAGTTTAGCTACACAAATCTATTCCGAAAAAATCTTCGCAGATAATAATAGTTCTCATTTGCATGATATACTTGGCAAAAATATGGTTTTTGTGGAGCAATCATGGCAAACCACCCCGCCCCGCGTCACCTTGCGATGCTGCACAAGGATGAGAGCGCTATCGTCACCGGGCTGATGCCGATAGGCAATGAAGATGAGCAGGCAATCCAGATGCGCTTGCTGGAACTCGGCTTTGCGCCGGGCGAAGTCGTGCGCGTCATTGCGGAATCCTTCCCCAGCCGCGATCCGATGGCGGTGCGCATCGGCAACACCACCTTCGCGCTTCGACGCCACGAGGCGGCGATGATCCGGGTCGCGCAAGACATCGTGAGAGTACCGGCATGACGAACACCACTCAGGCATTGCGCGTTGCGCTGGTCGGCAACCCGAACTGCGGCAAAACCGCGCTGTTCAACCGGCTGACTGGCGCGCGCCAGAAGGTTGCCAACTATGCCGGCGTAACCGTGGATCGCAAGGAGGGAGTGTTCACCTCATCGCGCGGCGCCGAATTCCGCATCATTGACCTGCCCGGCGCCTACAGCCTGAATGCCTTGACGCCGGATGAAGTTATCACGCGCGACGCGCTGTCCGGCAGGCTCGAAGGTGAGGTGCTGCCCGATGTGATTGTGCTGGTTGCGGACGCGACCAACCTGCGGCTGAACCTGCGGCTCGTGCTGGAGGTGGCGCGACTGGGTCGCCCGATGGTGCTGGCGCTGAACATGATGGATGTCGCGCAGGATCGCGGCCTCGACATCGACATCGATCAACTGCAATCCGAGCTTGGCATGCCAGTGGTCAAAACCATCGCTACCGAATCCGGCGGCGCTGACGCCCTGATTACGCAACTTGAAGCAATGGTGCACGAAACCCGCCCCGCGCCCTGTGCCGCGCCATTCCTGACAGACACACCGGCCAGCCTGGAAGCGATGCATCGCGATGTGAAGCGCATTCTGGCGCTGTGCATCCGCAGCGAGGGTGTCAAATCCTCTTTCGGCGACAAACTCGATGCGTTCGTGCTGCATCCGGTACTCGGCTATGTCATCCTTTCCGCCTTGCTGTTTCTGGTGTTCCAGGCGGTATTTAGCTGGTCCAAATTGCCGATGGATTTGATCAAGAGTGGTGTCGACGGACTCGGCGTCATTGTCACGGAAATGATGGCCGAGGGCGTGCTGCGCAGCCTGCTGGTCGAAGGCATTCTGTCTGGCGTTGGCAGCGTGCTGGTGTTCCTGCCGCAAATCCTGATTCTGTTCCTGTTCATTCTGGCGCTGGAAGAGTCGGGCTATCTGCCGCGCGCCGCCTTCCTGCTGGATCGCCTGATGGGCAGTGTCGGTTTGTCAGGACGCGCGTTCATTCCGCTGCTGTCGAGTTTTGCCTGCGCGATTCCCGGCATCATGGCAACCCGTACCATCCAGAACCCGCGCGACCGACTCGCAACCATCATGATCGCGCCGCTGATGACCTGTTCCGCGCGACTCCCCGTTTATGCGCTGATCATCGGCGCCTTCATTCCGGAACAGTCGGTCGGGCTTTTTAACCTGCAGGGTCTGGTGCTGTTTGGTCTTTACCTCTCCGGTATCGTCTCGGCGATGGGGGTGGCGTTCATGTTCAAGCGCACTTTCGGCCGGAACCGCTTGCAACCGCTGATGCTGGAACTGCCGAACTATCACTGGCCTAACCTGCGCAGCCTCGCCATCGGTCTGTGGGAGCGCGCGCGCATCTTCATTACCCGCGTCGGCACCATCATTCTGGCGCTGATGATCGTGCTGTGGTTCCTCTCCACCTACCCGTCGCCACCGGAAGGCGCGGTCGGCCCCGCCATCCAGTACAGCCTGGCCGGACAGATTGGCCAGTGGCTGGAGGTGGTGTTCCGTCCCATCGGTTTCAACTGGCAAATCGCCATCGCCCTGATCCCCGGCATGGCCGCGCGCGAAGTGGCAGTGGGCGCGCTTGGCACCGTGTACGCGCTGTCTGCGACCGGAGATGAACTCTCGGTCATGCTCACGCCGATGATCGCCGCGACCTGGTCGCTGCCAACCGGCACCCCGCTTCTGGCCTGGTATGTGTTTGCGCCGCAGTGCATCTCGACCATCGTCACCGTCAGGCGCGAAACCAATTCGTGGCTGCCGGCCATCGCCATGATGGCTTACATGTTCGTGCTGGCGTATCTGGCGTCTTTTGCGACTTACCAGATCAGCAAAGTCTTGCTCGGAGGATAAGCATGCAGGAAGCCATCGTCGCTATCATCGTTGCCGTTGCCGCATGGGCGGTGTTGCGCCGCTACACGCCACAACCGCTACGGCGCGCCTGCCGCGCGGGCGCCGCGCGCATTGCGCGCAAGTTTGGCTGGCGCTCGGTGGAAGAGAAGCTGGCGGCACGGGCGAGCGCCGATGCCTCCTGCGCCGACAGCTGCGGCACCTGTGGCGGTTGCGAACCAGGCGCCGCACCCAGGAACCGCTTCACCATCTCGCTGGATGAACTCAAGCGTCCCAAGCAACGCTAAAAAGCCATACTCCACCCCAGCATTTTTACTCCGGCGCGTCCACACTTACTGATTGCCGTTTTCAGGCACATACTCCCGCAATTTTTGCGATTTTGACGCCACACCTGCCTATTTTTTGTGCAAATTGGCTCTGCAAACACCCAGCCTTCGACCCAAAATGCCGTTTTCGGCCAAATAATAACGCGTCGCGTTAATAGTCTATAGCGGGCAGATCAGGCCGCACCAGCCGGTGTGCAGGCCTGGAACAAATCCAGCGCCGGATTGCGAACAGCCGTGTTGATGTTCAGCATGCCCAGCACGGAATGAAACACATTGTCATGCGAGAACGCCTGCTCGCTACGGGCCGCAACGCAAGCCGCATCAATGCGGAATCGCGAACGGAAGCGGTCTGACAGCCACACCATGAACGGCACATGGCGCTGCTCGACGGGCGAGAACAAGTAAGGCGCGCCGTGCAGGTACATGCCGTTTTCGCCCAGAGACTCGCCATGATCGGAAAAGTAAACAAGCGACACGTCTATCGGATCATCCCGCTCCATCCGGCGCAGCATATCGATAGCCTGACTGATGAAATGGTCGGTATACAGGATGGTATTGTCATAGGTGTTGACGATGTCCCCGGTCGCGCACTTTTGCAGATCGCTGGTCGCGCATTCCGGCCCGAATTGCCTGAACTTTTCCGGATAGCGTTTCCAGTAGGTCGGCCCGTGGCTGCCTTGCTGGTGCAGGACGATCACCATATCCTTGTTTGATGCCCGAATCTTTTCCGGCAACCCCTCCAGCATGCGCTCGTCAAAGCATTCATCAGCATTGCAAAACGGGCTGCCGGCGACCGGCTTCGACATGTCTTCGTAGGGAACGCGATCGCACACGCCCTTGCAGCCGGCATTATTGTTACGCCACAACACATCCATGCCCGCGTGAGTAATCACATCCAGCAAGCCCTGCTGGCTTTTTGCCTTGCTCTCCGAATAATTGCTTCGGCCCAAGGATGAAAACAGACAAGGCACCGAAACCGCCGTCGCCGTGCCGCAGGATTGAACATTGCTGAAGTTGATCAGCCCGCTCTGCCTGGACAACTCCGGATTGGTGTTGCGCGCGTAACCGTTAAGCGAAAAGTTCTTCGCGCGCGCCGTCTCGCCCAGCACGATCACCGTCACGGCCCTGCGTGTCTGACCCTTCCAGTGTGCGCCCCGGGCCGCATCCATGCCTATCGGCGCCACCGTAGCCGCCCTGCCCAGTTTGCGCTTGAGATAACTGTTGGTCGCCCAGATGTAGTTTGCGGGCGTCATCAAAAACTGTAGTTGGCGATGCTCGCGAAATGTCGGCGCATAATACTTGTAGAACGCCAATGTCAGGCCAATGGCAGAAACCAGGGACAGCACAACAATTCCCACCCGGATCAGCAGGTCACGCTGCAGCGACGCAAATGCTAATTTGGTGCGCCACAAAATTGCGGATGGCACCACACCCAGCAGCAAAAAATACATGGCCATGCGCCCGTTGAGCAAATCGGCCGCTTCACGCGGATTGGTCTCAATCACGCTTTGCACCATTGTGGAATCAATCGCAACGCCGTACTGGCTCATGAAATAGGCGGCCAGGGCCGTCACGCAAAAGATCAGCATCAGCACAGGCTTGAAGAATATCCGATATGCCACCACCGTGAGGAAGGCGTTGAACAGCAGCGTCATGATCAGGAAAGACGCCATATATAGCGGGAGATTGCTCAAATTGATGCCACCCGTGACATCGATGAATTTGCCCCAAAAGCTTGTGTTATAAGCAGCCACCAGGAAGGCCGAGGCCATCAGCGTCAAGAAGGCGGGGTTGGAACGATTCAGTGACTTCATTTTTCGACAGGCTCCACAGAAAACACGCCGAATGAAACAAGCATTGGCATGCCGTGAGGCTATCGGGAAGCGCATGAAGCCCGCGTGATGGCGGCGTTAAGAAACCGTTAAATTGCGAGCAAAATCAAGGGTGAATACGGTGCCGCCCTGCGCGCGTGCCTCGACTGTCAGGCGTGCGCCGAGGTGTTCGCAGATGCGCATCACCAGCGCGAGGCCCAGCCCAGAGCCAGCGGAGCCGACCTGCCCGGACGGCAAACCCTCGTTCAGCAGCCGTGCTCGCACAAAATCCGGAATGCCCGGCCCCGTATCCTCGATGGTTACCAGCGGACGGCTAACCCGAACGCTTACCGTCCCTTGTGTCGTGTACTGGCAGGCGTTCCGAATCAGGTTGCCCACTGCCGCCGCCAGCAACTCGCTTCGCGCCTGGACTGAAAAATCAGCATCAGCCTGCCATCCCAGCGCAACGGCTTTCCCTTCAAGCAGGGGCAAGCAGCGCGCCACCTCTTCCTGCACCACAGCTGATAGCGTGGTTTCGGGCGCATCGATCAGCTCCGGCGCGCGCGCCAGCAGCAACAGCACCGTGACGCATTCCGCCGCCTCGCTGGCCGTTCTCAATATGCGTTCAGCCGCCGCCGCGAGTGTCGGCTGGCTGGCGGCTTGCGCGTGGATGATCTCTGCCGCGCCGATAATGACCGTCAGCGGCGTGCGCAATTCATGGCTGACATCGCCGGTAAAGAACCGCTCCCGATCAAAGGCGCGCTTCAGCTCCTCAGTGCGCGCGGCAAAAGCCCGCGCCAGATCGCCCATCTCGTCCTTGCTGTCCAGCAGCGGCAATGGCGCAATTCCGTCCTGCTGGCGAACCGCATCCGCCAGCGTCGTAATAGGCGTGACGATGCGGCGCGCTACAAAACGGCCAAGGAAAAGGGAAAGCCCCAGGAATCCGAGAAACCCGGCACCGATCATGGAATAGACAACCCACTCGATCTTGTCGTATTCGCTCGCATGGTCAACGACAACAAAGTCGCCAGCGGCATCCTTTCCAGTCAGCACATGCAATTCGTTGCCATTGATGAAAATTGCATGCACACCCTCCGGCAAACCACGCAACTCTGGCGGAATGGCCTCGCCATGATGAAAAATCAAGCCAGCAGGCATGTCCACCGACAGGTTGGCAGCGTGCCGCGGAGATGCCCAGGTGGCGACGCTCGCAAGCCGGTCATCAACCAGATATTCCTCTATTCCTTCGACTGCCAGCGCTGCCAGTGCGCCAAAAAATATGCAGCCGCCAAAAGCAAGCCGCAGGAAGGCGGCGACAATGTGCTGCCTAAGCGAATCAGGTCTGCTCATTGGCAGAAACCAGGCGATAACCGACGCCCTGCACCGTGCGCAGCATCGCAAAAGGGAAAGGCTTGTCCACTGCCTGCCGCAAGGCATGGATGTGCGTGCGCAAGGCGTCGCTTTCCGGCCGGTCGTCGCCCCAGACTTCATGCTCCAGTTTTTCGCGCGACACAATTTTCGGCGCCTCCTGCATCAGACAGCCCAGCAACTTGTATCCGGTTCTGGTAAGCGCGAGCGGCAAACCGGCTCTGGCAGCCTCAAAGGTCGTGGGGTCGAACGACAGATCGCCAACCTTCAGTAAATTGCCGCCCGGATTCGTTCCGCGTGCGCGGCGCACCAGTGCCTTCAGGCGCGCCTCGACTTCCACCAGCGAAAAAGGCTTGACCAGATAGTCATCAGCGCCGCTGTCAAATCCTGCCACCTTGTCTTCCAGCGTGTCACGAGCCGTCAGCATCAGAACCGGCGTGGCGCTGCGTAACTCCCCCCGCAGTTTTCGGCACAGGTCCAGCCCGTCTATGCCAGGCAGAGAGATGTCGAGCACCACTGCGTCATACTCGTTTTGCGCAGCCAGTGCCAGCCCCGCGTATCCGTTGGCGGCGCAATCGAGCGCACACCCTCGCGGCTCCAGAAAGGCATACAGGTTGGCGACGATGTCGGCGTTGTCTTCGATGATCAGGATGCGCATGGCAGAAGTTTATTGATGTATCTGTTGCATGAGGATGACAAGCCCATTTTCACTCCATCCGGCAGCAGCAAGACAAACGCCCCGGCATGTCGGGGCGCTGTTGTATTGACTGGCAACGAGCGTTACGCAATCGCTTTCTTGCCATCGGCAGACAGGAGATCATGCGTCTCCGGCCGCTTCTTCATGTAACCGACGAACACCGGACATACTGGCGTCACCGACAGGCCGCGCGCGCGCGCCGAGGCCAGGCTGGCCTGAACCAGTTGGCCGCCGAGGCCACGCCCTTGCAATGCGTCAGGCACGGTGGTGTGTTCGAAAGAGATGCTTTTGCCGTCCAGGATGTAATCCACAAAAGCCGTGTGACCCTCAATCGTGGTTTCAAAACGCTTCGCGGCCGGATTGTCGACAATCGTGGCAGGTGCGGGTGTGCTCATGATGTTTTCCCTTTATCAGTGGTTGAGCGAAAGGAGCGTCAGCGACCGTCTTGCAAGCCCGGCACCAACACAACATTTGTATTTCTTCATGCGAGAGTCTACTCCGGATTGGAAAAACATGCCGACGGTAAAAATCGTCAGTTGCTGATGCAAACCGCGTTCAATATGCCGATCGCCACCGACATGGAAAACAGCAAAATCGCCGGTGCGACATTGCCGGCCTGGATATCGGGAACGAAACGGCGCAGCACCATGAACACCACGAGTTGCACCACACCGGTGATGCCGGCCCACTTCGCCATCTCGATGATGTCGTGCGTGTAGAAAACCGCTGCCGCGAGCGGCAGCGTAAAGCCAAGAATCGCGCCGCCGAATGTGATGGCGGCGGCGACATTGTCCCTGGCAATTTCTGCGAACTCGTTGTAAGGCGTCACCTTCACATATATGAACATGAACACCACCAGCAGCACCAGGGCCACGACGAAATAGCTGATGAAGGAAATGATTGCGTCCATGACTAGTCCTTAAAGTAGTGTGGAACAAAACTGCTTTTGTTGGTGGTAATCGGCTGCGCGTCCTCTCGAATGCCCATGCCGGCGGCGCTGTCATGCACAACCCATGCGCCAATGACCGGATAGCGGCCGTCGTAAGGAGTCAGCTTGCGCAGCCCCTGGTAAATAACGCCCTCCGCGCCGTACGGACCGTCATCCTGCGCGATGGTTCTGCCGTATTCGACCAGTTCAATATTGGCGCCCTCGCGCGAGTACAGCGGCTTTTTCGCATACGACGACAATATGCCCGACTTGAAATACGCCGGCAGCAAATTGGGATGGCCGGGATGCATCTCCCACAGGATCGGCAGCAGACCCTTGCAGGACAGCACGGATTTCCACAAGGGCTCGACAAAGCGCGTCTTCGACTCGACGATGCGACTGCCGAATTCCTCGCGCATCATGAATTCCCAAGGGTACAGCTTGAACAGCGCATTGATCGGTTGCCCGTCCAGATCGACGAAAGTCTTCAGACTGTCAGACCAGCCGAGATCCTCGACAAAAATATGCTTTGCCTGATAGCCGGCCTGCGCGGCCGTATCCATCAGATAGGTCACGCACACCCAGTCCTCCTCATTTTCTGCAAGCGATGCGAAATGGATGGTTTCGCTGGCGCAACCGAACGCCTTCCAGCGCGCCACCAGCTTTTCGTGCAGCGAGTTGAACTGATCGGCGTCCGGAAATTTTTCCTCCAGCCAGTACCATTGCGCAACCGCCGCCTCCAGCAACGAAGTCGGGGTGTCGGCATTGTATTCAAGCAGCTTGGGCGGGGAGTTGCCGTCATAGGCGAAATCGAAGCGCCCGTACAGATGAAAGTCGCGCCGTGCAAACGAAGCCGTGATTGGCTGCCAGAACGCCTCCGGTATTCCCAGGTCGGCAAAACGCTTGTTATCAACCACAAACTGCACCGCCCCCAGGCACATCTGGTGCAGTTCCTCGGTCGCAGCCTCGATCTCGTCAACCTCGTCCGAGGTGAGCTGGTAGCACACGCTCTCGTTCCAGTAGCTGTCGAGGGCGTGGTAGGAAAATCCGATTTCTTCGAGCTTCTTTTCGAAATCCGGGCGCGGAGTGACGGTGGTGCGCTTCATCATGCGCCTCCGCCGGAAATTCCATGCGAAGTTCCGCCAAAGCCGCCGCGCGATATGGTTCCGCCCCCACCGCCCATGCGCGCGCCGCCGCTGGTGTAGCGTCCACCGACACGACCGGTGGCGGTGGTGGTGCCAATCGCTCTTGATGTCGCGTCAGGACGATTCATGTAGGAATTCGGTAATGCTCGCGTGCTGCCGTCTGCATCCACCGCAACCGGATGCCCGCCAGCGTGATACCAGAAGTAGCGCGGGCCAACATAGCCGGTGCCAGAACGCGCGGGGCGGCAATCTTGCTCGTCGCGCCCCCAATCGTTCAGGCAGTCCTCGCGCGAGACATAACTGTGCTGTTTGAGTTCCGTCTTTTCTCCCTGCCCGCAAGCGGTCAGCAGGGAGAGTGTCCCCAACAGAATCAGTGGCACGGCACGGGAGCGTTTCATGCGTGGCCTTATAAAAAAGGAATTCCGCAGACAGTATAGTCAGCAAAGCTTCGTGAGATCAATATCCGAGCCATTGCACGATATAGGGTGTCAGCAGTCCAGTCAGCGTGCCATTCACGATCAGCCCGATGCTGGAATACGCCCCCAGCCTGCGGCTTTTCTGCATCGCATGTGCCGTGCCGACGGCGTGTGCCGCCGCCCCCAGTGCGAGTCCCTGCGCAACCGGGCTTTTTATGGCAAGCAGCCTGAGAATCGCCATGCCGAACACGGCACCGAATATGCCGGTCAGGATCACGACAATGGCGCTGAGCGCCGGAAGGCCACCCAGCACGCGCGTTACTTCAATCGCGATTGGCGTAGTGGCCGATTTCGGCGAAAGTGACAAGATCACGGGTAGCGATGCGCCTAGCGCATGCGCAACCAGCACGACGGTCACCACACCGGTAATGCACGCAACGAACTGGGATACGATGATCGGCAAGGCCTGTTTCCTGATTTGCTCCAGTTGCAGGTACAGGGGCACACCCAGCGTGATGATAGCGGGCTTGAGCAGATATTCGAGATATTTTCCGCCACCGTAATACGACTCGTATGAGACATTGCCAAGGTTCAGCAGCACAATGATGATCGCCACGGCAACCAGAATCGGGTTCAGGATGACCCTCTTCAGCCGCCGCTGCAATGTCTGCGCGGCCCAGTAAACGCCAACCGTCAGCGCAATTGCAAAGAGCGGACTGTCCAGAAACCCGCTCATCGCCGCCTCAGGAGCTGGTGTGTCCAGCCTGTGGCCGCCAGCACCGCAACCGTGCTGACCAGCGTGGCGACGGCAATCGGCAGGAGTTCTGCTGCAATCACATCGAAATGCAGCATCAGCGCAACGCCAGGAGGTACAAAGAACAAGCCGAGATGCGCCAGCAGGAAATCGGAGATGCCCTTGACCCATTCAAGCCTGACCCAGCCAAGCTTGAGGAACAGCGTCAGCAACAACATGCCGATCAGGGCGGACGGAAAACGGATGCCGGTCAGATAAACAATCAGTTCAGCCAGTGCAAGGCAGACAAGGATGATCGCGCATTGACGAATCATGATAGGCAGGCTGACCAAGAGAATCGGTGTGAATTAAAAAGCGGCAGGGAGAACGCTGGCTCGACAGCATTCTCCCTGCAATATGTACGCGACGCAAGTTCAGAATAATCGGTACTGGCGCAGTTTTGCGCCGCAACAAACCATTGCCGATCTTTTTTGGCTTACCGCCTGATACGAGAAATCTTTGATCCCTCGATGCTCAAACTGGCCATCAAGCCTTGCTGGTTGAAGATGAACGCGTAGGCGTCATCCTTGAGCGTCGAAGTCGACAAGTTTTTTGCGACCCCGTCATTGACGACCACCACCGTCGGCCCGACACCGATTTCCCAACCCTCCGAGCGAGCCAGGTAACTCACGGCCTTGTCGCTCATCAGAAAGACCACATAGCCATACGACTGGGCGCCTGCCTGCAACCCCCACGATCCGGTCATGGTCTTGTAGTAGCCGGCCACATTCGATCCCTTGTAAAGCGCGCCCTCGCCATAGGCGCCGCCAATCACCAGCCCCGCCTTTACGATGCTGGGAAAGACGAGTATCGCCTTGGCATGCTTGGAAATGTTGTGTGCAACCGGATTGGTCCGGTACAGCGTTTTCAGCGCCTGAGACGACTTGCTCCTGATTTCCTGAGCTGTTTCGGCCTTTGCGCTCTTGCTGAACGCACCAATCGACAGCGCAAACGCCATCAGCAGAAATACCAAAATATTTCGTCTTGTGGTTGTCATCTGGATCTCCTTTGTTTGAAACATAATTACGGAATGCTTTGTTTATGGTTTTAACACAAACGACCATCCCTCGCTGGCGCATCGCTGCTCTAACCACTGCCTTGCCTTGCCGTACTCCATGGTTCCGCCGCCACCAAGGCTGATGTCCTTGCGATTTTCGCTGACTTTCGTGCCGCTCTGGGTGGTCGTGCTGACACTCAAGGTCGGCGGAGGAAGGCCGCGGCATTGCTCCATTGCGATTTCACGGAAAACCAGCGTCCTGTTCGCCTCGTCGAATTTAAGTTCGAGCTTCAGCTTGAGGCTGCGTTGGCCCAGCATCCACTTGCTGAGAATTTCCTCGCGCTCGGCGGAGAGACCGCTACCGCCTCCGTGAACCATCCAGCCTGCATCGGTCAGTTCCTGCATCAGAGAGTTTTGAAGACTGGGCATAACAAAGCCTCAGATGAAAGACGAACTACTGGCTGGCCTACCCCACGCGCCTTCATCGTAGCAAAGATATCCCTGGAAGCCTCCCGCCAAACGACCATCTTTTGCGCTAGTTCAATATGGCGAGCCAGACTGACAGGGATATAACCGCCCCGAAAGTGGACAGCAGGATAGTGCGGGATGCGATGCCGCCGCCGCGGCGGTAGAGTTCTGCCAGCATGAATGGGCCGGTGCCAGTAGGCAGAGCACTGAGCAAAACCGCCGATTTCGCCCAGAGTGGCGGCATGTCAAACACATGGAATGCCAGATACCAGGCAATCAGCGGCTGCACCAGCAGTTTCAGCAACACCAGCCCGGCTGAAAGCGGCACATTCGCCTGCTCCTGCTTGAGCGCGAGGAACAGCCCGATGGCCACCAGCGCGCACGGACTGGCCGCCCCACCCAGCAACTTGATCGATTGCACCACGCCATAAGGCAACTGCATGCCGCTGAAACTCACGATCCCGGCAAACAGCGGCGCAAGTATCAGCGGATTTTTGAACAGGGAGCGCAGCACATTGCCGACACTCTTCAGCACGCTGCGATTTTGCTGGGTGCTGGTTTCGATCAACACGATCGACACCGCGAAATTGGCGGAAACCGTCAGCACTGCCCCCACCATCGCCGGCGCCAGATTTTCCTGCCCAAACGACAGCGCGCACAACGGCAGGCCGATGTATCCGGTATTCGCATAGGAGGCCGCCGTGCATTCGATAGTCGATTCGGCCAGATTGCGCGTCTGCAGCCAGCGCCACGCCAGAACGGCAACAAATATGATCGCCACTGCCAGTTCGAAGGCCAGCAGGAATCCGGGCTGGTAAAACTCGCTCCACGGGCTGCTGATCATCACATCGATCATCAGCGCGGGCAGTGCCAGATACACGACAAACCGGTTCAGCTCAGTACAGGCCGACACGCTCAGAATATTCAGCTTGCGCAGCGCATATCCTGCAAAAATCAGCGCAAAAACCGGCAGGATGATGTTGGCGATGGAGAGCATGAATCAGCGAACCTGCCGTTTGACCGTGACGACGAAAGCCACAGTGTAGCGGATGCGATCGCATACCGGATTTAATTTATCTTCCGATTTTTTCGAACACCCACATTCCAGCCAGCATCGCTGCCAGAAATACCAGCGCCTTCCATGCGCCCGTCCCAAGCAGCACCAGCGCTGGCCCAGGGCAAATCCCGGCCAAACCCCATCCGATGCCAAACAGGACACCGCCAATCGCCAGGCGCTTGTCCAGGTTCCGCGTGCCGGGCAACTGGATTGAATGACCCAGAAAAGATGATGCCCGCATTCCCGCCCAGCGAAATGCGGTAGCACTAACTGGAATCGCGCCGCCCATCACAAGGGCCAGTGAGGGATCCCAGCGTCCGGCGAGATCGAGAAAGCCCAGAACTTTTGCCGGATTGGACATGCCGCCAATGATCAGCCCGATGCCAAAGATCAGCCCCGCCAGCAAGGAGAAAAATGTATGCATTACAGTCCTGTCAGATGTCGCACCACAAATACCGTCGCAAAGCCCGCAGCCATGAACGCCGCCGTCGCCAGCATCGAGCGCGGTGACAGACGCGACAACCCGCACACGCCGTGTCCGCTGGTACAGCCCGATCCGTAGCGCGAGCCGAAACCGACCAGCAATCCCGCCAGAATCAGTACCGGCCAGCCTGCATCGATGCGGCTTTCCGGCAGCACGGAAAATACCTGATACAAAACAGGCGCGGCGATCAGGCCGATGACGAATGCTGCTCGCCATGCCGTGTCGCCGCCCTTTGTGTGCAGCAAGCCGCTGACCACACCACTGATGCCGGCGATACGGCCATGCGTCAGCAATAACACGGCAATCGCCAGGCCAATCAAGGCTCCGCCAGCCAATGCGCTGTAAGGCGTAAAGTTCACCCAGTCGATATTCATTTCTTCCCTTTGTTTGGTGCCGAGCAATACAACCCGTACATGGTTTCCAGCAATCTCAAAACTTTTTCATCCGCTATCGAGTAATATATGCGCTTACCGTCGCGGCGCGTATCGACCAGACCTTCCGCTCGAAGCACGCTCAGTTGCTGTGACAGCGTCGGCTGTCGGATATCCAGCAATTCTTCCAGTTCGCCCACCGATTTTTCACCCTGACTTATCTGGCACAACAGCAACATGCGATCCTCATTCGCCAGCACGCGCAGCATCGCCGCTGCCTCGGACGCTGCCTTGCGCATGACTGTCATGTCGAGCACTGCGGTTTCCATGTTCATACCCATCCTTTTTGAACGCCCCTTGTGTTAATTATAGCTTATGATATTATATGTTTCAATATATTGTTTTGCTATTTAATTATTTCCATTCACACATAAGGACCAACCCTGATGAAACCCATGCAAATTCTGGTCATTGGCGGCGTTGCTGCCGGCGCGTCGTTCGCTGCGCGCGCAAGACGCCTGAGCGAAACTGCGCAGATTACCGTCATCGAGCGCGGGCCGGATGTCTCCTTCGCGAACTGCGGATTGCCCTACCACATCGGCGGTGAAATCCCCGTTCGTGATGTCCTTGCCGTGCAAACGCCCGCTTCATTGAAAGCGCTCCTTAATGTGGATGTGCGCACCCTTTGCGAAGCGGTTCGCATCGACCGCAAAGGCAAGCGCATCCTCGTGCGCAACTTGAAAACCGAGCAGAGCGAATGGCTATCCTACGACAAACTGATGTTGTCGCCGGGCGCAGCGCCGCTGGTCCCCCCCACACCAGGCGTGGATGATCAGCGCATCTACACGCTGCGCAACTTGACCGACATGGATCGCATTGCCGCCGCATCGGTTTCCGGCATGCGCGCCGTGGTTGTCGGCGCAGGTTTTATCGGGCTGGAAATGGCCGAACAATTGCACCGCAAGGGTTTGTCCGTTGAAGTCGTGCAACTGGGGCCGCAGGTTCTCCCGCAAATCGACAAGAAAATGGCGATGCTGCTGGAAAACGAATTGCTGCACCACGACCTCAAGTTGCACCTGAACGATCAGATTGTCCGCTTTGAAGGCACGGACGAGGTATTGCGCTGCCATCTTGCGTCCGGTGCCAAACTGGATGCGGATTTTGTCGTGATGTCGATCGGCGTGCGACCGGAAACCAATCTTGCTCGAGAAGCCGGTCTGAAACTGGGCGAGCGCGGTCACATCGTAGTCAGCGACTTCATGCAAACGACCGATCCGGATATTTACGCTGCCGGCGACGCCGTCGAAACGGTCGACCGTATTCTGGGCGTGCAGGTTTCCGTGCCACTGGGCGGCCCCGCCAACCGGCAAGGCCGGGTGGCAGCCGACCACCTGTTCATGGGTGACCAGGCTCGCCCGTATCCCGGCTCCATCGCAACCGCGATTGTTCGTGTGTTCGGCGTGGCAGCAGGCTGCACCGGCTGGACCGAAGACCGCCTGCAGAAGGTAGGCAAAAAATATGGCGCCGCCACCGTCAACGACTACCACCACGCCAGCTATTTCCCCGGCGCGATGCCAGTAACGCTGAAAATCCTGTGGGAACCGGATACCGGGATACTGCTCGGCGCTCAGGTGGCCGGTCATGAAGGTGTGGACAAACGACTGGACATTCTTGCCACAGCCCTCAGCGGCAAACTGACGATTGAAGACTTGTGTCATCTGGAACTGGCCTATGCGCCACCGTTCGGTTCGGCCAAGGACATTGTGAACATTGCCGGTTTCGCCGCCACCAATCAGACTGACGGGCTGGTGACGACCGTGACTGAACTGCCGACGGATTCGAACATTCAGGTGATTGATGTCCGTGGCAAGCCGATTGCCGATGCCCATCCGGTGCCGGGGGCGATCAATATCCCAATGCCGACATTGCGCGCCAATCTGGACAAGATCGACCGTAACCGCCCAGTTGTGACCGTCTGCATGCTGGGCAAGAACAGCTATTTCGCCTCGCGCGTGCTCAAACTGAACGGCTTTAATGTAAAAAGCCTAGACGGTGGCGTCAAGGCGTTAATGAATACGCGCAATCCAGCCAAGATGTAAAGGTCAAATCGGGGTCAGGATGGCGGAGAAGGCAAGGCGCGCGACGAAGGCGCGTGGCTGTGTGCGCGCACGAGGAGTGCAACGCAGCAGGCACGCCATCCTGCCGCAACCCGAAGGGAATGGGCAGATCGTCCGCCTGGCGGTGTTTCGGGCACCTTGTGGGGAATGACCACACTGCGGCGCACGCGCCTTGCCATGCAACCGATTTGCCCCATTCGCACTCACCCGTTCAGGGTGAACACGCCCTAGTGTAATTTCGGCGGCACCGCCGTGCCTGACACATCTTTTTCCGCCTCCAGGCTGGCCAGTGCGCCATCACACCCGGTGTTCCCTGCGGCAGAACCTCTTTCAAACCAGTCCTTTGCTCGCGCCAGGTCGCGCTCGACACCCTGACCGTGCCGGTAAAGGTTGCCGATCCACAAATAAGCCTGCACGAACTCTTTCTCGATCGCGTCATTCAGCAGTGCCAGCCCCCGGCCTACATCTGTTTTGCCGTGGCTGCCGGTGACCAGATAGTAGCCAAGTATCGCCATCGTCTTTTCGTCGCCGGTCGCAGCCACTTTCGTCAACCAGTCGTGTCCCACCTCGACTTCGCGCGGAATATGCTGTCCTGACAGGTAGGCATCCGCCAAATGGTTGCCCGCGTTGGTGTACCCCTCCTCGAACGACTCCCTCAGCAGTTGCAAACCACGCGCAGGATCGGCGGGTCGGCCATCGCCCGTCAGCAGCATCAGCCCTAAGGATGCCTTGGCGATGTACATGCCGTTTTCCGCGCCAAGTGACAGCAATCGGAACGCCTCATCCTTGTTTTGCGAAATCTCGCCAAATCCATACAGATAAAGCCAACCCATGTTGCAGGCGGCGCGCATCTCTCCCGCCTCGGCTGCCTTGTGATACCACTTCTCAGCGTTGCGCATATCCTGCGGCAATCCAATGCCATGCACAAAAAGCTTGCCCATGTGGAACATCGCCTTTGCATCGCCCGCCTCCGCCAGCGCCTGAATGCGCTTGACAGCCCGTGCGTAACCGATGGGCGTGCTTTCGGCGGCGTCCATGTCTTTCAGCCGCGCCTGTACCTCGCTACGATGACGGCTTTTTTGCGGCCGGTGTATCAGATAGCAGATGAAATCACCCCTGGATTTGCCATCCTTGATCTCCGACCAGACGATTTCGTCGATTTCGCGGTCATCAAAACTCGACGGCCACACATCCTCATTGAACATGTCAAACATCACTTCTCCCCTGATTACTGTAACGCCCCCCTGAAACTTCGAGATTATGCGCCATGATGCATGCATTTGCTCTTGATCTCGCCACTGAAAAGCGTCACCTCGCGCCAAATACCCGCGCCATCGGCCAACAGCCGGTTTTTGCACGAAAGGCATTTTTACAAAAACTCGGCACGACCCTTGAATTTATACCCTGCCAGCCCTATACTAGCACTCTAGGTCGGCGAGTGCCAATTGGCAGGCGGCTCGCCTGCAAACCTGAAGTCCCGCGCAAAACCGGCTTTGCCGTAACGCGCCAACAATCAACAACCAATTGAATTTAAAGGAATATTTATGAAGCTTCGTCCTTTGTATGATCGCATCATCGTCAAACGCCTGGACCAGGAAACCAAAACCGCTTCCGGCATCGTCATCCCCGACGCTGCCGCTGAAAAACCGGACCAGGGCGAAGTGCTGGCAATCGGCAGTGGCCGCGTCAACGAAGACGGCAAAATTCGCGAACTTTCGGTAAAAGTTGGCGACCGGGTCCTTTTTGGCAAGTATTCCGGCCAAACCGTCAAGATCGACGGCGAAGAACTGCTGGTAATGCGTGAAGACGATGTCATGGCAATCGTTCAAAAATAATCCGCCACTTAACTGAATACTGTTTAATTAGGAGCAACAAACATGGCAGCCAAAGATGTAATTTTTCACGACAACGCCCGCAACAAGATGGTTGATGGCGTCAATATTCTGGCCAATGCGGTCAAGGTCACCCTCGGCCCGAAAGGCCGCAATGTCGTTATCGATCGCCAATGGGGCGCACCGATCGTGACCAAGGACGGCGTTACCGTCGCCAAAGAAATCGAACTGAAAGACAAGCTCATGAACATGGGTGCGCAGATGGTGAAGGAAGTCGCATCCAAGACCAGTGACAATGCCGGCGACGGCACCACCACCGCAACCGTGCTGGCGCAGGCGATTGTGCGCGAAGGCGTGAAGTCGGTTGCCGCCGGCATGAACCCGATGG
>CAZAWA010000013.1:26718-34852 GCA_964488675.1 uncultured Oxalobacter sp. | reverse complement strand
AAGGCCGGGGAAGGCGGGGGGAGCAGTTTTTTAAGCGTAGCGTAAATTACGCTGACCCCGTCTTTCTATACTGGAGTCAACGCGTGTTTCGTATGATCTGTTGTGGCGGTTTATGCAGCAAACAAAAAGCTCACGAGAGCGGGCTTCTTGCATGACAGAATGGACCGTCATTTGACATGCTGTAATCGTTCGATTACACATGTTCTTGTGTACTCGATCAAGCGCACTGAATGGAGGCGGCCATTGAGGAGTGAACCATGGATATGATAACCCGCTTCAGCGAATTGCCAGATTTTGATCCGGCTGAACACCTGGAGGACGGGACGGATATCGCTGCCTGCCTGACGCTCGTCATCGAGGAGGGTGATTTCTCTGAGCTGGCGCATGCGCTGGGTATCGTTGCGCGCCCAGCGCTCTACAAGACCCCGCGCCCTGATGCACAACCGCGCTTCGATGCGATTGCGCTATGCTTATTGCCCGTGCCGCAAACTGTTGCGGAAATAAACGGAAATTGCCGAAAAACTAAAAATCTGGTGGAGCGTGCCAATGTTTGATGCCGTGATATCCGAGCAATTGACATTCCTCATCGGCATATTTGCCATTCTGAACCCGCTTGGGACAATTCCCATTTTTCTTGGACTCATGGCGGGCCGCAGTTCTGAAGAAATGCGTAGAACGGCCTTCAAGACGGCCGTTGCCGTCGCAGTCATCCTGGTGTTTTCCGTATGGGTCGGGGAAAGCTTGTTAACTTTTTTCGGTATCGGGATTCCCGCCTTCCGCATTGGGGGCGGCATATTACTGTTAATCATTGCCATTGCCATGTTTGATGCAAAAATAAGCATGGCGCGTCACACGCCTGCAGAACAGGTCGAGGCTGAACGGAAAGAGGATATTTCCGTGGTGCCGATGGCGGTCCCTTTGCTTGCCGGCCCTGGTGCGATCAGCCTCACGATTGTTGATGCGCATCAGGCATTGGGCTGGTCTGGAAAATTCATGCTTAGCGCCGGGATCATCCTGATTGCGATAATTGTCTGGGCGGTATTGTGGTTGGCCGAACCTATTGGCAAACGGCTCGGCACCACGGGGCTGAACATCGCCACCAGGCTCATGGGATTGCTTCTTGCCGCCATGGCAGTACAACTCATGGCGGGTGGAATGCTGAGTTTGTTTCCGGGGTTGGCTCATTGATGAGCTATTGGTGGGGCAGCTTCAAATGCGTTAATGGGGTCTGCACCACAATGTTTTTATTCCTCGGGGTTTGCCTTGCAACATTGTGGCAAAGCAGTCGCCAACTTACGGTCAGGACGAGTAGCCAATACACCATTTGCGCTAATGCAAGGCATCACCCCTTCGACACCGCCAGCATCGTGCCGCGGCAGTTGGGGGCGCCGCAACGGCAGGCATAGCGTTTTTTCTTGGCTTCCGCTGATGCGTTCACATCCAGTTTGTAATCGAAAGTCAGTTCCTCGCCCGGATCGATGTTGCGCAGCGCATCGATGAACACGCGCCGGTCTTCGATCGTCGACTTGCAGTTGGGGTCGCACGAGTGGTTGAGAAAGCGTGCGTCGTTACCGTTCACCGCGCCGTCGATGGTGGTGCGCCAGTCCACATGGAACATGTACACGCGCGTTTCGCTGATGATCTCACCCAGATCGTCGATTTCGACCATGCTGCGCTCCTCGACCACCGACGGCGGGATACGCTGGCCCAGATACTCGATGATGCGCGTGCCTGCGGGGATGCGCTGCCGCGCAAAACAGCCCGTGCCTTCAATTTCCGACGAGCGGGCTTCAAGGTATTCATTTATCATTGCAAAACAACCAATAATTCAAGGGTCAGCCAAAGAGCTTAAAAGGGATTGGCCTGTAAGGGTTTGGCTTATAAGGGTCTGGCATAAAAGCGCCACCCTGAATTATCACTTGAAAGTCGAGCTTTCCCGAAATATCTCGCTGTTGTTCTTGAATCGCGCGTCACATTTTCGGGCCGACGGTAATAATTTTTGAACCGGCATACAATATTTCCTTCCGTGAACCGTCTTCACGGATATGGACACTTCGTTTCCTCCCCTGATCGGCGCTCCGCTCACACAACAGATGGCTGAAAAAAACCATCGCATCGCCGAAACCATCGCCCGCGAGGGCGAAAAGCTCGGCCAGTTCATCCGTCGCCGCGTCCCCGATCCGGGCGAGGCAGAAGACATCCTGCAGGATGTCTTTTATTCCTTCGTCGAAGCCTACCGTTTGCCGGCTCCCATCGAACAGGTCGGCGCCTGGCTGTACCGGACGGCGCGCAACCGCATCATCGACCGTTTCCGCAAGAAGCGCGAAGAGCCGTTGCCGCTCGCGCTTATGGACGAGGAGGGGGACGAGGAAAGCTACTGGCTTGCACAGGTGCTGCCGGCGGCGGACGGCGATCCCGAAGCGGCGCTGGAACGCGCGCGCTTTCTGGACGCGGTGTCGGTTGCGCTCGCGGAACTGCCGGCGGCGCAGCGCGAGGTGTTCATTACGCACGAGGTCGACGGCATCAGCTTCAAGGAAATGTCGGCGGCCACCGGCATCAAACTCAATACGCTGCTCGGACAAAAGCGTCAGGCCGTGCTGCGCCTGCGTGCGCGCCTGAAAACAATTTACGACGAATTTGCCTGAAGAAAGGAAATAATTATGGGTATCTGCTCTCCTTCCAATAAACCCTGCCGCGTTTCGCGCTGCTTCGGCATCGCGTTACTGGTCATCGCCGGCATCGCCGCGCTCGGCTGGATCGTGATGCTTCTCTGGAACTGGCTGATCCCCAGCCTGTTCGTCGGCGCCAATGCGATCGGCTATTGCCAGGCGCTGGGTCTGCTGCTTCTCTGCAAGATTCTTTTCGGGTGCTTCCGCTGTTGTGCTTGCCGCAGGGATCGCCGCGATCGCTTCGAAAACATGAGCGAGGAAGATCGCGCAAGTCTGCGCAGCCGCCTGGGCAGCCGCTGGGGTAGCTGGTGCTGTTCGACCGAGCGCCCGGATCCGAAGGATGCGCCGACGCAAACTGAACAGAAATGATCCGTGCCGCAGCACATGCCAGATAATATTCACGGGAAAGCATCATCATGACGAAAACCTGGTTGATCACCGGCAGTTCACGCGGCCTCGGTCGCTGCATTGTCGCAGCCGCACTCGAAGCAG
Organism: uncultured Oxalobacter sp.; assembly: GCA_964488675.1. Taxonomy (GTDB): domain Bacteria; phylum Pseudomonadota; class Gammaproteobacteria; order Burkholderiales; family Burkholderiaceae_D; genus QZKY01. Next base: position 31,691 of record CAZAWA010000013.1, on the reverse strand, counting down.
GTGACCGCGTACTGGCCACCGCGCGCAATCCGGAAACGCTCGAAGATTTGCGCAAACAATACGGCGAGCGTCTCGCCGTCGCCACGCTTGATGTGACCGATGCACAGGCGGCCGAAACCGCCGTGCGTCAGGCGGTCGACACTTTCGGACGGCTCGACATTCTCGTGAACAACGCAGGGTACGGCCAGATCGCACCCTTCGAACAAAACACGGAAGCGGATTTCCGCGCGCAGATCGAGACCAACTTCTACGGGGTGGTTAACCTCACGCGTGCCGCCTTGCCGGTGATGCGCCAGCAGCGCGACGGTTGCATCATCCAGATTTCTTCGATCGGCGGACGCATCGGCACGCCGGGCCTGGCCGCGTATCAGGCAGCGAAGTGGGCGGTGAACGGTTTCACGGAAGCCATCGACAAGGAAGTCCGTTCGCTGGGCATCCGGGTCGTTACCGTCGAACCTGGCGGTATCCGCACGGACTGGGCAGTGCAGGCGACCCGCAAGACGGTCGATCTCCTGCCCGATTACACGCCTACGGTCGGCGCGTTCCACGACATGCTCAGCCAGTATGCCGGACGCGAAGCGGGAGATCCCGTGCGCATGGCGCAAGTCATCGTCCGGCTGGCGCGGCACGACAGCCCGCCCGTGCACCTGTTGCTCGGCAGCGATGCCGTGATGATGGCTGAGCATGCGGATATTTTCCGGCAAGCGCAGGATGAAGCGTGGCGCGATGTCAGCCTGGCGACCGATCGCTTGCCGGACTTCCCGGATCCTGCGCGCACCGCAGAAAACGATGCGGCCCTGCGCCACGCGCAGATGCAGGCTTTCGCAGAATTGTTCGCCGAAGATCGCCGCGTCTGAATCGGGCGCCGGATTAGCTGGAGCTCGAGACGGCGCAGTTGGCAACGATGCGGCTTGATTAAATCTTCGCACAGCATTCCGGTGCATAATAATGGCGTTACCCGTCACACCACAAGGAGCCCTCTCATGGTCTTACTCGAATTTGCCATGTCCCCGCGAGACAAAGGGGAGGAATTGGTCGAATATGTGTCCCGCATTCTCGACATCATCGACAAAAGCGGCGTTTCCTATCAACTCACCCCGATGGGAACTATCCTGGAGGGCGAATGGAAAGCCGTGATGAATGTCGTCGAAGCCTGCTTTCAGGAGCTGCAAAAAGACTGCAGGCGCATCACCTGCGGCATCAAGATCGATTACCGCGAAGGCGGCATCAACCGTTTGCAGGGCAAGGTCGATGCGGTTGAAAAACAGCTCGGACGAAAACTGTCCACCTGAATGCACAACTAGGGCGTGTTCACACTGAGCGGGCGAGTGCGAATGCGGCAAATCGGTTGCATGGCAAGGCGCGTGCGCCGCCGTGGGGTCATTCCACACAAGGTGCACGAAACACCGCCAGGCGGACGATCTGCCCATTCCCTTCGGGTTGCGGCAGGATGGCGTGCCTGCTGCGTTGCACTCCTCTGCGTGAGCACCGCCACGCACCTTCGTCGCGCGCCTTGCCTTCTCCGCCATCCTGCCAGCAACGCATCTCATCGCTTTAGGGTGAACACGCCCTAATCAAAGAGGTCCGCATCGCAATATATTGTTGCAGCATGGAAACGGACCACGGTTTTCTGCTCGCCATTATTGCGCCCGATCGACCGTCACAATGCTGCGGCTCATGCCCTTGTCCGGCCAGTTGGGCATTACGCGCCATTCGGTCGTAATTTGCATGCGGTTGCCGGTGATTTTGATCGTGCGGGTCTGTTGCGTACCTTCCCATTTCGGCTCCCATGACACCTCCGGCCGGGTGGTCAGCGTATTGCCGTCGATCCAGTATGCGCCGGTGTAAGCCACCAGTGTTTTCATCAGGGTGGCGCTTTCCGCATCGCTCTTCGCTGGTTGCCGTCCGTCACCGGAAAACATGAAGAACACGCGGCCTTCCGGCATGAACAGCACATAGCCTTTTGGCTGCTTGCCCATCATTTGCATTTTCTCGCCGCTGGACTGGATTTCGACTTCGTGTCCCGCCAGTTTCCACAGCCCGTGCACATCCTTTTCTTCCGCAGCGACGGATGCGTTCATTGCAAACGCCATTGTGATTGCCGACAACATGGGCAAGCCGCCTCTGATTTTCATCTGTTTCCTCCGTTGGGTGTGGGGTGCGTCAAAAGATCCTGCCATCTGCCTTGTAATGTAGCGCAAACAGTCCAGGCACAGGCTAACGCATCTGAAAGAGTTCCTGATGGAAGCGTTTTGCGGAGAACCCCGCGCGAGCCAGCCGCGTCTGAACCATCGTGCCAAATTCTTTGGGGCCGCAGAACCAGACATCGGCCTCGCGCCATTGAGGCACCGTTTTGAAAACCGTGTCCAGATCAAGGCGGCCGTCCCGCTCGCACCAACGGTAGTGCAGGCAAACCCCGGCCTCTGCGGCGAGTCGGGACAATTCATTGACGAAGGCCGGGTCATGGGTCGTCGCCGAGTGGAACAGATCGATTTCTTTCCCCTCCGCTCGCCTGGCATTTTCCCGCAGTTTCGCGAGGAATGGCGCGATCCCGACACCGCCGGAAATCCATATCTGCCGGTCGGTGTCGCCGTTGAAAACGAAACGGCCGTAAGGCCCTTCCACTTTGACTGGATCGCCGATGTGCAGGCGATGGGGGAGCGTTTTCGTGTAATCTCCCGCGCCTTTGATCAGAAACTTGATCTGGCCGTCATGGTTCCAGTCGGACGAAATCGTGAAGGGATGCGGCCCTTCATCTTTATGGAAGGTGACAAATGCGAACTGGCCGGACGCATGTCCGGGCCAGCTTTTGTCGATCTGGATGCCGACTTCCATGGTAGCTATGGCGGGATGTGTTTTGATGGTGGACACATGGTCGGTGACAGCCGATCGCCCGACCCGCTTGCGAAACAGAGTCAGGACGGCGGCGACGCTTCCCAATCCCATCAGTACCATCATCATGACGCCGAGCGGGGTGTTCCAGTATGCAAACCGGATGAAGACGACGGAATGAAAGACCAGTGCCAGATAGGTCAGCGCCAGTATTCGATGGGTCTGGAAGAAGCGGCGATAAGGGAAGCGCTTGACGAGCGCAAGGACAATCATCAGCGCTGTGAGGTAAAAGGCATATTCGCCAAGTTGCGCGGCCAGGCCGCGTTGCTGCGAGAGAAAGTATTGCAGCGTGCCTTCCTGCAGTACCGGCGGAATGCGGCGCGTTGTGCGCTCAATCCAGCCGAGCGACACCATCCACCTCGGCCCCTCGACAATCAGCCAGTGGCTGATGGCCAGAACCAGCCCGGCAATTCCCAGGCATTTGTGCAGTCGGTACATCTTGTCGAGACCATCAAAGGGTCGCTCGAGCAGGATCGGCCGCGTGGAAAGGATCATGGCGATGCTCATGACGCCGATTGCCATGATGCCGGAGTACTGCATCAGCACGCTGCGATAGGCAAAAAGGCCCTGCAGGGATGACCAGACGGTGCTGTCTGCCAGCCACCAGAGGGCGCTGAACAGGATGAGGAAGCCCCAGAAGGCTTGCTTGATGGCTTTCATGAAAAATATGGATGGTCGTGCAGTGATCGGTAGTCAAACATGCCGAAAATTCTTTCACAAGACATAATGCATGTCGTTACATTTTCCTTTGTCCCATGCAGAGAATTGGGAATTGTAGGGTCAGACCACGGTTCCTTCCTTGAGAGAGTGATCGGTTCGAGTGGCTTTTGTCGGAAATATGCGCCAGAATCCTGGTTCTTGCCGGGCGCTGGCTGTTGTGTACATCAGCGCATTCCGGAAGGAACTCGCATCATTGAATACCCGGGATGGCGAGGGGGCGGGAGCACTCATGCAGAAATCAAAAGCAGTGAAATTGCTTCACCATGCTGGCACGCGCATCCTTCTGCCGAGTCTGATGCTCGCGGCAATTTCTCTTCCGCTCATTTCCCGGGCGGATGTCTTTGTGCGTGACGACATCATCCTCTCGCCATCGCCTAGGCGATTCTCGGTTTGCCATGGAAACGGCTGCACACTGCTTTCCGAAGCAAGCCTTCGGCCTGGGCAGTGGGATGAGATCGTGGCCGCCTTCAGTCCGCCAGCGTCGTCGAGCGCGGCCGAACGGGAGCAGATTCGTGTTGCCATTGCAAAAATCGAACGCTTTGCCGGTGAAGCCACCGGCACGACAGCGGATCGCGGACGCAATGAGGGCAACCAGTCAGGCTGGCAGGCAGAGATGGATTGCATCGACGAGTCAATAAATACATCCCTTTACCTTACGATGTTCGCACGGCAGGGGTTGTTGCGTCACCACGCGGTGCAGGACAGGGTGACGCGCGGATTGTGGTTCCATACCACTGCCGTCATCCGTGATCGAAAAGATGATTCCCTGTGGGCCGTGGATAGCTGGTTCCTTGACAATGGCGAGCCACCTTTCATTCTTCCGCTCGATCGCTGGCGCTCAGGCTGGCAGCCTGAAACATCGAATTATTGAGTCCGCCAGAAAATAGCGGAATGGGTTGGCAGCAGCCGGGCACAAGTGCGGACACGGGATGGAAGGCATCCCGCAACTTGCCGCAAATAAACCATGCACGGCGCGTGTACATCTTCCAGAATGCTGTCCTAACATGATGTTGCAGGCCATTTGGGGAGGGTGCTATGAACACCAATCATTCAGGAACATCTGCGTCGTCGCCAGATGCTCTCAAGCAATCACCCAAGTCGGATGCCCATCCGATTAGCCACAATATCGAAAGCATTCTGGCCATGTATGCGCGGGAAGAGCAGTGCATCAGCCGTTCCCAGCGCATGCTTGAAACCATGCTCGACTCCCTTGGGCGGCCAGTCTATCTCGGCATCATCGTTCTGTTTTGTGCGCTCTGGGCATTTGCCAATGTCTTGCTGGAGGTATCCGGCATGAAGGCTTTCGATGAACCGCCGTTTCACTGGCTGCAGGGCATAATCGGATTGCTTGCGCTGCTGAT
>CAZAWA010000013.1:0-26618 GCA_964488675.1 uncultured Oxalobacter sp. | reverse complement strand
TGATCAAGCAAAACCGTCTGATGCGAATAAATGAGCGGCGCGCACATCTTGAACTTCAGGTGAATTTGCTGACGGAGCACAAGACGGCCAAATTGATCAAGTTGATGGTGGAATTGCGCCGCGATTTGCCGATGCTCAGGAACCGTCGCGATCCCGTGGCGGCGGCCTTTCAGAAGCCCACTGATCTGGAAGATGTTCTGGCCGCGCTTGATGAGCATCGCGAAAGCGGCGCGCGGAAAATTGATGATGAGTAGAAGCGGCCAAGTTGAACAATCCTGGAGGAATCATTGCGCCAGGAGCGGCTGCTGACTTCAAGGGCCGCTTTCGCCGCTGGGTTCAACGGGCTAAACTCGCAATGGCAACCGATATCGCTTGCTCATATTTCTGGAAGCAAACCGAAGTCATGCGCAACAAAATCCGGGCGCGAAAATGTTTTTTCTTAGGCGGCCTTCCTGTTTGGTGGCTGAATCTGACATCAACAGGAGGCCGCCACGATAAAATCGCATCATCATGCTCTTGGTGGCGGCAAAGCAACGATCCGGTAGGTTCGTTTGGGCCAATGGCCTTACAATCGATCATTCAGAAATAAAGAAGGTGCAAATACAGGAGTGGGCATGAATTACAAGCTGTTATCCGAGGTGGCGTTGGCATTTGCCGATCATGAAAGTTTCAGCACCCAGTTAAGCCGTGCCCTGAGGGTGCTCTGTTCCGGCCTGCAACTCTCTCGCGCCTATGTCTTCCTTGACGGCAAGGAACGCTCGACCATGGGGCCGATTCATGAATGGTGCTCCGAAGGCATCGCCCATCAATGGATGAAGGACATTCCCTATGCGTCTTACGCTGTCTGGCGGCAGATGTTGACGCAGGAGGGGGGAATCCTCACGGAAGACATTTCGACCCTGCCTGAAGAACTGCGCGCTGCGCTTGCGGCCCACGGGATTCAGTCACTGCTGGTTTTTCCGATAGAGGTAAACGATGAAATTGCCGGTTTTGTCGGCTTCGACGACTGCTGGCGCCAGCGCTCATGGAAGGAGGATGAAATCGATTTGCTCGAGGGCGCCTCCGCGATAATTTCGGCCTTTTGCGAGTGCGAAATCATTCGTGAGCAACTGGAGGCGACTAAGCTTGCCTCCGATGTGCAAGTTGAGGGGAGTTCAATCCATGACCCGCTCACCGGAATCTTCAACAAGCGCCATGTGCTCGAAAGGCTGCAGGGGTTCGATGCGGAATACGCTCGCCTTGGCAGGAACTTCTGCGTTTCCATTCTCGATATCGACAACTTCAGAAACCTCAATTACAACTACGGGCGCGAAGCCGGCGATCTGATCCTGGGGGAGTTCGCCGGGCTGATCAGCGCAGCGATTCGTCCGTATGACATTTGCGGTCGTTACGGTGGGGAAGAGTTCATCATTGTTTCCGTGAATGCGAATGCGGCTGAAACTGTAGCGATGATCGAGCGGATCATGGGCCTCGTCAGAGGGCGGGTGTTCCTCTATAACGGCATGGAAATTCGCATCCGGTTCAGTTGCGGAATTGCCGACAGTTCGGAAATCCCGCCGGAGGAGCTTTCCGTCGAAAAAATGGTGGAGTTGGCTAACCGCCGGACATTTGCGGCCAAGTTGAGCGGGCGCGACAGGGTGGTTGCGGCATGATTGCTGCAGAACGCTAGCGCTCGCCTTCCCCCTCGCTTCCATCCTGATTGGCATCGAACAGGCGGTAGCAATTCCTGCCCGCCTGTTTGGCTTTGTACATTGCCTGGTCGGCGCGGCGCAGCAGCAGGTCGACCTCTTTTCCATCCTGCGGATAGATCACTACGCCAATGCTGGATGAAACCTGCAATATGGCGCCTCTCAATGCAATGGGTTCGGAGGTTGCCTTCAACAGGCGCTCAAGCACGGGTTTGCAGTCCTGCGAATGTTCCAGGTCGGCCAGCACGGCGACGAACTCGTCGCCGCTGAGTCGTGCCAGGGTATCGACTTCTCGCAGGACTGTTTTCATGCGCTGCGAGATGGCGACCAGAAAATCGTCGCCGACATCGTGGCCATGCTCATCATTGATCGCCTTGAAACCGTCCAGGTCGACATAAGCCACCGCCAGCGGTTGTTTGCGCCGCTGGCCCTGTGCCATGGCTTGCTGCAGGCGATCGGTGAGCAGCGCGCGGTTGGGCAGGCTGGTGAGCGCATCGTAGTGCGCCATGTATATCAATTGCTGCTCGTGTTTCTTCATCTGTGTGATGTCGGTGAGCAGGGCAACGAAATTTTGCGTCCGTCCGTCGCTGTCGTGTACGGCACTGATGGTGAGCAGCACGGCGTAGATTTCGCCATTCTTGTGCCGGTTCCATATTTCGCCGGACCAGTGGCCATTTTCAACGAGGCTCTGCCACAGGCAAGCGTAGAATTCGGCGTCATGGCGGCCGGATTGCAGGATGCGCGGATTTTTCCCCGTTGCTTCCTCGCGGGTGTAACCAGTGATGCGGGTGAAGGTGTCATTGACCTCGACGATGGTGCCGTTGGCGTCGGTGATGGTGATGCCCTCGTGGGCGTGGGTGAAGACGCTGGCGGCCAGTTGCTGGCGGATTTCGGACTGCTTGCGCCCGGTAATATCGCTGACAAATCCGTACCACACGGTGTTGCCGTCAGGCTGCCGCTCCGGTTTGGACGATCCGGCAACCCAGCGCGTGCCACCCTGCTGGTTGCAAACACGGTATTCGAGTTGCCTGGGTTGCAAGGTGCGAGCCGACTCCAGAAAAGAAGCGACAAACTTGTCATGGTCGTCCGGGTGCAGGCCGGCAAATATTTTTGCTGCGTTTTCGCGCAATTCTTCCGGCGTGGCGTTGAAATACTCCTTTACAGTATCGCTGACGAAGGGGAAGCTGAATTGCCCGTCCGGCGACATTTTGAGTTCGTAGAACATCCCGGGCGTGTTCAGGGACAGTTTGGCAAGCAGATCATGGCTGGCCTGCAATTGTGTTTCGGCCTGCTTGCGCTTGGTGATGTCGATGCCGGTTCCCAGTAAAAATGGCCGGCCTTGAGCCTCGAATTTGACGCCAGTGAGCAAGAACGGCACAAGGCGGCCATCTTTCGTTACCAGGGGCGCTTCAATTTCGCTCTGCCCGTCCTGCATCACCTTTTCGATGGCCTGGAGCACGGCTTCTATGTATTCCGGGGTATGCCAGTCTGTGATGTGCCGGTCTTTCATCTCGTTGGCATCGTACCCCAGAAGCGTTTCGTGCTGCCTGTTCCAAAGCGCCAACCGAAGTTCGGGATAGCTGTAGAGGTAGAAAATGCCCGGCAGGCTATCGAGCAGGGCCCTGGAGAAAGCTTGTTCTTGCTGCAGGGATTCCTGCGCCTGTTTGAGTTGGGTGATGTCGCGCGCGATGCCGAAGAGGCCGACAATATTGCCGTGACTATCCTTGATGGGATATTTGCGGTTGTCAACCCAGCCCTTGTTTCCGCGCACATCCATGGTGGGCTGAATGTCCTGCGCCACAGGCAGCAAGCCGCTGAACACTTTTTTCTCCAGGGTGAAATAGATGTCCGCAAATTCCCTTGGAAAAACCTCATAATCGGTTTTGCCGATCAGGTCGGTCCAGTGTTCGGTTGGCTCTGTAATGTTGACGAGCGTTCGGCTGGCACCGGTGAAGACATGGTTTCTGTCCTTGAAATAGATGTAATCGTCGGAGTTTTCCAGCATGGCGACAAAGTTCTTCAACATCATTTTCTCAACGATGTTGTCTCGCTGGATTTGCGGCGCTTGCAGCGTGAGCGCAATGCCGGTTTCGCCCGCCTCCTTGCCGGGATGCTTCTGGCAGATGCCGCTGATGATTTTGACCCGGCCGTTTTTCTGGAGGATGCGGTAGGTCAGGGCGAGCGGTTCGGCTTGCGGCAGATGAGAAAATATCTGCTCGCGGATATCCCGGTCATCAGGATGAATGAGGGTGTCAAAACGGTTTGCGCCCGATAAAAGTTCGCTGGCAGGGTAGCCGGTAAGTGCTTCAATCTCGCCGTCAATTTGCACGCAGTGTAATTCCGTCCCGGACAACAGGAGGAGCAGGGTGACACTTTGCGAAGGCGGCGGAGTTGCTGGCATGAGTGGCGAACTCAGTCTTTCCAGTGGGCAATTCAGGATGAATATAGCGCAGCCTTCAGGAATTCACAACTTTTTAGCTGTTTTGTCGTTCCCGGCCATGAAGCGGTATGATCAGACTTGCCAAAGGCCAAGGTGAAAATGGCATGATGGTTCTGCGGCTTATCGTGATTCAGCGAGGATGGCAATGAAAACGACACAAAACACGGAAGACGCGATGATGGCGGCCATCGATCGCATTTGCGCCAGTCTGGAAATCGCGGGTGTGGCCGGCAAAGGCACCGGCGCTGCGCTGCGAGCGATGAGCGGCCATTGGGCTGCCAAAGGCGATATTGATGCCGCAGTTGCGATGGGCGACATTGAAACGGCGATGGACTTGCTCGAAAAGGTGCGCAAGGCCTTGTCGAAGCAAACTGAACATACCGGCCCGATCAAGCTGGCGTCAACCAAGTTGGCGCAATCCGTCATTCTTTCGGAAAGCGCGCCTCTGCCGCACGGAACCATCAGGGTGTCAAACATGAATTTTGGCATTCCGCGATCGCCGGAAACCGAAAAGATCATGGTATCCATTCTGAAAGGTGCAAATGGGAAGTACAAGCAGGCCGCAATGGAAATTCTGGAGGGGCGCTCTGGCCTCATCGAGTGGCATGAAAAAAATGTCGGACCGATTGAAAATGGCGCAACCATGCCGGTTCAGGAACTGCTGGAAATGGTCGCGGCGGCCATGTATCGCAAGGCAACGGCTTCCTGACGAGGCGGTTGGGCCTCCCTGCCCTGCCTGCGGATGTTGGCGCGGCTTGGGCATTCGCCCGTCAAATGTTGCTTACTGTAAACAATTTTCGTGAAAATTGATTGATTTTCGCCAATTTTGCATGAATGTTGCGCCAATGTAATACCATTGCTTTTGAGCATCCATCACCTTCCAACCGGAGTATACAACCGCGCTTTCCTGATAGGGGTTGCCTGCGCCATTTGAACCGCTGAACGGACACCCCATCCATGCCCGCCAATAGCCAGCCGCTTTTCCGCAAGACCCGCGCCCTTTTTTTTGGCGGCGTAGCGGCGCTGGCTGCGCTCGTTATGGTGGCGACATTCATCGCCCTGTCGCATATGCATGATGCAGTCGAAAAGCGAGTCTTTTCCGATACGCAAAGCATGGCCAGATCCATGGAGCAGACCGTCGAAGGTCTGATCGCGACCATCGATGTGGCGCTGCTGGCATCTGCCAGCGAGATAAGCCGTCAAATAGCGACGCAGAAACCGGATCGTCACGCCATAGAACGGATGCTGCGGCAGCAGGATACGCGCCTGCATCAGGTTGCGCTGCTGCGATCGACCAATGAGCGCGGAGAGGTTGTCTATGTGGCGGACGATTTGCCCACGCGGCCGAACAATGCCGACCGCGAGTATTTCGTCCGCTTGCGGGATGATCCCAGGGCAGGACTTGTCATCAGTGAGCCTGTGATTGGACGATCCAACCAGAAATGGAGCTGGATATTCGCCCGGCGCATCAGCAAGGCAGATGGTTCCTTTGGCGGAGCTGTTTTTGCTTCCGTTCCTGTCGATGAAATACACCAGATGTTTGGCAAGATCAAGTCGGGATCGAGCGGCGTTATTGCTCTGCGGCATGCGAACGGGGAAGTCGTCGCGCGTTACTCAAGTGGACAATATTTCTATCCCGGCGACGACAAGGGCATATCGGCGAGTTTGGCGAATGCCTTGCGGGCAAATCCAGCGGAGGGCAGTTACGCGGTTAAGGGTTCCAGATTCGATGGCATAGCCCGCCTGTATTCCTATTCCCGGAACGAAAAGTACGGGTTTCTCGTCACTGTCGGAATCGACCAGGCAACCGCTTTTGCCGAATGGCACAAGGAGGCCTGGATTTTTGTTGGCCTGGCTGCGGCATTCATTTTGACACTGTTTGCGTTTGCCAAGCTGATCAACCGTGGGTGGCGGCAACAGGAAGAGGCCATGTCATCGCTGTATTCCAGCCAGGAATCCCTGCGCGAGGCGCAGAAAATCGCCCTCCTCAGCAGTTACAGCCATGATTTTCGCAATGACCGGTGGGCGGGTTCTGGCACGATTGGCGAGATACTAGGGCTCGACGATGATTACCCGATCGGTGCCCAGGAATGGCTGAACCTGATCGCGCCTGAACATCGCGAAGCGGTGCGCGCAAATTTGAGGGAGGCGATTGAAAAGAGATTGCCATTCGACCAGGAATACCCCGTCATTGCGCCTGGCAGCGGGCAGAAACGCTGGGTGCATCACAAGATAACAGTGAAAATTGATGCCGAGGGCAATCCGGTATCTACATTCGGCACGATTCAGGACATTACAGAGCGAAAACAGGCTGAAGTGTCCTTGCGTGAGAGCGAAGAGCAGTTCCGTATCATTGCGGCTTCGGCGCAGGACGCCATCGTCATGATGGGGGCAGATGGCACCATTTCGTTCTGGAATCGGGCAGCCGAATTGATTTTTGGTTATGCCAGCGATGAAGCCATCGGTAATAACCTGCATTCCCTGCTGGCACCGGAGCGCTATCGCCCGGCCTTTGAAGCCGGCTTTGCCCGCTACCAAACCAGTGGCGAAGGGGCGGCGGCGGGGCGCATGCTTGAACTGCAAGCCCTGCGCAAGGGCGGCGCCGAGTTCCCGATGGAGCTATCCCTTTCGGCCGTGAGACGCCGGAATGAATGGATTGCGATCGGCATCATCCGCGATATCAGCGAGCGCAAGAAAGCGGAGCAGGCACTCCAGGAAAGTCATGAGGCCCTGCAAAGCATTCTCCAGACGACGCTTGACGGGTTCTGGCGCGTCGATGGTTTGGGTAATTTGCTCGAAGTCAACCAGACCTACTGCGACATGTCCGGCTTTACCCGCGAAGAGCTGCTGGCCATGCGGATTCCCGATCTGGAAGCGATGCTCAGTCCCTACGAAGTATCGGATCGCATCCAGCGAATATTCAAGCAGGGTCATGCCCAATTTGAGACCATGCACCGACGCAAGGATGGCTCGATCTGGCGGGTTGAGGTGAGCACCGCGTTTAGCAGTTTGTCGGGTGGGCAGATATTCGTATTCATTCGTGACATCACCGAGCGCAAGCGGCTTCAGGACGAGTTGCTGCAATTTGCCACCATCGACGAAATGACCGGTGCCATCAATCGGCGACATTTCATGCTTCTGGCGCGAAATGAACATCGTCGTGCGGTCCGTCTGCAGCAGGAAATGACCCTGGTTTTGATTGATCTGGATTACCTCAAGCCGATCAATGATGTGCATGGCCATTCGGTAGGCGATTTGGCCCTGCAACTGCTGGTTCGGGTTTTTCAGCAAAGCATCCGGGGAATCGATATTTTCGCCCGCCTTGGCGGTGATGAATTTGTCTTGCTGCTCCCGGGGGCAAGCAGCGAGCAGGCACGGGAAGTCGTCGATCGCGCCCTGCGGAAAATGGCCGCGCAACCCATAAGTTATGAGGGCCATTCGGTGGCGATCACCGCCAGTGTGGGAATCGCCAGCCTGTCGAGCGACGATGACACCCTGGATTTGCTAATCAGTCGTGCCGATCACGCCATGTACCTGGCCAAGCAATCCGGTCGCAACCGGGTCATCATTTCGTAAGCGCCGACCGGTCGAGCAGTCGCTGACCTGAAGCGGCTCATTCCTTGCCGGACTTCTGGGCGGAGCCCGATGGGTGTACCATTCGAGGTAGCAAAACTCCCGATTTCACGCTTGATCGAAAGCTATCAATGACTCATGCGCGCTCCATGGACGAAGCGGCCAGTTGCGAACTGCCGCTGCCGACCACAACCGCCGGCGTATACTGCGCCGCCTATGTCAACGGCAGAAAATTGGCCGACATCACGATAGACGAAATCAGCGACTATCTCGAAACGCAACCGGATGTCTTTATCTGGGTCGGGCTGCACGAGACAGACCTGCATTTGCTGGTGCAGTTACAGGAGGAATTTGGCCTGCATCATCTCGCCATCGAGGACGCGCATGCCGCCCATCAGCGCCCGAAGCTGGAGGAGTATGGCGATACGCTTTTTCTGGTGCTGAGGACAGCCAACATTTGCGACAGCATTCTGCACTTCGGCGAAACGCACCTGTTTCTCGGCGAGCGCTTTCTGCTCTCGGTACGGCTTGGCCATTCGCAAAGTTACCAGAAGGTGCATGAGCGCTGCGAAGGCATGCCGGAACAAATGGCCGGGGGGCCCGGTTTTGTGATGTACGCGCTGATGGATTTCGTGGTCGACAATTACCGGCCGCTGGTCGATGCGCTGGAGGAGCGGTTCAGTGCGCTGGAGGATGAGCTGTTCAATGCGCGCTTCAGCCGCGAGAGCCTGCAGCAGCTTTACGAACTGAAGCGCCAGTTGCTGTTGCTCAGGAACGCCGTTGCACCACTGCTGGATATCTGCAACGCGCTGATCCGCTTTCACACCAGCATCATCCCGCGCGAGAGCCGCGTGTACTACCGCGACATACACGACCATGTGCAACGCGTGATCGAGGCGGTCGACAACATGCGCGACATGGTGACGGCAGCGATGCAGGTCGATCTGGCGCTCATGACCGTCGGGCAAAACGAGATAGTGAAGAAACTGGCGGGCTGGGGCGCGATTCTGGCGATTCCGACCATGGTTTTCAGTCTGTACGGGATGAACTTCAAGCATATGCCGGAACTGGACTGGCACTGGGCCTATCCGGCCACGCTGTCCTTCGTGGTGGGCTCCTGCATTTATCTGTACAGGCAGTTCAAAAAGGTGGAGTGGCTTTGACAACTAATAACGCGGCGCGTTATTAGTTGGGCAAAATGAGGGAGTGGCAGGTGTCTGGAGCATCAAAAAAGCCAGAAATGCACAGAAAATAGGCAAAAATTGGCGGTAAAATGGCATTATTCCGGGGAGTATATCTCCAAAAAAGGCTCACAACCATATTGGAAGCGCCGGAAAAAACACACTGGGGGATAGTATGCTTTTGGACAGCATGGTAAAGACAATTCGACTCATGCGCACGGGCGCTGTGCTGGCCATGATGCTATGGGCAGTTTCGGGATGGGCCAGGCCGGCGGCTCCCGCCAGCGGCGGGCATGCAGGCATGGTGCATGCCGTCGCTTATGCGCCGAACGGCAAGCTGATTGCTTCCGGCGGCGATGACAAGGTGGTTCACCTGTGGCGCACGGCCAACGGCCGCGCAATTCGCTCCCTGCGTGGACACGCCGGTGCGGTGAGCGCCATCGCCTTTTCACCCGATGGCAAGATGCTGGCATCCGCCAGTCTCGACCAGACCGTGCGCCTGTGGATGGTTGCCAGCGGCCGTGTGCGGAACATGCTTGCCGGACATGGCGGCGAGGTGAAATCGCTTGCCTTTTCGCCGGATGGCAAGTTGCTTGCGACCGGCAGCGGCAGTTGGTCGGAAGGCGTCGTATCCATTTGGGATGTGGCGAGCGGGCGCCGGCTGCGGCAGTTTCGCGGACATCTGAAACCGGTGCATGCGATCGCGTTTTCGCCTGACGGCAAAACGCTGGCTTCCGGCAGCGCAGACAAGACAATCAAGCTGCGCGATGTGGTGACCGGCGAGCTTCAGTCGAGCATTGGCGGCGATGCCGGGGTGATCGCCGCGCTGGTATTTACGCCGGATGGCGCCACGCTCATTGCCGCCAGTACCGACAACACCATCAAGTTGTGGGACATCGCCAATGCAAAAGAGTGGCGCACGCTGTACGGGCATACGAGCTGGGTGGAAGCCATTTCGCTGTCGCGGGATGGCACTGTGCTGGCATCAGGCAGCCGCGACAAGAGCATCAAGTTGTGGGAAGTCGCCAGCGGACGCGAGTTGCGCACACTGGTCGGCCATTCCTGGTCGGTGGCGGCGCTGGCATTTGCACCCGATGGCAAGCTGCTCGTTTCGGGTAGCGGCGACAACACGGTTCGCATGTGGGATGTGACGACGGGGCAGGGGGTGCGCACGATAGGGCGGGATAATCCGAGGCCGCTTAAAATCAGGTAATTCCCCTCGACCCAGACCTGGATCATGACAAAAACCGGAATGACGCGGCGCGAAACCTGGTTCCATGCGATGCGCAGGCATGCGCGCGCCAGACCGTGGATCACGGCGGGGATGTGCGTGTCCTTGCTCGCAATACTGGGCCTGATCGCACAGAGCGTCGCGCAGGTTTTGTCCGATGATGCGCTTGCCATCGTCCGCTTTGCGCTTCTGGGCGGCGCGGCAGGCTTTGCTGCGACTGCGCTGGGGGCGCTACCGGCGCTGGTGCTGCGCCATGTGCCGCAAAAAGTCGAGGATGCGATGCTGGGCATGGCTGCCGGCATGATGCTGGCGGCGACCGCATTCTCGCTGCTGTTGCCGGGCATCGAGGCGGGCGGGAAGATTCTCGGAAACAAGACCGGCGGCGCGGGACTGGTCGTGCTGGGGATGATGCTGGGCGTGCTGCTGATGCTGGGCATGGATGAGTTCATGCCGCACGAACATGAAAACGCCGGTGCCTTTGGCGCCGGACACGAACGAACCAGCCGCCTGTGGCTGTTCGTTTTTGCCATTGCGCTGCATAACTTGCCCGAAGGCATGGCGATTGGCGTCGGCTTTTCGCAAGGCGACATGAGTGTCGGAATACCGTTGACCGTGGCGATTGCCTTGCAGGACTTGCCGGAAGGCCTGGCGGTGGCGATCGCGTTGCGCAGCGCCGGATACCCGGCCTGGCGCGCGGTGCTGCTGGCCGCTGCAACCGGCTTGCTGGAGCCGCTCGGTGCCTTGCTGGGCGTGGGGCTGTCGACGGGCTTTGCCGCAGCTTACCCCATCGGTCTGGGGCTGGCGGGTGGTGCGATGCTGTTCGTGGTGTCGCACGAAGTGATTCCGGAAACGCACCGCAACGGCCACCAGACACCAGCCACCATTGGCCTGATGGCAGGATTTGCCCTGATGATGGTGCTGGATACCACGCTGGGCTGAAAATTCAAGGCATAAATGCCTCCGCTCGCGGTTTCGGCATCGCGCCCCACTGGTGACTTCCTCAGTGTTTGCGGCTCGTGAGCGGTGATTATCCGTGGTAGAATGTAAAGTTATCTACGCAGCCGAAAATCGGTCTTAAATCTTTATTTTTATTGGAGTTTTTGTAAAATGGCAATCGAACGCACTCTCTCGATCATCAAACCTGACGCAGTCGCAAAAAATGTGATCGGACAAATTTATTCGCGCTTTGAAGGCGCTGGCCTGAAAGTCATCGCAGCGCGCATGGCGCAATTGTCCAAGGCAGAGGCGGAAGGCTTTTATGCGGTTCACAGGGAGCGCCCGTTTTTCAAGGATCTGGTGGATTTCATGATTTCCGGCCCGGTCATGGTGCAGGTGCTGGAAGGCGACAATGCGATTGCCAAGAACCGCGACCTGATGGGCGCGACTGACCCGAAGAAGGCCGACCAAGGCACGATTCGCGCCGATTTTGCGGATTCTATTGATGCGAACGCCGTGCACGGTTCCGACGCGCCGGAGACGGCAGCGGTTGAAATAGCGTATTTCTTCCCGTCGCTGAATGTGTATTCGCGCTGATTGAAAAGCTGACGCCGCCCCGGCGGCATGAAAATTGAATATGACGGCACTCACCAATCTGCTGGATCTCGATCCCGCGCAACTCGTCGCTTACTGTGGCGAGTTGGGTGAAAAGCCGTTTCGTGCCCGGCAGTTGCAGCGCTGGATGCATGTTTTTGGCGTCAGCGATTTCGATGCGATGACCGATCTGGCGAAATCGCTGCGCGAAAAGTTGACAGGGCGCGCGGTCATCGCTGAGCCGGTGGTGATCAGCGACAGCACTTCGCTGGATGGAACCCGCAAGTGGTTGCTGGATGTCGGGCAGGGCAACGCTGTCGAAACCGTTTTCATTCCCGAGGATGGCCGCGGCACGCTGTGCGTCTCGACGCAGGCAGGTTGCGCTGTCAATTGCCGTTTCTGTTCGACCGGCAAGCAGGGTTTTAGCCGCAATCTGACAACCGGCGAAATCATCGGTCAGCTCAGAATGGCGGAATTTGCCCTGCGCAAGACCAAGGGCATCGAGTTTGGTCCGAAGGGCGAGCGCCAGATCAGCAATGTGGTGCTGATGGGCATGGGCGAGCCCCTGCTGAATTACGAAGCCAGCGTCAGGGCGCTGAAACTGATGCTGGACGATAATGCCTACGGCCTGTCGCGCCGTCGCGTGACCGTCTCCACCAGCGGCGTGGTGCCGATGATTGACCGGCTGGCGCAGGATTGCCCGGTGGCGCTGGCTGTGTCGCTGCATGCGTCCAACGACGCCTTGCGCGATGATCTGGTGCCGCTGAACCGCAAGCATGGCTTGCCCGAACTCATGGCGGCATGCCGCCGTTATCTCAAGCACGCGCCTCGCGACGCGATCATGTTCGAATACTGCATGCTCGACGGAGTGAACGACACCGACAAGCATGCTCGCGAGTTGATCGCGCTGGTTACCAACAAGGCGAACCGGGTGTCATGCAAGTTCAACTTGATTCCTTTCAACCCCTTTCCCGAATCGGGTCTGAAGCGATCCAGCGATGTACGCATCAAGGCCTTTGGCAAGATTCTTCTGGATGCAGGTTTTATCACAACGGTGCGCAAGACGCGAGGTGATGACATTGACGCGGCCTGCGGACAACTGGCGGGCGAGGTGCAGGATCGCACGCGCGTGTTCGAACGGATGGCGAAGAATTCGCAGATCCGGCAAGGTTTGGGCAGGACTGGCATTCGTATTGTGGAGGAGCGGGCATGAAAGCGATTTGGTGCAGGCGCGGGCTTGCGATATGGTTTGCGCTGCTGATGGCAGGGTGCACGACGACGAACACCAGCAGTCAGGCTGAATTGCGAACCAGTTCGGATATGACCGAGGTGCAAAAGCGCGCATCGATCCGTCTGCAGCTGGCGGCTGGTTACTACCAGCAAAAGCAGATGGCGGTTGCGCTGGATGAAATCAAGCTGGCGCTGGCCATTGACCCGAATAATGCTGATGCGTACATCATTCGTGCGGTGATTTACATGGAGATGGACGAGATGCGCCTGGCGGAGGAGAACTTCAAGCGCGCCCTGTCCATCGCACCCAGCAATCCTGATCTGGCCAACAACTATGGCTGGTACCTCTGCCTCAATGGGCAGGAAGAAAAATCCATTGCTTACTTCGAGGCCGCCTTCAACAACCGGAGTTACCAGTCCCCGCCCAAGGCCTTGAACAATGCCGGCGTGTGCAGCCTGAAGATGAAAAACAACCAGGCGGCCGAAGCCTATTTCAACCGCGCATTTCGCTACGATCCGGCCAGTCCGGAGACAAATACCAATATGGCGAAGTTGTATTACGCACGCGCCGATTACGAAAAGGCGCATTTTTATATCTCCCGGGCAAGTAATGCGAAGGAGATGACGGCAGACATGCTCTGGACGGCGATCAAGATCGGGCGCAAGCGGGGCGATCGATCGGCCGAGGCGGTTCATGTCGCAAACCTGCGCCGCCTGTATCCGGGTTCTCCGGAATTTTCCGCCTATCAGCGGGGGGCATTCAATGAGTGAGGCGATCGTGAAAGACGACGAGAAGATTCGGGAGTCTGAGGAAGTCGGGCAGACGCTGCCCGAATCGCGGGATGACAGCCAGCCAGTGCCGTCTCCCGGCGCACAGCTCTCTGCACGCCGGGAGGCGCTGGGCTTGACGCTGGAACGCGTGGCGGAGCAGCTGAAAATGACGCCGCGGCAGATTTTGGCAATCGAATCGGACAACCACTCCAGCTTTCACAGCCAGTCGATATACCGTGGATTTGTGCGCGCCTATGCGAAGGTGCTGAAAATGGATCCGGAAGCGCTGGCGTCAATGCTCCCGAATGATGCGCCGAACATGACCCGGTTGATGCCGGTGCGTAAAAGCGTGCCGACGCCGTTTTCCGAATCGCGTGTGCCTTTCAAGACAGGGCGCAACACTCACGCGATGTGGATGATGATCGCTATCGGGACGGTGCTTTTGCTGATAGTCGTGCTAATGGGCCAGAAGATGGGGTGGCTGCCTGCCTTGCCCAAATCGATTGCGCAGAAATTTGAAAGGACACCGGCCTCTTCCCCCGCTTCGGCGGTAGCGTCGAAAGCGGGAAAGGCCGAGACATCCGCGACCGTTCTTGTCGAGGTGAAGGAAAAAACCAAACAGATCGAGTTGCCGACGGTGGATGTGTCGTCTCAGCTGGCTTCTGCACCGGCCTCAGCACCGGCTGCCGTGACTGCCGCTACGCCCGCGCCTGATGGCGCCAGCGCTACGACAGCTTCGTCGGAGGGCGCTGCCGCCAATCAAATTCCGGCTGCAGCCAGTTCCGGAAATGCGCTCGTGCTCAAGTTTCGCGAGGAGTCCTGGATCGAGCTGCGTCGTGCCAACGGGAGCGTTTTGTACAAGGGTACGATAAGCGCAGGAGGAAGCGAAACGATCGAGATTGCCGAGCCGGTGCAGCTGACTTTGGGCAACGGCCCCGGTGTCGATGCCACTTTGCGCGGCGTGCCGCTGGAGATTCCGGTGGACAAGTACAGCAAGGTTGTCAGGCTGAGCCTGAAATAAGTTTCGTGAAGTTCAGCATGTCCATCCATTCCGGCCCTCTTGCGCGTGCTGCCACGCGGGTTGTGACGATTCGGCACGGATCCTGCGAGGTGCTGGTGGGTGGTGGTTCGCCGGTGGTGGTGCAGTCGATGACCAATACCGATACCGAAGATGCCATCGGCACGGCAAACCAGGTTGCCGAGCTGGCGCAAGCTGGTTCGGAACTGGTGCGCATCACGGTCAATACGCCGAAAGCAGCGGCAGCGGTGCCGCGCATTCGCGAGCAACTGGATCAGGCGGGTATAGCCGTGCCATTGATAGGCGACTTCCATTACAACGGGCACACACTGTTGAAATCGAATCCGGAATGCGCGCAGGCATTATCGAAATACCGCATCAACCCGGGTAATGTTGGGCAGGGTGTTAAGCGCGATACGCAGTTTGCGCAGATGATCGAAGTGGCCAGTCAGTACGGCAGGCCGGTGCGCATCGGCGTCAACTGGGGAAGTCTGGATCAGGATTTGCTGGTGCGCATCATGGATGAGAACGCGCAGCGCAGCGAGCCGTGGGATGCGCAGCGCGTGATGTATGAAGCACTGATTGCCTCCGCCATTGGCAGCGCGAAGCTGGCGGAAAATCTGGGTCTGGCGGCAGACAAGATTATTCTGTCATGCAAGGTGTCGGGCGTGCAGGATTTGATTGCGGTTTATCGCGAGCTTGCCCGTCGCTGCGATTACGCGCTGCACCTCGGGCTGACTGAGGCAGGCATGGGAAGCAAGGGCATTGTGGCGTCAACTGCCGCGATGGCAGTGTTGCTGCAGGAAGGAATCGGCGACACGATTCGTGTGTCGCTGACGCCGGAGCCGGGCGGGGACCGGACGAAGGAAGTGGTCGTTGCGCAGGAAATTCTGCAGACGATGGGTTTGCGCAAGTTCATGCCGATGGTGACGGCCTGCCCCGGATGCGGTCGCACGACTTCAACGGTATTCCAGGAGCTTGCAGACAGGATTCAGACCTATCTGCGCGAGCAGATGCCGGAGTGGAAAAAAACTTATCCGGGGGTCGAAACCATGACGGTCGCGGTGATGGGCTGTATCGTCAATGGTCCGGGAGAATCGAAGCACGCGAACATCGGCATCAGCCTGCCGGGTACGGGCGAGTCGAACGCCGCGCCGGTGTTCATTGACGGCATCAAGGGAATGACATTGCGGGGTGATCGCATTGCCGAGGAATTTCAGGACATTGTTCTGGAATATGTGAAAAAGAACTATGGGAATAAACCGCCCGCCGCATAATGGCGCGGCAAGCCAGCGAGCAAGCATGACTGAGAAATCAAAAAACAGAAAAATCACCGGCATCAAGGGGATGAATGACATCCTGCCGTCGGATGCGCCGCTATGGGCGTTGTTCGAGAACACGGTTCAGTCGGTGCTGAAAAGTTATGGCTACCAGCAGATCCGCACGCCGATCGTCGAAGAAACAGCATTGTTTGCGCGCGGACTGGGTGCCGTGACCGACATCGTCGAGAAAGAAATGTACTCTTTCGAAGATGCACTCAACGGTGATCATCTCACGCTGCGACCGGAAAGCACGGCCGGCGTGGTGCGCGCCGTGCTGGAGCACAATCTGACCTACGATGGACCCAAGCGGCTCTGGTATGCAGGCCCGATGTTCAGGCATGAGCGGCCACAACGCGGCCGTTACCGCCAGTTTCACCAGATCGGCGCGGAGGCGGTTGGTTTCGTCGGCCCGGACATCGACGCGGAGCTGATCATGCTGTGCCAGCGCCTGTGGGACGATCTGGGCCTGAGGAACATCCGGCTTGAATTGAATTCCATCGGCAATGCCGACGAGCGGCATCGTCACCGCGCTGATTTGATAGCGTATTTCGAGGCGCACCGGGAAGTTCTCGATGCCGAAGCGCAGCGACGACTGTACACCAACCCGCTGCGCATTCTCGACACCAAGAATCCGTCGATGCAGGATACGGTGAATGCAGCTCCCAAGCTGGTCGAGTATCTCGATGCGGAATCGCTCGAGCATTTTTACGGCGTGCAGAAAATTCTTAAGCACAACAACATCCCCTTTCGCATCAATCCGCGGCTGGTGCGCGGCATGGATTACTACAACCGTACCGTGTTCGAGTGGGTGTCGGACGATCTGGGTGCGCAGGGCACGGTTTGTGGCGGTGGGCGCTACGACCCGCTGGTCGAGATGTTCGGTGGCAAGTTCACGCCAGCCTGCGGTTTTGCGATGGGTGTCGAGCGCCTGATCGAACTGATGCGCGCGTCCGGCGATCCGGTCGCACAGAACCAGTGTGATGTCTATCTGGTGCATCAGGGCGAGGCCGCGCAGCTTCAGGCGACTGTGCTGGCTGAGCGGCTGCGCGATGCCGGTCTGGATGTTGTGCTACATTGCGCTGCGGCCGGCGCTGCCGGCAGTTTCAAGTCGCAGATGAAGCGGGCTGACTCGAGCGGCGCGGCTTACGCGATCATTTTGGGCGAGGATGAAATCGCGAGCGGTTCAGCATCGGTCAAGGCCATGCGATCGGCCGACATGCAGAATAACCAGAGCAGCGTGCCGTTTGGCAGCGTTGCAGAATACATTGTCGACCAAATCATCGGTCAGGACGAAGATCATCACGGATAATCTTGAATAACTTTAGGCGAGAAAAGCATGGCATACGATCTTGAAGAGCAGGAACAGATTGACAAACTCAAGGCATGGTGGAAAGAGTATGGCAATCTGGTGACTTGGTTGCTCATCATTGCCCTGTCGATATATTCGGCATGGGCTGGCTGGAAGTATTATCAGAGAAGTCAGGCTGCGCAGGCATCGCAGCTTTACGAAGAACTGTCCAGAGCAGTGAACGCCAGAGACCATGCCAAGGTTCAGCGGGCGGCAACCGATATGGAAAGCCGATTCTCCGGCACGGCTTATGCGCAGATGACCGCCATGATAGCCTCGCATTCGGCGTTTCAGGCGGGTGATCTGAATGTCGCCAAGGCGCAATTGCAGTGGGCCGCCAGCAACGCCATCGACGATGAATACAAGGCGATGGCGAAAGTTCGACTTGCCGGTCTCCTGCTTGATGAAAAATCCTACGATGAAGGCATGAAACTTCTTGCCGGCGACTTTCCGGCGGCGTATGCCGGGCTGGTGGCCGATCGCAAGGGCGATATTCTGGCTGCGCAAAACAAACTGGATGAAGCGCGTGCCGCCTACCAGCTGGCGCTGGATAAAACCGAAGCGAGTGAACCGGGCCGTTCACTGATTCAGCTCAAGCTGGATGGCATTGGCGGCTCCCCGAAAAAAGCAGCAAGTTAATGTGAGGTTGGATATGCGCAAAATTCTCAAGGTGGCGGGTCTGGGGTTGTTTGCCATGTTGGCAGGCTGTTCCACCGTGACTTCGCTCAACCCGTTTGCAGCCAAGGCCGAACCAAAAAATGTGCCGGCGGCGCTGGTCGAATTCAAGCCGTCACTGGATGTGAAAAGTGTATGGACGGCTGCTGTCGGAAGGGCGGGCAACCATGTGTTCTCTCCGGCGCAGTCAGGTGACAGCATTGTCGCGGCGGCAGCCGACGGTTCGGTTGCCCGGATTTCGCTTGCGGATGGCAGCACCCGGTGGCGCGTCAAGGCCGACATGGCTCTGACTGCCGGAGCAGGGAGCGACGCCAGTACGGTTGCCGTTGCAGGCGAGAAGGGAATGCTGCTGGCTTATGACGGGGAAGGAAAATTGCGCTGGAAAGTTCAGGCATCGAGCGAAATCCTGTCGGCCCCGGTGGTTGGTGGTGGACTGGTGATCGTGCGCAGCATCGACAATCGCATCGCTGCCTACGAGGTGGATACCGGCAAGCGCAAGTGGGCCGTTGACCGGCCGACACCTTCCCTGACGCTGCGATCCTCGCCGGGCATGGTCATTGTTGGCCCGACCATCGTGGTTGCGCTGCCTGGCGGAAAACTGCTGTCGCTGTCGCTCGCAAATGGCGGTGCGCGCTGGGAAGTATCGATCGGTGATCCGCGCGGTGCGACCGAGCTTGAGCGCATCGCCGATGTCGCCGGCTTTCCTGCCGTGTTCGGACGGGATGTTTGTGCGGCGGCGTATCAGGGCCGAATAGCCTGTGTCGATGCAGTGACCGGTGCGGTGCGCTGGGCGAAAAAATTTACGGGCGGCGCGGGCGTCGGTATCGATGAGCGATTCGTCTATGCGGTGGATGATCGTGGCGCAGTCTACGCATTCGCCCGTGAAGGCGGCCAAAGCGTCTGGCGCAATGAAAAGCTGGCGCATCGTGGACTGTCAGCGCCGGTTGCGCTCGGGCGGCATGTCGCCGTGGCCGATAGTCAGGGATTCGTTCATTTTCTTTCGCGAGAAGACGGATCTTTCGTGAATCGCCTTGCTACCGACGGCAGTCCGGTAATAACCGCGCCGATACTGGCGGACGCCAAACTGATCGTCCAGACGCGCTCAGGAACACTGTCCGCCTTTGCGGGCGAGTGAAGGAAACACAAACTAGATGAAGCCCGTTATCGCCATTGTCGGTCGTCCGAATGTCGGCAAGTCCACGCTGTTCAACCGTCTGACTCGTTCACGCGATGCATTGGTTGCCGATTTTCCGGGTCTGACGCGGGACCGTCACTATGGCGAGGGGCGGATGGGAACGCGCCCTTTCCTCGTGATTGACACAGGAGGATTCGAGCCGGTTGCCAAGGAAGGCATCATGCACCAGATGGCGAGGCAGACCAAACAGGCTGTTGCCGAGGCGGATGTCGTGGTCTTTCTGGTTGATGGGCGACAAGGCATGACGCCGCACGACAAGACAATTACCGAGTTTTTGCGAAAGTCCGGCCGTTCGGTAATGCTGGTTGTGAACAAGGCGGAGGGCATGAAGTATTCGGCTGTTGCCGCCGACTTTTATGAGCTGGGACTGGGTGATCCGATCATCATTTCCTCCGCCCACGGAGACGGTGTGCATGAAATGCTGGATCACGCGCTGGATCTGGTGCTGGGTCAGGGGGCGCGCGCGGATGAGGAGGACGATCCTGCCGAGAGGGGGATCAAGCTGGCGATTGTCGGTCGCCCCAATGTCGGAAAATCGACGCTGGTGAATGCTTTGCTGGGTGAGGAACGCGTGATTGCGTTTGACATGCCGGGCACCACCAGGGATGCGATTGAAATCCCGTTCGAGCGGGACGGCAGGAAATACACGCTAATCGACACTGCCGGCATCCGTCGCCGTGGCAAGGTGTTCGAGGCGATCGAAAAGTTTTCTGTCGTCAAGACGCTTCAGTCGATATCCGAGGCGAATGTCGTTATCCTGCTGCTGGACGCGCAACAGGATATTTCCGAGCAGGACGCGCATATTGCCGGTTTCATCCTGGAAAGCGGCCGGGCGCTGGTGGTCGCGGTAAACAAGTGGGACGGACTGGATTCGGACAAGCGTGACCAAATCCGAAGTGATATAGAGCGCAAGCTGCATTTTTTGACCTTTGCGAAATTTCATTTCATATCGGCGCTCAAGTCCACCGGGATTGCTCCCCTGATGAAGTCAGTGGATGCGGCATTTGCGGCGGCGATGGCCAAATTGCCAACCCCGAAGCTGACGCGGGCACTGGAGGAAGCGGTGGAGCATCAACAGCCCCGCCGCAAGGGTCCGGTGCGCCCGAAATTGCGCTATGCCCACCAGGGTGGCCAGAATCCGCCGATCATCGTGATTCACGGCAACGCGCTGGATGCGATAGGCGATTCCTACAAGCGGTATCTGGAAAAACATTTCCGCGACACCTTTTCCCTGGTTGGTACGCCCTTGCGGATTGAGTTCCGCACCGGCAAGAACCCGTTTGACCGGGCGAGGCAATAGAGCAGCAGTTGTAACCATTTGTATTACAAAAACGCCAAATCTGATATTTGGTTACAATGAGAGCGTGGGTTCAGATATGGGCTCATTCAAGTGCCAGAAGCAGTTCGGTAGTCTCCAACTTACTAACCATAACAACATAAATGGAGCTGACATGAGCAATAATAAAAGCCAAACCCTGCAGGATCCTTTCCTGAACCTGCTTCGCAAGGAGCATATTCCCGTGTCGATTTATCTAGTCAACGGGATCAAGCTTCAGGGTCAGATCGATTCATTTGACCAGTATGTCGTCCTGTTGCGCAACACGGTGACGCAGATGGTCTACAAGCATGCCATTTCCACAGTCGTTCCGTCGCGCGCCGTTAATCTCAATACTGAGGTTGCGACCTGATTCTGACAGCCTTCTAGTTGTCAACACATGATGTCATGCGCGCAGCCTTAGTCGGCGTTGACTTCGGCAAAGGCGGTTTTGCCGATAGTCTCGACGAATTGTCACTGTTATCCCTGTCTGCTGGCGCCGAGCCCGTGATCACGATCACGGGCAAACGCGCCAGTCCGGATGCCGCCTTGTTTGTTGGAACGGGCAAGGTGGATGAAATCGCCCATGCGATAGCTGATCACAAAATAGACCTTGTCATCTTCAACCACGCCTTGTCACCGGCGCAACAGCGCAATCTGGAGCGACGGCTCGAAGTCAATGTCGTCGATCGAACCAGCCTGATTCTGGATATTTTCGCGCAACGCGCCCAAAGTCACGAGGGCAAGGTGCAGGTGGAACTGGCGCAGCTGCAGCATCTGGCAACCCGTCTGGTTCGTGGCTGGACCCATCTCGAGCGCCAAAAAGGCGGCATCGGCTTGCGCGGTCCGGGTGAGACTCAGCTCGAAACCGACCGCCGACTGCTGGGCGATCGGGTGAAAGTTTTGCGTCAGCGTCTCGACAAACTGCATCGCCAGCGAGAAACGCAGCGCAAGGCCAGAGGGCGCGGACAATCTTTTTCCGTATCGCTGGTGGGCTATACCAATGCCGGCAAATCCACCCTGTTCAACGCGCTTGCCAAGGCGGGGGTATATGTTGCCGATCAGCTTTTCGCCACGCTGGACACAACGACGCGCCGCATCTACCTGGACGAAGTGGGCAATGTCGTGATGTCGGACACGGTTGGTTTCGTTCGGGAACTGCCGCATCAACTGGTGGCAGCATTCCGTGCAACGCTGGAAGAGACGATTCATGCAGACCTGCTGCTTCATGTTGTTGATGCCTCAAGTGCTACACGCATGGAGCAGATTGAGCAGGTCAACCTTGTTTTGAGGGAAATCGGTGCCGACCATATTCCTCAATTGCTGGTGTGGAACAAGATTGACGCGGCAGGCCTGAATCCGTCTATGGAACGGGACGAATATGATAGAATTACACGCGTTTTTGTCAGCGCACGGACAGGGCAAGGTCTTGACCTGTTGCGACTGGCGATTGTTGAGTTCGCAAAGATAGCCAAGGAAAAACGCGCTTCCGGTGTCTCACTGTCTGATGACCGGGGTAATATTGCTTAAAATAACGACTAGGCCACTTCATTTCAGAATGCTTCTTACCTTGTTTAAACAAATCGGTGTCAAGTTATCTGATCTCTGGGGGCGAGGTTCCAGCAGCGATGGCGAGAAGCGCCCCAACCGTGAAAGCAAACCGCCCGAGCTGGACAAGCTCTGGACGAAGTTCAATGATCGCCTGAACCGTCTTTTCCGCAGAAAGGGCGCAGGTGGCGGGCCAAGCCCATCAACCAGCGGCATCGGCATAGCCGGCGTGCTGTTGATACTGTTTCTCGTTGCTTCTTGGATGACAACCGGAATTTTTGTCGTGGGTGAGGGGCAGGTTGGCATGGTGATGACCTTTGGCAAGCACACCGATACGCGCCATACGGGGATGAACTGGCGCTGGCCTTTCCCGGTTCAGAGTATTGAATTGGTGAATGTGGGACAGGTGCGCAAGGTCGAGGTGGGTTTCCGGGCGCACGAAAAATACAAGCAGACGAAAGAATCACTGATGGTTACGGGTGATCTCGGCATCCTCGACATTCAGGCCATTGTGCATTTCAAGGTAAAGAATGCATCCGACTGGGCCTTCAATAACGGCAATCATGACGCGATGATCCGGCAGGTGGCCGAAAGCGCGCTGCGCGAAGGAGTGGGCAGGAGCAAGACCGAAAGCGTGCGTGATGGCAAGGGCAAAATTGCACTTGAGGCAAGCCAGAACATGCAGATCGTCCTGGACCGCTATGCTTCAGGCGTGGAGATCGTCAATCTGACAGTGCAAGCAGTGCAGCCGCCCGAACAGGTGCAGGCGGCATTTGACGATGCCGAGAAGGCAGCACAGGAGCGCAATCGACTGGTGACAGAAGGCAAGGCTTACGCGGATGACATTCTTCCGAAGGCAAAGGGCGTGGCAACTCGTCTGATTCAGGATGCCGAGGGCTATCGCTCTCGCGTGGTGGCTAACGCGGATGGCGACACGGCACGGTTCAAGCTGGTGCTGGCGGAATACCAGAAGGCGCCCGTCGTCACGCGCGACCGCATGTACATCGAAACCATGCAGCAAATCTTCACCAGCACCACCAAGGTGATGGTCGATTCGAAAAGTGGTGGCGGAATGGTTTATCTGCCGCTGGACAAGCTGATATCGCAGAACGCGGCGAGCGATGTGCAAAAGGCGGCGCCCGGTTCCGCGCCTGCGGCGACAGCGCCTGCCACACTGCCAGCAACCACACCGGCGGCAACGCCAGCCGCCGCGACGGCGACGCCAGTCACAACAGCAACGCCGGCTTCCTCAACGGCCTCGGCATCTTCGGCGGCTTCGGCGGCTTCGGCCAGTTCGTCAGTGCCCTCTTCGCGCTCGCGTGAGACACGCAATCGGGAGCCGAGATAATGAGAAAATTCTTTCTGGTCATCCTGGTCGGTCTTTTCCTGTACCCGTTTGCTTCGACCGTTGCCTTCCTGGTTGACCAGCGATACTACGCGGTTGTGATTGGGCAAGGCGAGATCAAGTGGATCATTGCCGATACGGGGTGGCATTACAAGCTGCCTATGCCCTTGCAGGATGTCGTGATGCTTGATCGCCGGACATTGACGGCCGAAATGTCCGAGCCTGAAAAAATTATTACTGCAGACAAAAAGAATATTTCGGTTGATTCGTTCGTCAGATGGCGCATCGTCGATCCAAAACTTTTCTACGCCAGCTTCGGCAACAGCGAGCAGCAGGCGCATGACCGGGTTCTCAAGACGCTCAGCGGCGTCCTGAACGAGGAAATCAAAAAACGCAAGATGAGCGAAGTGGTTTCCGGTGATCGCAGCAAGATGATCGAAGGCGCCCGGATGATGCTGGTTGAGAGCGCAAAGGCCATAGGCATTGAGATTGTCGATGTGCGCATGCGGCGCGTGGATTATGCCGACAGTTCATCGGTTTACGAGCAGATGAAGGCGGATCTGGTGCGCGCGACCAATGAGCAAAAAGCGAATGGAGCAGCTGAATTGGAGAAAATCCGGGCCGATGTCGACAAGCAGCAAACGGTGATTGTGGCCAATGCCTACCGCGACGCCCAGAAAATTCGCGGTGATGGCGATGCGAAAGCCGCACGGTTGTATGCACAGGCATTTGGCCAGAATCCGGAATTCGCCAAGTTTTACCGCAGTCTCGAAGCGTACCGCGCCAGCTTTAACAGCCGCAACGATGTGCTGGTGGTCGATCCGTCCTCCGAATTCTTCAAATACATGAAGAATCCGAAGGCCGCCACAAAATAAGACAAGGCTGCAATCTGAACGCCCTATGGAACAAGCTGTCCGGATTGCGCCTGCCTGTCAGGGCGTCGCGCTTTTTCCGGTTGACTGATGCGCCGACGGGCATCAACGAATTTTCCTGATCCTATGCAAAACTGGCTATTACCTGAATACATTGCCGATGTCTTGCCTGCCGAAGCGCGCAAGATCGAGGATTTGCGTCGTCGGATACTCGACAATTTCCGCCTGTATGGCTACGAGTTGATCATGCCGCCCATGCTCGAGTATCTGGAGTCGCTGCTGACGGCGACGGGTCAGGATACCGATCTGTTTACCTTCCGCCTGATTGATCAGCTTTCGGGCCGCACCATGGGCATCCGAGCCGACATGACCACGCAGGTTGCGCGCATCGATGCGCACCTGCTGAACCGCACCTCGGTCACGCGGCTGTGCTACGCGGGCAGCGTATTGCATGCACGGCCGTCTGGCTTGTACGCCACGCGCGAGCCGCTGCAAATCGGTGCCGAGATTTACGGACACGCCGGTCTTGAGGCGGATGCCGAAATTCAGGAACTGGCACGCATCTCGCTGGAACTCGCCGGCATCGCCGACATTAGCCTCGATTTAAGCCATGTCGGCGTACTGCGAGCCTTGCTCGAAGCCGAGCCGGGAGCGAAAAAGCACGAATCGTCGCTGTTCTCGTTGCTGGAGGCGAAAGACATTTCCGGCATCGCGGCGCTCACAAGAAATTGGGCAGCCCCGATGCGCGACGCGCTGCTGGCGCTGCCGAGCCTGTATGGCGACATATCGGTCATTGCACATGCGCGTCAGACGCTGCCGAAACTGCTGGGCATTGCCAGGGCGCTGGATGAACTCGAGGCGCTGGCAGAAATGGCCAATGGCGCGGGCGTGAGCATCGATTTGGCTGACTTGCGCGGCTACCATTATCACAGCGGCGTGATGTTCGCCGCCTATGTGCCTGGATTGCCAAACGCACTGGCGCGTGGCGGTCGTTACGATCATGTTGGCGAGGCTTTCGGCCGCGCCCGGCCTGCTACGGGGTTCTCGATTGACTTGCGCGAACTGTCACAGCTGGTGCCGTGCGCCGAGCCGATGACGGCAATTCGCGCGCCGTGGGGCAAGTCACCGGCGCTGCGGGCAAAAATCGGCGAATTACGCCAGGCGGGCGAGGTCGTGATACAGAGCATGCCTGGTCAGAAGGACGAGCAGGAGGAATTTGTCTGCGACCGCGAGCTGGTGCAAGGCAATAACGGAAGCTGGACGCTGAAAATAATCAACTAACAGAGTGGCAGAACAATATATGGCAAAAAATGTCGTGGTGATTGGCACCCAGTGGGGTGACGAAGGCAAGGGGAAGATTGTCGATTGGCTGACGGACCATGCGCAGGGAGTCGTGCGTTTTCAGGGAGGGCACAATGCCGGACATACGCTTGTCATCAAGGGCGTGAAGACGGCGTTGCAACTGATTCCGTCGGGCATCATGCGCCCCGGTGTTTCGTGCTACATCGGCAATGGCGTGGTGCTTTCCGTGCCGGATCTGCTTCGCGAAATTGACCGGCTTGAAGGGCTGGGCGTTGAAGTGATGTCGCGCCTGAAGGTGTCAGAAGCCTGTCCGGTCATCCTGCCGTACCATGTCTCGGTCGATCTGGCGCGCGAAGAAGCGCGTGGTGAGGACAAGATCGGCACTACCGGCAAGGGTATCGGCCCCACCTACGAGGACAAGGTCGCACGCCGTGCCATCCGCGTAGCAGATTTGCTCAATGAAAAACGCCTGGCCGAAAAGCTGCGTGAAAACCTCGACTACCACAATCATGTGCTGGTCAATTTCCTCAAGGCACAGCCGGTCGACTACCAGAAGACGCTGGACGATGCGCTGGCATCGGCAGAGCGCCTGCGCCCACTGGTGGCGGATGTTTCCAGCGCCTTGCATGAGGCATTCCGCAAGGGTGCGAACCTGCTGTTCGAAGGCGCGCAGGGCAGCATGCTGGATGTCGATCACGGCACTTACCCCTATGTCACCTCGAGCAACTGCGTTGCGGGTAATGCCGCCGCCGGCTCCGGTGTCGGCCCCAACATGCTGCACTACATTCTCGGCATCACCAAGGCATACACCACGCGCGTTGGCTCCGGCCCGTTCCCGTCCGAGTTACCAACCGATCAGGGCGTCGGCCAGCATCTGTCCACCGTGGGCATGGAGTTTGGCACCGTCACCGGTCGCCCGCGCCGTTGCGGCTGGTTTGACGCGGCGCTGCTCAAGCGCTCGGTGCAGCTCAACGGCGTTTCCGTCATCTGTCTGACCAAGCTCGATGTGCTGGATGGCGTCGAAACTATCAAGC
>CAZAWA010000012.1:0-36489 GCA_964488675.1 uncultured Oxalobacter sp. | reverse complement strand
TGGTGGACTCCTTTTTCCATAAGAATCAAGTGTCCACGAAAAGGTGTCAACTCCATACCAGGCGCATACAAGGTAATGGTTGTGGATGGAGGAAATAAAGCATCTGGGGAAAAGCTTGTTGAACACATTCGGACATGCTACGGCACATTGCATGTTGACTATTTGGTAAACACACATCCTGATAGCGATCATGCTTCAGGTCTTGAGGTGGTGCTCAATAATCTATCAGTGGGTGAGGTTTGGGTACATCAGCCTTGGAACTACCCGCAATTAATTACAAGTTGGTTAAAAGATGGCAGGATTACGGCTAACAGTTTGCGTGAGCATCTTGCAGAGGCTATGTCGCACGCGTACGAAGTTGAGAACATCGCAAGAAAAAAAGGAATTCCAGTAAAGGAACCATTTCAGGGTAGCCAAATTGGCGCATTCTGGGTCGTATCGCCTTCAAGTAATTGGTACTTGGACATAATCCCCCACTTTGATAAAACTCCTGAAGCCAAGGTTTCCCCTCCATCAAATGGAGGGTTATTGGGAATGACAAAAGCTATTGCTGAGAAAGCGATGGGTTGGATTGATGAAAGTTGGTACTTCGAAACGCTAAAGGATGATGTAACCACATCGTACGATAATGAGAGTAGCGTGGTGTTGTATGCAAACTTTAACGGAAAGGGTATTCTCCTGACGGGAGATGCTGGAGTTCAAGCGCTGACACACTCAGCTGATTATCTTGAACATAACGGAGTTAACCTTCCAAACACCTTGAGCTTTATCCAAATTCCCCACCATGGAAGTCGCAATAACATTAGCCCTACTCTTCTGAATAGGCTTCTTGGATCAGCTCGACTCTTCGGAGGTTCGCCGGATAAATTAGCTTTTGTCTCAGTCGGGGCGACATCTCAAACACACCCAAGACGTGTCGTAACAAATGCTTTCAAACGTCGCGGAGCGAAGGTAGTGCCGACGAAAGGACAGAATATCTGGTATTACTTTGGCACACCATCTCGACCATCATATTCAGAAGTGACTGAGTTACCTTTTTACAATACGGTTGAAGCATGATTCATTCTAAATCGCAAACATTTCTGCATTCGTCAGAAATCTAAAATGACTGCATCAACGAAATCATTAAAAGATCAGAACATAAAATGGCTTAGCACAGTCGTCGGTGCTGATGCGATAGTGTTGATAATCATTGCTTTCCCTGGGATGTTATCGCCAGTCACATCAAGTGATTATGCATGGTTGCGCACACTAGGGGTAAGCATTGCACCAGTAGTTGTACTTCTCATATCTTCCTTACTTTCGTCAAATGTAAAAGCAGTAATGGTATTTTGGCGACTCAATGAAGTGCTTCCTGGCCATCGTACATTTTCTGTTTATGCTCCCAATGACCCGCGTATTGATATAGATGCGTTACGCAAGAAGGCAGGGACATTCCCCAATGACGGCAAGGAGCAGAATGCTATGTGGTACAGGCTCTTTAAGGCGGTGTGGCAAGGATCGAGTAATCTAGACACCTTAATGCTTATTAATTTAAGCGCAAAACTAGATCAACGGACTATATTGTTCATATCGATGGTTATTTGAGGATTTCAGAAAAATCAACAGGGTTGCGGGCTTTGTTTATGTTTATAGTGATGTCATATAAATCAAAGGGTTAGGGAAATGTAAATCAACGGACTTTATTGTCCGCTTTCATTATTTTGATGGTGAACAATAAAGTTGAAAGCGAACAATAAAGTCCGTTGATGGTTTGTTGTAGCCTAGGCGTAAGAGGGCGATTCGTAATGAATCGCCCTTTTTGTTAGGGACATTCGTAAAGGACCGAAGCAGATTATTACCAGATTTGACCATTGCTTGTGAGTGGCCCGAATGCATCTGGTTTATGAGGATCAACCTCTCGGCTGAACCTGATGGGGGTTGAGAGGCGGTGGTATGTCCACATGTAAGTTGGCATCCTCTGATCACTACGCGAGTCCCAGCAGTTTTTCGCTGTGCGCCCTGACTTGTTTATAAGTGTCGGCATCGTTCTTCAATTGCGTCAGGCGGGCCGGGATAATGTCTGACATCCTGGTGTTCCATTCTTGCGTGCGCGAGGCAAAGCAGCGTGCAATCAGCTCGAGCATGACTGATACGCTGACCGAGGCACCGGGGGATGCGCCGAGCAGGGCGGCGATGGATCCGTCGGCTGCCGCCACCACTTCGGTGCCAAACTGCAGGACGCCGCCTTTCTTCGCGTCCTTCTTGATGATCTGCACGCGCTGCCCGGCGATTTCCAGACGCCAGTCAGTTGGGTTTAGCGTTGGGTAGAAATTGAGCAGGGAATCCAGGCGTTTTTGATGGGATTGCAGCACTTCCTTGATCAGGTAGAGCTTCAGGTCCATGTTGTCGCGCGACACGGCAAGCATCGGGCCGATGTTGTCCAGGCGTACCGACAGCGGTAGGTCAAGGATGGATCCGTCCTTCAGGAATTTTGTTGTAAAGCCTGCATAGGGGCCGAACAGGAGTGAGGCCTTGCCATTCACCACGCGGTTGTCGAGATGCGGCACTGACATCGGCGGTGCGCCGACCGCAGCGCGGCTGTAGACCTTGGTGCCATGCTGTGCGATCACCGCCGGATTGTCGCAGCGCAGCCATTGGCCGCTTACAGGGAACCCGCCGAAGCCCTTTCCTTCAGGGATGCCTGACATTTGAAGCAGCGGTAGGGTGCCGCCTCCGGCGCCGAGGAATACGAAGCGCGCCTGTATCTGGCGCTTTTCGCCGCTGTCGCGGTGCTTGGTGGTGACCAGCCAGCCGCCGTTCTTGCGCCTGAGGCCGACGACCTTTTGCCTGTAGTTGACGGTGGCGCCGTCTTGGGTAATGCAGGAAAGCAGTTGCGTAGTTAATTCGCCAAAGTCGATATCCGTGCCGCTTGCGGCATAGGTCGCGGCGAGGCGTTCACTATCTTTACGCCCCTGCATCATCAAGGGCATCCACTTTGTCAGGGTGGCGCGGTCTTCGGCGAACTCCATTTCGGCGAAGGTATGATGCTTTTTAAGGGCGTCATAGCGCGTGCGCAAGTAGTGAATATCCTTCTCACCGGTGACAAAGCTCAGGTGCGGCGTCAGGTTGATGAAGTCTTTCGGTGAGCCGAAGTTTCCCTTGGCTACGAGATAGGCCCAGAATTGCTTTGATTCCTCGAACTGACAGTTGATGTGAACAGCTCTCTGGATGTCTATCGAGCCGTCACTTGCCTCAGGGGTATAGTTCAATTCGCACAGACCGGCATGGCCGGTGCCCGCATTATTCCAGGGGTCGGAACTTTCCAGGGCAGCGGATGCCTGTTGCTCGACTATTTCCAGATTTAGCCTGGGATCCAGTTCTTTGAGGAGGACGGCCAAGGTGGCACTCATGACACCCGCTCCGACTAGGAGGGCGTCTGTAGTTTCGACTTTTCTTGCCATTCGTGTTTCTCCGGCCTGCTCTTGATGTAATGAATAGTAGGCTCGGTCAAGGCCGTACTGTTGGGCATCTCGCGAAGTGTCGAAACACTTCGGGAGGACTATCGATAATGCAGCATTTTGACGCTAATCTCCGTTAATTTCCACCAGAATTTGAGTCAAGCGTGAGCAGAAGCGCAGTAGCGATATCGATTGTGCGCAGGCGAAAGCGGAATAAAGCGTGCGGTTCAAACTGGCTAGATTTATGCGGACTGCGTTGCCAGTAAATTCAGCGATATCGTGTTCAGCCGATTTGCATGTTCGCTTTCATGAAGGCGCTAAACGGTATAGCATTGGCTGACAAGCCTGCAAATGTAGTCTTATTGCTGTCCAATTAGATTTTTTCATTCATCAACGACAAAGTAAAAATATGTTTCAGGGCATTCTGATCACCAAGAACGATACCGGTTCCCGCGCAGTCGTGCAGAGCATTGAAGAAGAGCTGTTGCCGGACGGCGATGTCACTGTTCGCGTGGACTGGTCGACAATCAACTATAAGGATGGCCTGGCCATTACTGGCCGCTCTCCGGTTGTCCGCCGTTTCCCCATGATCCCCGGAATTGATTTTGCCGGAACCGTAATCCAGAGCAGTCATCCGTCATGGCAATCCGGTGACCGTGTCGTCCTCAACGGTTGGGGAGTGGGTGAGAACCATTTCGGTGGATTGGCAGAGACTGCAAGAGTCAAAGGGGGCTGGCTGGTTCGCCTTCCTTCCGCATTCACGCCTCGTCAGGCTATGGCCATCGGAACCGCAGGGTATACCGCAATGCTTTGTATCCTGGCGTTGGAAAAACATGGCATTCAACCCGCTGATGGCGAGATTCTGGTTACTGGCGCCAATGGCGGTGTCGGCAGCATTGCCATCGCAATTCTCTCCAAGCTGGGATATACCGTGGTGGCGTCTACAGGCCGGACAGCAGAGTCGGCATTTCTGAAGTCACTAGGCGCTCACATTGTCATTGACCGCAGTGAGCTGTCTTCTCCCGGCAGGTCGCTTGGCCGGGAGCGCTGGGCAGGTGTCATCGATACGGTCGGCAGCCATACACTGGCCAACGCCTGCGCCACGACTTGTTACGCCGGTGCCGTCGCCGCATGCGGACTTGCCGGCGGCATGGATTTCCAATCGACGGTTGCGCCGTTCATCTTGCGCGGAATCACGCTATATGGCATTGACAGCGTCATGGCACCGCAAGTATTGCGCCAGCAGGCATGGATGCGATTGGCGCGCGATCTGGATGCGGACAAGCTGGAAGCCATCACGACGGAAATTTCCCTAGCCGATGTGCCGGCGTATGCCGAAAAAATACTGGCCGGACAGGTGCGCGGTCGAGTGGTGGTGAAAATATCGGCCTGATGGGGCTGTCTGCCGTTTACTGTGTGTCGGCTACGGTCAACTGGCAGGCCTCTGGTCTCGTTTTTGGATCATTTCAGGGAACAATCAGCTTGTCCCCAGTTGTCTGGATGTGCTTGTCCAGCACAGCCAGAGCTGCCTTCGGATTGGTGGTTTTCTGGTCGACTTTTTGCACATTTCGGATGCCGCCTGCAGATGGGTCAAACTGATATACTTTGGGGTTGGCATCCTAAGCGCCGGACGCTATGGTTTTCCACTGGGTAGTCCTTTGTATGCCGACATTGTCAATTTATCCGATTCAGGAAGTCATGATGCGTTTTGAGGGAAGTACGAACTATGTCGCCACGGCCGACTTGCAACTTGCTGTCAATGCCGCCATCATCCTGCAACGACCGCTGCTCATCAAGGGCGAGCCGGGCACTGGCAAGACCATGCTGGCCGAGGAGGTCGCCGTTGCGCTTGGTATGCCGCTGTTTCAATGGCATATCAAATCGACCACCAAGGCGCAGCACGGCCTGTACGAATACGATGCGGTGTCGCGCTTGCGCGACTCGCAGCTCGGCGAGGAAAAGGTTGCCAATATCGCCAATTACATCATCAAGGGCGTGCTCTGGCAGGCTTTCGAATCGGATCAGCCGACGGTAGTGCTGATCGACGAAATCGACAAGGCCGATATCGAATTCCCGAATGATCTGCTGCGCGAACTCGACCGAATGGAATTTTTTTGCTACGAGACGCGTGAATTGATTCAGGCCAAACACCGGCCAATCATCATCATCACTTCGAACAACGAGAAGGAACTGCCCGACGCCTTCCTGCGCCGCTGCTTCTTCCATTACATCGCCTTCCCGGATCGTGAAACCATGGCGAAGATCGTCGATGTGCATTTCCCCAACCTGCAGGAACACCTGATCCGCGAGGCGCTGGAAGTATTCTTCGAGCTGCGCCAGATCAACGGCCTGAAGAAGAAGCCCTCCACCTCCGAACTGCTCGACTGGCTGAAGCTGCTTAATGCCGAAGGCATCGATCCGGAAATGTTGGTCGCTGAAAAGAGCAGGCGAGCCGAGCTACCGCCGATGACTGGCGCGCTGATGAAGAACGAGCAGGATGTCGGTATGCTGCAGAGGATCGTCAACATGAACCGCCAACGCGCCTGATGTGCGCGGATTTCAACTGCGGATAGACATCTATGCTGATCGATTTCTTCATGCACTTGAAGAGCCGCCGTTTGCCGGTTTCCACCACCGAATACTTGGCGTTGCTCGAAGCGCTGAAAGCAGGCCTGGCCGATTGCAGCCTCGACGATTTCTACACGCTTTCGCGCCTTTGCATGATCAAGAGCGAAGCGAATTACGACAAGTTTGATGTGGCTTTCAGTGAATATTTCGACAATATCCACGGCAAGAATGGCATCAGCGCAGAGGACGCGCTAGAAGAATTGCTGAATACGGCTGCCGGCCATATCCAGTTCGGTGACAACCTGTTCGATCTGGACATTCCCGGGCAGGACATGCCGAAATCCGAAATCCGCAAAGCCAAAAGCAAGGGCGATCAGGAAAAGGAAGAAAAAGTTACACCGCTGAATGGCGGTGGTGGCAATAACCCTCTTGGCGAGGGTGGCGTCCATCAGGAAGGCATCCGCATTGACAACCAGCATCCTGGTAATCGCAGTACGATCAAGGCCTGGGACAGCCGCGGGTTCAAGGCGCTGGACGATGAAATCGAACTCAACACGCGCAGCATCAAGATTGCGCTACGCCGCCTGCGCAAGTTCGCTCGCGAAGGCACACCCGATGAATTTGATCTCGACAATACCATCGCCAGCACCGCCCGCAACGCCGGCTGGCTCGATGTCAGGATGCGCCCCGAGCGCCGCAACAAGGTCAAGGTGCTGATCCTGTTCGACATCCGCGGCTCGATGGATGTGCACATCAAGTTGTGCGAAGAGCTTTTCTCCGCCGCAAAGGCCGAGTTCAAACAGCTCGAATGGTATTACTTCCACAACATCGTCGGTGATTCGGTCTGGCGCTACGATGGCTCGCACACCGCCTCGCACTATCCGCTACCGTACCTCATGAGCCGCCACGGCAAGGACCATAAGCTCATTATCGTCGGCGACGCCTCGATGGGGCCGGTCGAACTGACCGAGCCGGGCGTGGGCTACAGCAATAACCACAGTCAAGAATCCGGTGCGATCTGGATGGCCCGCCTGCTCGACCACTACAAGCAGGCGGTCTGGCTCAACCCGGAACGCGAGCGCTACTGGCATCTGACGCAGACCATCGGCATGCTGCGTGAAATCATGGAAAACCGCATGTTCCCGCTAACGCTTGCTGGGCTGGAACAGGCGATGAAGGTTCTTGGTAAATAATATTGCCGCTTAAATAAAAAGGCGCCAGCGGCGCCTTTTTATTTGCTATTGGGCTTTTATGCACCACTTCAGGAAGCCATGCGCAATGGCAGCGTTTGGACGGCTGGCGGCGCTTTGGCCACCTGACGCCAAGCATGCAGCAGGGGTTCGGTGTAACCGGATGGCTGGGAGCGCGCTTTGAACACCAGATCGCAAGCGGCCTTGAATGCATGAGAGCTTTCGAAGTTGTCGGCCATGTTGCAGTAGGTCGGGTCAGACGCATTTTGACGATCAACCACTGCTGCCATGCGCTTGAGCGTTTGCAATACTTGTGCTTCACTCACGATTCCGTGCAGCAGCCAATTTGCGATGTGCTGACTGGAAATTCGCAGTGTGGCACGATCTTCCATCAGCGCGATCTCATGAATGTCTGGCACCTTGGAGCAGCCCACACCCTGGTCGATCCAGCGCACTACATAGCCGAGAATCCCCTGGGCATTGTTGTCCAGTTCCTGCTGGATTTCCCCTGCACTCCAGTTGGGATTGGAAGTGACAGGAATGGTAAGCAGGTCGTCCAGCACATCTGCGTGTTGTCCCACAAAACTGCGCATGACTGCCAGTGCATCAACCTGATGGTAGTGCAGGGCGTGCAGGGTGGCAGCGGTCGGTGAAGGAACCCAGGCGGTGTTGGCGCCGGCTTTCACATGCCCAATTTTTTGTTCCAGCATTTCAGCCATCAGATCAGGCATCGCCCACATTCCTTTGCCGATTTGCGCGCGGCCGAGCATGCCGCATTCGAGCCCAACTTGTACATTATTGACTTCGTAAGCGGCAATCCACGGCGTTTTCCTCATGTCACCTTTGCGGATCATTGGCCCGGCTTCGGTAGCGGTGCGCATTTCGTCGCCAGTGCGGTCAAGGAATCCGGTGTTGATGAAGGCGAGGCGATGTGCTGTCGCTGCAATGCAGGCTTTCAGATTGACGCTGGTGCGGCGTTCCTCGTCCATGATGCCGATTTTCACGGTGTACTGCGGCAAGCCAAGCAATTGTTCCACGCGGCTGAATATTTCGTCGGTGAAGGCCGCTTCATCCGGGCCATGCAGCTTCGGCTTTACGACATACACAGAACCGGCACGCGAGTTAAGCTTTTGTCTCAGGTCGTGCATTGCGATCAGCACGGTCACCACCGCATCAAGCATGCCTTCCGGAACTTCCTTTCCATTTTCGTCGAGGACTGCTGGGGTGGACATCAGGTGTCCCACATTGCGCACAAACAGCAGGCTGCGACCGTGCAAGGTCAGCTTTCCGCCGTTTGGGGTGTCGTAAGTGCGGTCGGGATTCAGGCGACGAGTAATGGTTTTTCCGCCCTTGGGAACCTCTTCTGTCAAATCACCTTTCATCAACCCAAGCCAGTTCCGGTAAGCAACCACCTTGTCATCGGCGTCGACTGCGGCAACAGCGTCTTCGAGATCCATGACGGTGGTGGTCGCCGCTTCCAGAATGATGTCTTTGATGCCCGCCTGATCTTGAGCGCCTATCGTGTCATTTCTGTCGATCAGCACATCAATGTGCAGGTTGTTGTTCTTGAAAAGTATGGAGGTCGGCGCCGAAGTATTGCTGTTGTAACCGACAAATCGCTCCGGCATTTTCAGGCTGGTTACGCTGCCATCATGCAGGGTGACGGCGAGCTGTCCGTCCTTGACGGCGTAGACGGATGCGTCACGGTGTGAACCCTTTTCAAGCGGCACAACCTGATCCAGCAGGCTTCGGCCATATGCGATTACCTTGTCGCCGCGAGCTGGGTTGTATGCATCCGTTCGGGCTGCGTTGCCCTCTTCGCTGATCGCATTGGTGCCATACATCGCATCGTACAGGCTTCCCCAGCGGGCATTTGCGGCATTCAGCGTGTAGCGGGCATTCGACAGGGGCGCAACCAGTTGCGGGCCTGCTTGCTCCGAAATTTCGGCGTCGATACGGGTGGGGTCAATCGTGACATCTGCAGGCACTGGCCGCAGATAGCCGATTGAGGTCAGAAATGCTTTGTAGGCAGCCATGTCGGCAATCGGCCCCGGATTTTTACGATGCCAGGCATCGATTTCCGTTTGCAGCCGCTCGCGCTCAGCTAGAAGTGCGCGGTTTTTTGGGGCTAAATCATGTATCAGTATATCGAGACCGTGCCAGAAAGAGGCTGGCTCAATGCCAGTTTCTGGCAGGACTTCCTGTTCGATGAATGTGTGCAGATTGCTTGCAACCTGAAGACGATATCTCGTAATGCGTGCTGTCATGGCGGTTTCTATTGGTCAAGGCGTGTTCGGGGTTGCGTGGTGCGTTGCCGACCGATGAGGGCGAATGCAAACGCAAAACGCGAGACGACGCGAAGGGATATCCATTCGTCGGGAGCGCAAGAAAACAGGTGTGGCGCTTGCCATAGCCTGGTGAGAACAAGCCAATCGTGCGCGGTATGGCGATTTTGGTGCCTCGCGCTGAATCTCGACTGGCCCGACTCGCACTCGTATTCATGGTGTGAACACGACTTTTGCACATGCAGATAGGGTGTCTGCTAGTTTACTGATGTCCTTGTGAGCAATAAAGCGCTAAAATGGAACAACATTTTTTACTTTTGAGTGCCTAATGGATGTTTTTAAGCAACTCGAGACCTTTGTTTCTGTTATCAAGCTTGGCAGCCTTTCGGCAGCAGCCAGAAAGGAAGAGGTCGTCCCTGCGGTCATTGGCAGGCGACTTGACAGCCTCGAACGCCGTCTGGGCGTCAGGTTGCTGATTCGAACCACCCGTAGTCTCGCCCTGACCCAGGAGGGGAGCGCATATTACGAGGATTGTCTGCGCATCCTGCAGGATTTACGCGATGCCGAATCGGCGGTGGCCAGCGGTAGCGCACACCCAAGCGGTCACCTGAATCTCCTTGCACCAGCCACTTTCGGGCGCCTTTTCGTCGCCCCGCATATCGCTGAATTTCAACGACTATATCCAAATCTTCGCATTACGCTCGACCTGTCCGACCGTGTGTTCGATCAAGCGCGCGAACAAATTGACTGCGCCATCCGCATTTCCGAGATGGAGGATTCCT
The DNA here is from genome assembly GCA_964488675.1 of uncultured Oxalobacter sp. Lineage (GTDB taxonomy): Bacteria > Pseudomonadota > Gammaproteobacteria > Burkholderiales > Burkholderiaceae_D > QZKY01. The sequence continues at coordinate 26,224 of CAZAWA010000012.1, read as the reverse complement.
CGCTAGTTGCGGTTCGCCTTGCCGGAATCCGCCGCGTGGTGGCCGCATCTCCCGAGTATTTGGCTCGTAGCGGCGTGCCACAGACCCCCGCCGATCTTGAGCGGCACGATTGCCTTTCTCTGATGGGGGATAGCCAGAGCCGTGGCTGGGCCTTTACGGTTGATGGAAAAATGCACCACTTGAAAGTGCGCAGCACACTGGCGTGCAGCGATGGAAAGGTATTGCACGAGTGGGCCTTGCAAGGTCTGGGGCTGGCGTGGTTGCCCTTGTGGGAAACCAAGGTCGATTTTGCTGAGGGCCGTCTGATCAGTGTGCTCGAGCAATATGCTGCCGCTGATGATCCGGTCTATGCGGTTGTTTCGCAACGCAAATTCATGCCCAGTCGCGTGCGTCTGTTCATCGATCATCTGCGGGCCGTGTATGCCAGAAAAGGGTATTGGGAATAATACAGGCGTGTTTAACAGGTCATACATGATTGAACATATGCCAGTAATTTGGCACAATGCGAGTTTTGAACATAGAGTCTGCGTCCACAGGCTCACTAATTAGGTCTTTTGGAGTCTGCTGCGGGATATGGGCGGATAGCCATGCCCAGGAGGAAAAGCATGATTCTTGGAATTGACGTGGGCGGAACCCACACTGATTCGGTGTTGATGCGGGATCGAACAATTATCCGGAAATCGAAAGTATTGACGGACAAAGGCAATATTCTCAAATCGGTCACACTGGCTACCGAAGCAGTCGCCAAGCCGGAAGATATCAAGCAACTAAAGCGCATCGTTCTCAGTACCACCATATCCACCAATGCTGTCGCGCAGAATCAGCTTGATCCGGTCGGCATGATCGTGATGAATGGCCCCGGCGTTTCTCCGAAGGATTTGCCGCTCAGCACCAGGACGAACATCATTTCTGGCTACATGAACCATCGTGGGCTGGAAGCGGACTCGGTCGACGAGGATGAGATCCGTGAGCTCCAGAAACAATTCTCCGACAAGAAAATCGATCACATCGGCATTGTCGGCAAGTTCTCCACACGCAGCCCGGTACATGAGCTGAAGGTCAAATCGTTTTTCGACGGTCAGGCAAAGCATGTGACGATGGGGCATCAGCTCTCCGGCGCTTTGAATTTCCCGCGCCGGATATCGACCGCCTATCTGAACGAAGCGATCTGGAGCCTGCACAGCAATCTGGTCGACCAGCTCACGACCTACCTGCAAGGTCTGAGCGCCAATGTGCCGCTGTACATCCTGAAAGCGGATGGCGGCACCATCGGTTTCGAGCAATCGCGTGGCTATCCGGTGCAGACGATCCTGTCCGGCCCGGCCGCGACCATCATGGGGGTGCTGCCTTTTGTGTCAACAGACAAGGATTCGGTGTCGATCGACATCGGCGGCACGACAACAGATATTGCCCTGTTCGCAGATGGTGCGCCGCTTCTGGAGCCGCAGGGTGTGCAAATCGAAGAACACAAAACCCTTATTCGCGGTCTGCTGACGAATTCCATCGCGCTTGGCGGTGACAGCCATGTGAAAGTGGTGAACAAGCAGTTGCAGCTTGGCCCGGAGCGCAAGGGCAACGCGATGGCTTTCGACGGCCCGGTTCCTACGCCGACTGATGCACTGATTTTCCTCGGGCTGGCCGACATCGGCTCCAAGGGCAAGGCGGCAAAAGCGATGGAATCTGTCGCAGCTGAAATGGGAAAGACTCCAGTCGAGGCCGCGAACGCGATCGTCGATCTGGCCTGCGAAATTATCGTTGCCAAAATTCACGAGATGATCAAGGAAATCAACAGCAAGCCGGTTTACACCATCCACGAGCTGCTGGAAGGCAAGAAGATCGATCCGAGGGAAATGATCGTGGTCGGTGGACCGGCGCCATATATTGCCCAGAAGGTGGGCGCGCTGCTGGGCATTCCCGCCATCGTTCCCGATAACTCGGATGTCATCAACGCAAGCGGGGCGGCGATGGCGCGCACTACGGTTGAACTCAATCTGATGGCCGATACCGAGTCTCAGGTATTGAGCATTGCGGAAGAGGGCTTGCAGGCAGATATTCCAGCAAAATTTTCGATCGACGATGTGATCGCCGTCGGCAAGGAAAGGCTGGAGCAGATTGCGCGCAAGGCAGGTGCCAGGGAGGCTGATCTGGAAATTGAAGTGGCTGACAGCCAGACATTCAATGTCATCCGCAATTATTCGACGACCGGCAAGAACATGCGGGTCAGGCTGCAGATCAAGCCGGGCTTGATCAAGTCGGTGCAAGCTTGAGAGGTGTATCGTGAAAAAGAAAACAGGACTGGTATTTTTCCCCGCGTTTGATTACGCGATTACGCCAACGCATCCGGAGCGCGAAGAGCGCCTGCTCTATACACAGGATCAGGTGGTCGAAGAGGGCTTGCTTGACTTCGACAACATCAGGGAATTCAAACCCGATCTGGCGACGGACAAGGACATCCAGCGCGTGCATTTCTGCGTGCCCGGCATCGATGAGATTGTTCACAGTTCGCACCTGATCGCGGTTGGCGGTACCCTGACTGCCGCTGACAAGGTGATGACGAAGGAAGTTGACAACGCCTTCGCGCTGGTGCGTCCCTGCGGACATCACTCGATGCGCGTTGTCCATGGCAGTCGCGGCTTTTGCACGCTGAACATGGAAGCGATTATGGTCGAGTACATCCGCCATAAATATGGGATCAGGCGGATTGCGATCGTTGATACCGACTGCCATCATGGCGACGGCTCACAAGATATTTTCTGGCACGACCCGGACATCCTGTTTATCTCCATGCATCAGGACGGCCGCACGCTTTATCCGGGATCGGGATTTCCGGATGAGCTGGGCGGGCCGAACGCATTTGGCACGACCATCAATCTGCCGATGCCTCCAGGTACCTGCGAAGAAGGCTTCTTGTATGTGCTGGACGAAATCGTGATGCCGATCGTGAACGAGTTCAAGCCGGAATTGATCATCAACTCAGCCGGACAGGATAATCACTATTCCGATCCGATCACCAACATGAAGTTCACGGCGCATGGCTATGCAGTACTGAACGACCGCCTCAAGCCGGATCTGGCAGTGCTCGAAGGTGGCTACTCAATCGAAAGTGCTCTGCCCTACATCAACACCGGCATCATTCTGGCGATGGCAGGAATGGATTACAGCCATATCTGCGAACCGGACTATGACGCGGAAGACCAGATTCAGCCGGCCAATATTACTTCGTATCTGGAAAAGCTGAAGGAAGTAACTTTCCAGCACTGGAACAACCGTCATGCACTGCGCGATCAGGTGTACCCGGAACAGCCGTTCCATGCACGAACGATGCAGATCTTTTACGACACCGCCAGGATTCGCGAGACGATCCAGGAAACGGTGCGCACCTGCAACGATTGCGGCGGCGCGGTCACCATGGAGTCGCGCGCTGACACTGGGCAGAAGGGGCATATTTTCGCTGTGCAACTGCCGCGTTATTGCTGCGACGCCTGTCGCGAGTGGGGCGAGGAGCAGTATGAAGCTGCGCCGAAAGGGAAGTTCGCGCAGATTTTCCTGCAGGACAAGGACAGCGACATGTACCTCGAAAAGCAGTAAGGCGCAGCTGTCCGGATCAAAGAAGCCTGCGAGTTCGCAGGCTTTTCTGTTGTTAGAGGCGGAAGGGTTTTAGTTTCTTTGGCACGCCAAGATTTTTCAGCGTCACATATTGCGGTAGTCCGTTCTTGTACTTGGGATAATCCTCTCCCTGGATCAGCGGTGTCAGATATCGTTTGCATTTCTCGGTGATGCCAAAACCATCCCTGCTGATGAAACTTTTTGGCATGAATTTCTCGACATTCGCCACATCCTTCAGGTCGGCCACCCCTATTCTGTATTTGTATGGTGTATCAGAAATGCGTTCGATGGTTGGCATCACTGAATTGCGTCCTTTCAGTGCCAGATCGACAGCTGCTTTGCCGACTTCATAGGCCTGTTTGACATCGGTTTTCGATGCCAGATGGCGCGCTGCGCGTTGCAGGTAATTGGCCACCGCCCAATGCAGCTTGTAGCCATATGATTCGTTGACCATGTTCGCGATAACCGGCGCTGCGCCGCCGAGATGCACATGCCCGAACGCGTCAATGGTTCCCTGCTCCGCGAGAAATTTGCCGTCCGGCAGGCGCACGCCTTCGGAGACCACGACGGTGCAGTAACCAAACTTCTTTACATTGGAGTCCACCCGTTTCAGGAATTTGTCCTTGTCGAAGCGAATTTCTGGAAACAGAATAACCATCGGGATATCGTGATCGACCAGCAAGCCGCTGGCAGCCGCAATCCAGCCTGCATGACGGCCCATTACTTCCAGCACGAACACCTTCGTCGAGGTTTTGGACATTGACTTTACATCGAAAGATGCTTCCAGGGTCGAAGTCGCGATGTACTTTGCGACCGATCCGAAGCCGGGGCAGCAATCGGTGATGGGCAGGTCGTTGTCGATTGTTTTGGGTACATGGATTGCTTGCACCGGATAACCCAGCGTCTGCGACAGTTGCGAAATTTTGTAGCAGGTGTCGGCAGAATCACCGCCACCGTTGTAGAAGAAGTAGCCGATGTCATGCGCCTTGAATACTGCGATCAGGCGTTCATATTCACGGTCGTTGTCTTCCAGCCCTTTAAGTTTATAGCGGGCAGAGCCGAATGCGCCGGAGGGTGTGTAGCGCAGCGCGGCGATGTCTGCAGCTGACTCCTTGCTGGTATCGATCAAGTCTTCGGTTAACGCGCCAACGATGCCGTTGCGGCCGGCGTAAACTTTTCCGATCTTGTCCTTGTGCTTGCGGGCGGTTTCGATGACTCCGCAAGCGGATGCATTGATGACGGCGGTAACACCACCGGATTGGGCATATAAGGCATTTTTTCTGGCCATGGTGCTTGCACTCCTTCACTTGCTTGATGGGTTCATACATGATCTTTGTACTACTTGTGGGATTTTCTCACTTTTGCACTTAAAAATGGTGGGTTCCGGCGCCAAATAGCATGTAATCGCGGCCAGATGTTGTGGTGAGCAAAATTGCGGTTAGCCCCTTCCCAGGGGCTTAAATGATGTGTTACAATGACCCTCTTTGCGGCTGTAGCTCAGTTGGATAGAGTACTTGGCTACGAACCAAGGGGTCGTGGGTTCAATTCCTGCCAGCCGCGCCAGTTTATTAAAGGGCTCACCGAGAGGTGAGTCCTTTTGTTTTTGAGGTGAGACTATTTGTGCGGATATTGAATCCGTCAGGTGGGATATATATAACCTTCACGCAACATTTCGATCATCTGCGAGGCCGGCCCAGGGCGAGCAAAATAGTAGCCTTGAGCAATATCGCAACCGGCCTCTTTTAAAAAACGCATTTGTGCATCTGTCTCAACACCTTCGGCAATGACGCTTAAACCGAGGCTGTGTGCCATGGCGATGATCGCGGTGGTGAACGCCTTGCCTTCACCCGGAAGATCGCTTATGAAGCTGCGATCAATTTTTAAAAGATCAACTGGAAACCGCTTCAAATATGAAAGTGAAGAATAGCCAGTACCAAAATCGTCTATTGAGAGGATGATGCCAGCCTCGCGGATGTTTTTTAACAGCTTGATGTTATCCTGAACATTCTCCATCATGATGCCCTCCGTAATTTCCAACTCAAGAAGGTTGGGCGGCAGTCCTGATTTGTCGAGAATATCATTTATGTTTTGCATCAGGCGCTGATCCTTTAGCTGTCTGATCGATAAATTGACGGCAACGCGTATCGGATCAATCCCATTTGTTACCCAGTCTGCCATTTGCCGACACGCTGTTTGTAACACCCACTTGCCAATCTCAACAATCAAACCGCTTTCTTCTGCAACAGGTATGAATTCTGTTGGGCTTACAGAACCAAGAATGGGATGGTTCCATCGCAGCAGCGCTTCAACCCCTACAATCTTGCCGCTTGTCAGGTTTACCTGGGGTTGGTAATGCAGTACGAGTTCTTCATTATTGAGGGATTTTCGCAAACCACCTTCCAGAACCATGCGCCGCTGAGCGGATGTATCCATTTCCGGGATGAACTTTGCAAAGGTATTCTTGCCTGACTGTTTTGCAGAATACATGGCCGTATCTGCTTTTCGAATTAATGTTCCGCTGTCTGTGGCATCCTTCGGGAATAAGCTACCCCCAACGCTTGCCGTCAGAAAAAATTCATGTTCACCATAACGAAATGGATCTGTAAGAACATTCACGATTCGCTTTGCAATGTTGTCCAGGTCGACTGTTGATTCATTAATCTCGCGCATAACGATCACGAATTCGTCGCCACCAGTGCGGCAAACCATATCCTTGCTGCGAGATGCTGCTGCCAGTCGCTGTGCAACCAGCCGAAGTATTTCATCTCCGCATTGATGTCCCATCGTGTCGTTTACGACCTTGAAATTATCAAGGTCCATCAGAATCAATCCTACTTCGCCTCCCGCATGTGCGGCGGTGGATAAGGCTTCCTCCAAACCTCGGTTGAAAGCGCGGCGGTTAGGCAAGGAGGTGACGGGGTCGGAGTGTGCCAGATAGTCCAGATGCATTTCTGCTCTGTTAACAGTGACTTTCATGCGGGACAAGAATAAATGCACGATCACCAAGGCACCCAGCGCTACGCCGAGAATCAACCCCGCGTAACCTGCGAGACGATGGTAGAACTGAGTCAGACCAAAACGCAATACAACGAGACCTATAGCTTTGTCGTTGTGGTTGATTTCTCGCGAGACATCAAGATGCCGGGCGGAAAATGTATGGCTACCGCTTGCCAGCATGTGTGGAATGGTTTCAATGGGCGCGTTACCGTCCTGACTGTATCGAGCCAGTACCTCGCCAGTAAGGTAATAGATGGCGCCTGCCTTGAACGACGGTGAAGTTGCCAATGATGACAATATTTCTTGCCCTGTCTTTTTGTCTTTGAATAGTAGGGCTGCGTCACTGTTTGACGCGACCATGTTTGTCTGAACCATGCAATCATCGATCAGTTCGCTGCGCATCATCAATGAAAGAAAAAGTATCAGTAAAATGCTGGAGACAAGTAGCGCAGACCCCGCAATCACCAAGTTGTTCACCGCCTTATTGTGGCCGCGCTGAAGTAAGTCTATAGTTTGCTTCTCGCTCATTTCACCGTCCGGGCGAGGCGTAATAATTTCGAACTGAATGTCAATTTCGAGTCTCGCGCGACACTCTGATTAATATCGAACACGATTTTATTTTCGTGTAGTGACAGCGCAATCATTGCGCCATCCTGTCCGATAGCGCTTTCATCTGATATGGTGAGAGTCATGGTTTTGGCCAGCAATTTTTTCAGTGATGACCACTTTTGCCGATCAAAGCTGTCCATATACAGCACATGGCACTGAGTCAGCTTGATATCGATGTTGCGCAACGGCCGGACTTTAATGTGTCGACTGCCTGCCGATTTGCCGTCCAGTTTCAGTAGTGCCTGTTGCATGTCGCTGGTTGCGTAAACGCATATATTTACCGAATCTGATTCCTGAAATGCTTGTTGCGGCCACTCGGTAAAGATGACAAAGTTGTAAACGAAAGCGGCCTTCAACGCATTTTCGTGAACCGGTTGCGCGACCAATAGAGTTGGCATAAATGCCAATGCGACAAGCATTCTGTGCAAAAGCCAAATTGGATTCAGCCAGCTTCTCATTGATCCTTCAGTTAAAACTGTATGACAGCTTCACGCGTATCGTGCGACCGTCCTGTAATAGGGCATCCTGCAAAAACTCCGGGCCAACTGGATCCGCGTAGCGGTGGTTTAGTAGGTTATGGATGCTTGCGGAGAATTCGAGCCCTTTAAGCAGGCGATCGGAGAACAGCGTCAGATTTGCCAATGTGTAACCGTGGAGCCTCCTGTTGAGCAATGTATTGCGCGCAGCCACATACTGAACTTCAAGACCGGCGCGCCAGATGTTTTTATAAAAAGGGGTCGACAGATTGAGCTTCCCGAGGTACTTGGGAGCGTTGGTTGTCGTCTCGCCAGTCGCGTCACCTTTTACATCTTGCCAACTCAAGCTTGTTCTCAACCGGGTGCCGTCCTGCCATGTATAAAGCAGTTCTCCCTCGATTCCTGTTGCCGTTGCTTTGTCCATATTTTGGAATACAAGTAAACCATCGTCAGGATCTCTTGCTTGTGTGATCAAGCCGTTCACTTTATTGCAAAAGGCAGATATTCTGACCCTGCTTTCCGGAGACAGGCGATGCTCAACACCGACTTCATACGATGCAATCTTTTCGGCTTGTAAGCCGGGGTTGGGTTTCTGATCGCCGGGATATTCATAGTAAAGTTCATAGACATTTGGCACACGGTATGAACGGCCGTACAAAAGTTTTACACTGGTTGCCGGTGATAATTTATATATCAACCCCAGGCGAGGGTTGAGGGCATCCTTGTCAAGCACCGAGTTTTTGTCATAACGCAGACCCGCGTTTAATAGCAGATCCTTGTGCAAACTGATTTCGCTATGAGCGAAAATCCCCAATCGACTGTTGCTGGACTTGAGATTCAGAATCTCCAGATAATCGGGAGGTGCGTCAAAATTTCTTTGGCTAATCGGCCCGCTTTTCTGATAATCAAGGCCAATGATCAACTTTCCATATCGAGAGTCGTTGCTGACCAGCTTTAACTCACCACCCCACCAATTCGCTTTGGTGCGATCAATGTTCAGGACGGGGGCATATGCGTATACCCCTTGGAATTCGTATTGATTGGCAAAGAGGGTTGCTGTTAAATCGGTGTTTTCAAATACTGATTTGTTGTATCCAAGATTGAACAAAGTTTGATTGTCTACTGTCCTCGATCGGGGATCTCCGAAATCCTGGGAATATGATGCCGTAGGCGTCCCTTTACTGCGTTCAGAATGCGTCAGTGAAAAACTGAATGGGCCTGCAGATCCTTTTGCAAAAACGCTCTGAGCGCGCTCGTAGTCCATTCTGCGTGCTACTTGTCCAGGAAATTCCGGGAAACGCAAATCCCTGCCATCTGTATGAGACGAGGTGGCCGACAGCAATATTTCAGATCCGCTCTCGCCCTGCAGGCCTATTGTGGCGCGCCCTTTGCGCAGCCCTGCGCTTCCGACTTCGGTTGCGACCTGTACTCCATTAAAGTCGCGCGCACGCTTGGTAATCACATTGATCACGCCGAAAAATGCATTTGATCCATACACCGAAGAGCCGGGCCCGGGCGCATATTCGACACGGTCAATCAGATCTACATCGAGTACAAATTCGCTGCCGATCATGGCCTGGTCATAAGTTGGCTCATTGACGCGGACGCCATCAATTGTCAATAAGAAGCGGGGGTTGTAATCTCCCGATCGGAGAAAACCGCGGGCACCCAGATAGCTATACGAGCGGTCATTTGTAATGTATAGCCCAGGCATGCTGCGCAAAATCTCTGCTAGGGTGCGCCAACCAAAGGTTTTAATCTCTTTGGAAGTAACTACAGAAACAAAAGATGGTGCGTCGCCCATTTTTTGGGGATATCTCGAGGCGCTTTGTACTTCGATATTCAGCAGATTTTCGAGTGGGACACTCGTGAGGTCGGCAATTTGAATACCAGCAGCGCTATTGCTCGCATGCGCGCCCCAATGGATGAACAAGGTCGCACAAAGCGCGCAAATATACCTACTGGTGGCATTTTGAAGTGGTGCCGAACGCGTGATTTTTTGCATCACTTCAAGTCCTTTTTTTGCTCTTGTTCAGTTGCAAACAACTATGCATAAATTTGTATATTTTCAATGATCGTTGGTTGGCACGGCCATGCAACCAGATGAAGTGTCTGCCGCCTTGATTTTCCCTGAGGGGCAAGCCTTAAATTACCACAAGTTATTTCTTTGGGGCAATCTTTCGCAGATTTGGTGCCGATCGTCAAGGGGTCGGTTGCCTGAAGGTAACTAGTGAAGGTCAATATTGAATGACGGGTGACAAAAATTACCTCTTGGCAACATTATTGCAAGGTGCTTGATCTGTTGTCTCCGTGCTTTCAGGATGAATGCAGAAAATTTGGCATTGAAGGATGGTGACATTCGACACGGAATTGCCGCTTCACAAGCGCAAATCGGTCACAGTCACAATATGCAGTCTGGTTAGTTTGGGTCAGGGCTTAATAAACTGGCTTTCAAGCTTGCCGTTTTTGATTTGCAGGTTCTCAAGCAAATCTTCATAGCGTTCGCGCCATGCTTTTCCCTGCTCTACCATCTGAGAGTAATGGGTGGTCACCGGCTTGAGGATGGCGTCTGCCAGCTTGTCGTCGGGGTAGAGGAGCGACTTGCCGCCGCCATGGCTGAGCCATACTGGCAGTACACCCTCATCGATATACCGCCGAATGGTGGCCGCAACCAGTGGCGCATCAAAAGCCATCCTGGATTTTATCGCAATGCAGGTGATGTGGGCGTTTTCGAACAGGCTGCGGGTGTCGCCGTAGATGACCAGCGAGAAAATCATTCCGGACTTGTCAGGCCGCAGTTCATCGGGCATGGCAGCGTCGCGCCGCCACAGGCAATGCCAGGTGCGGCAGACATTGGGGCGCGTATCGTAGATGCTGCAGCCGCGATTGACGATGACATGCGGGCACAGGGTTTGCGCCGCCTTGATCAACCCCTTGGTGCTGATGGGCATGTATTCGCAGCAAACCATGCATTCGCCGCACTCACGATCCGGAAGCAGCGAAAAATATTTATCCACCGTGGGTGTTGCAGGATTGGTCGGGGCATTCATTGTTTGATGCAAAAAGTCTGTCGAAGCATTAGAGGATACGCATTATTTTGCTGCACACCAAGTGATTCGATATTGTCACGCCTGCCATTGCGTGCGCAGGGTGAACTATTTCGGACTTATCTTGCCGACCGGTTGGTATTCATCATCCGCGACATCGTAGCGCAGGATGGTGCCGGATGACTTTTCGATGCGGAAACGGTCGATTACGGGCGAAGTTGCTGGATCGCCAGGGCAGCCGTCGCCATGTTTTTCACGCATCGCGATTTCGGTTTGCTTCTCGTCTTGCTGCTCGGTCATGAATTGCAGGCATTCGATCTTGACCCAGCCAATATAGCGATCATCTTTTTTGACGATTTCTATCAGTGCCGTTGTGGTGGCATCTTTCTCCGGTGCGCGCGAGCAGCCAAGCAGTAGCGCGCCCGCGAGAGCGAGCGCTGCAAAAGCACAAATTACGGTTCTGTTGCTGCGCATGGATTTCCCCCAACGGATATCGCGGGACGGTGCCAACAGTTTATTAATGCTGTGGAGGCGGCAGGTTTTTTGCCCGCTGATCTGCGTAGTGGTTATACATCAGTTGCAGCTTCAGGACGATTCCCTTGACCATGTTTTCGCGATCCTCGCCAGAGATGGTGTGACCCTTTCCCTCGCGAAGGTCACCAATTTCATTGCGGAGCGCAATAATCTGATCCAGCAGCGGATCCTCGATACTGTCGTTGATCAGGTCCGCCCAGGCGGGTTCGCGCAATTGCACGCCAAGCATGAAGGCGTCGGCCCAGTCGTTGGCCGAACATTTGTCGTCCTTGTCAGCATAAAGGAACGGGTAATAGACGGTGCCCTTTTTCAGGCATTTTTCTATGTGATCCCAGTGCTCGGAAAGCGCGTTCATGATGTCGGTGGCTTGCTTCTGCGAATTGAAGCGAGGCATATCGCCGCCGAAAATGAAAGGAAGATATTCATGCGCGGGAACTGGCTCAGGGCTGCATATCAGCGCGCAAAAGAAACCATCTAGGTGTTCGAAGTTCATTGCGTTCGGGATGGTGTCCAGATAATTCTGAACCATGTCGATAGCCTCGTCAGACAGGCCGGGTTGTTTGGGGCGCATAGCAGTAATTGTCTCGGTGAGTTGTGTTCGTTAAATTGCTCATTATACTTTCTAGTGCGGCCGTTTGGTACAAGGTTTCAGTTTGCTGCCCAGCGAATTCATCGCGCCACCATCCTGGACATGGCGGTATCCCAGTTTTTCGAGCGCATCTCGTGCAGCCGCCGAGCGGCGTCCGACACGGCAATACACCATTATTCGGCTGTCCTTGGATATGCCCTCAATGGATGTGATACCGGAATCGATCGTTTCGAGCGGAACGAGCAATGCGCCACGAATGTGCCCGGCGTCATACTCCGCTTTGGTGCGCACATCGATGATTGCGTCCGGGCAGGTGCTGTTGTATGACACTGGCTGGGCATTGGCGGTTATGGACGGCAGTGCCAGTACCAGCAGGACGGTCAGCAGGTTTTTCATGCTTCTTGAGTGACTGGGGCCTACTTCTTCGTTTTTCTCTTTATCCTGGAGGATCTGGTTGGCTCATCCTTCAAGAGGAATTTCACGCCGAGGAAACCGAGAATGGCAGTGGCGAACAGGGTGTTGAAAAACCATTCGCCGATACTGGCGGGGGTAAAGCCGGCCGAATAAGCAGGCGCCACAGTGGCAATGGCGCCAATCAGCAGCGAGCCTAGGAATATCTTGAGTTTCATGCTTTTCTCCAGAACAACAAAAGGCGCAGTCGATATTTTAACCTACGATCATGGCGCTGCAACCAGGGCTGTGAGGGCAACAAAAAAGCCCCGAACCCGGCCAAGGGTTGCGGAGCCTCGCTGCTGCTCTAAATTTGTGGTGCCCACGGAGGGATTTGAACCCCCACACCTCGCGGCACATGGACCTGAACCATGCGCGTCTACCAATTCCGCCACGTGGGCATTGCTTTCGACTGTCGAAACTGCAATACAGGCGCTGCAAAAACGAGTATTATATCGGCAAATGCGAATAAGTCAATTCGCTCCAATCCAAAAACATCCAGGGCATTGTTGTTTCGGCCGCTTTGTGCGACATCCCGCTTCGGCCTTGGCCTGCGCTGAAACTTCCATTTAAACATTGCCTTGCCGTACAATTCGTACAGCTTTCGGCTTGCTTCGCGGCGCGAATGATGTTGGAATTGAACGACTTCCTAACTTGACAGGCAATACAGAATTCAGTTGAAACCCTATCCCTACCCCATACCCAGCCGCGAGGACATTCTCGGATTGTTGCGCAAGGCGCCCGGTCGGCATGATGTCAATACCATCGCCAGCGCGCTGGGCGTAAAACGCCAGGAAATGGAAGGCTTGATGCGTCGCCTGACCGCGATGGAGCGGGACGGCCAGATCAGGCTGGACGCAGGTGGCCGCTACCAGTTGCTTAATCAATCAGGTTTCATCACGGGGCGCGTTAGCAGTCACATCGACGGCTATGGCTTCCTGATACCAGACGAAGGCGGAGACGACATCTTCCTGCCAGAAATTGAAATGCGCAAAGTTTTGCACGGGGATCGTGTTCAGGTGCGCGTTGTTGGTGCAGATCGCCGTGGGCGCTCGGAGGGCACAATCGTCGAAGTTGTAAGTCGTGCCAATACGCATGTAATAGGACGCTTGCTGAATGAGCATGGCACCTGGGTAATTGCACCTGAGGATCGGCGCATCAACCAGGATATCATTGTCTCCGGATCACCTGGTAAGGCGAAGGCCGGGCAGGTTGTCAGCGTCGAATTGATCGAGCAACCTTCGCGCTACACGCAGCCAATTGGCAAAGTGGTCGAAGTGCTGGGCACTATCGACGACCCGGGCATCGAAATCGAAATCGCCGTGCGCAAGTTCGGCGTGCCGCACGAATTCCCGGAAGACACGAAAAAACTCGCCGCCAAATTGCCGTCCGAGGTGCTGGAAGAAGATCTGGAGGGACGGATTGACCTTCGCGACATCCCGCTGGTGACGATTGACGGTGAGGATGCGCGCGATTTCGACGATGCCGTCTATTGCGAGCCGGTGAAAGTCGGCGGCGCGGACGGCTTCCGTCTGATCGTCGCGATTGCCGATGTCAGCCATTATGTGAAGCCGAACGATGCGATTGACGCGGAGGCGTTGAAACGCAGCACTTCGGTGTATTTCCCGCGCCGCGTGATTCCGATGCTGCCGGAAAAACTGTCAAACGGGCTGTGTTCGCTGAATCCGGCGGTGGACCGGCTCACGCTGGTGTGCGATGCCGTGGTCGGTTCCGACGGTGAAATTGCCGCTTACCAGTTCTATCCGGCGGTGATGCATTCGTCTGCGCGCCTGACCTATACGGAAGTTGCGGCCATTCTGGGCAACACCAAAGGGATGGAAGCGACCAAGCGCAAGGAACTGGTTCCGCACCTGCTTAACCTGTACGCATTGTTTCACATACTGCACAATGCGCGCGAAAAGCGCGGTGCCATCGACTTCGAAATGGTCGAGACCTACATCGTCAGCAACGATCAGGGCAAGATTGAAAAAATTCTGCCGCGCACCCGCAACGATGCGCATCGGCTGATTGAGGAGTGCATGCTGGCAGCGAATGTCTGCGCGGCCGATTTGCTGGATCGGCACAAGCACCCGGGTGCTTACCGCATCCACGCCGGCCCGACCGCGGAAAAACTGACCAAGCTGCGTTCGTTCCTGAAGCAGGCGGGGCTGTCGCTGGGCGGCGGCGACTCGCCTGTGCCGGCTGACTATGCGTTGTTGATGGACAAGGTCAAGGAGCGCCCGGATTCAATCGTGATTCAGACCATGATGCTGCGGTCGATGCAGCAGGCTGTGTATAGCCCTGACAACATCGGTCACTTCGGTCTTGCATACGATGCGTATACCCACTTCACCAGCCCGATTCGCCGCTATCCGGATTTGCTGACGCACCGCGTGATCAAGGCCATCCTGCAAGGCCAGCGTTACGAGCCGACAGGCATTGACAGTAGCGCGCTCAACACGATGGTCTCGCCCGCAGTACACAAGCAGCACCTCAAGGACAAGGCCGCTGGCAATGCCAAGCCGGAATCGGCGATGACAATCTGGGATGCGCTCGGCATTCACTGCTCGGCCAACGAACGCCGCGCCGACGAAGCCTCGCGCGATGTCGAGGCGTGGCTCAAGTGTTATTTCATCCGCGACAAGCTGGGCGAGCATTTCACCGGCACTATCTCTGGCGTGACGCCGTTCGGAGTTTTCGTGCAGCTAGATGACATTTTCATCGAAGGCATGGTGCACATCAGCGAACTCGGCACTGATTATTTCGAGTTTGACGAAGCGCGCCACGAATTGCGCGGCGAACGCACTGGCAAACGCTACCAGTTGACCAGCCGCGTGACGGTGCAGGTCAGCCGCGTCGATCTGGACGCGCGGCGCATCGACCTGCGGCTGGTTGATGAACCCGGCCGTCCCTCCAAGGGTCGTCCGGCGCCAAAGGGTGATGGTCGTCGCACGCCGTTTACGCCGCAGGAAAGCCAGCCTGCTTCCATCACGGAGGCGAAAGCCGTTCCCGCGCGCGCAAAACCCGGCAACTCCAGGCCAACACAGGATCGCTACGCGCCCGTCGTTGCGCGAGCCGGCAGGAAGCCCAAGGCGCCCAAGCCAATTGCCAAATCCGGTGGCAAAAAGAAAAGCAAGAGATAACAAACAGATGAAAAGCAAACTGATATTCGGTTTTCACGCCGTCACCTCACGACTTCGCCATGAAGCGTCTTCGGTCGAAGAGATTTATGTCGATGCCGGCCGTTCCGATCGGCGCATGCAGGATTTGTTGCAGGCGGCAAAAGCGGCGAATGTGCGCATCATTCAGGCCGACGACCAGAGGCTGAGCAACATGGTCGGCACGCGTCGTCATCAGGGTGTGGTTGCGCAGGCAGCACCGCTTTCTCTGGCACGCAATCTCGATGAATTGCTCGACGCGATCGAAGGCCCGCCATTGCTGCTGGTGCTCGATGGCATCACCGACCCGCACAATCTTGGCGCGTGTTTGCGCGTGGCGGATGGCGCGGGTGCGCACGCGGTGATTGTGCCCAAGGATCGTGCGGTCGGCTTGAACGCGACGGCTGCCAAGGTGGCGAGCGGCGCGGCGGATACCGTGCCCTACATCACTGTCACCAACCTCGCGCGCACGCTGCGGGAGTTGAAGGAGCGAGACATCTGGCTGATTGGCACGACCGACGATGCGGAAAAAAATTTATACGATGCTGACTTTACTGGCGGTGTCGCGCTGGTGATGGGTTCCGAAGGCGAAGGCATGCGTCGCCTGACCCGCGAAACCTGCGATGTGCTGGTGAGCATCCCGATGGCTGGCGCTGTCGAAAGCCTGAATGTATCGGTTGCATCAGGCGTTTGCCTGTACGAGGCAAGGCGGCAGCGGAGTCGGGGTCGGTAGTTTATTTTGGCGTGGCTTCATCGCAAAAATTACTCTGCCCCCAGATTCCCGAATTCCGCTCGCCCATTTTGGGTGAGGAATGGTGCGGTATCATTACCGATAGATTTTTGGACGGATTACACAGGCTCTCCCATGTTCCCCCAACTCCGCGAAGACATTGCCAACATCATCAAGCGCGACCCGGCAGCCCGCACGGGCTGGGAGGTGCTGACCTGCTATCCCGGCCTGCAGGCGATTGCGATCCACCGTGCCGCGCGCTGGTGCTGGACCCGCGGATTGAAATGGCTGGGACGCTTCATCTCGCATGTTGGGCGCATTCTGACCGGCATCGAAATTCATCCTGGCGCAACCATTGGCCGCCGCGTCTTTATCGACCACGGTTTTGGCGTGGTGATCGGCGAGACGGCGGAAGTTGGTGACGATTGCACCATCTACCAGGGCGTGACGCTCGGCGGCACTTCGCTGGCGAAAGGCACAAAACGCCACCCGACGCTTGGCGCTGGCGTGATCATCGGCGCGGGCGCGAAGATTCTTGGTTCGTTCACGGTCGGTGAAAACGCGAAGGTGGGTTCGAACGCCGTGGTGCTCAAGGAGGTGCCACCGTGCGCAACGGCGGTCGGCAACCCTGCGCGCATCATCCTGAAAGAGGAGCATGTGCAAGCTGGCGATGATCCGGCGACGCGCGTGTTTTCTTCCTATGGCATCACGCCGGATCTGGATGATCCGCTGATCAAGGCGTTACAAGGCTTGATAAACCATGCCGCTGCGCAGGATCAGCAAATCCGCATCCTTAACACTGCGCTGGAAAAGGCAGGCATCTCCCACGAAAACCTGCCCGATTCGGCCAAATTCGACCTTGAAAAATTCCGCAAGCTGATCAATTGATGCGCGATCCATTGTCATCGCGCAGGCCGTGACGAAAGGAGGGGCATGAACCTCGACCAGAAGGCGTTCCTGGCAAAGGAAGGCAAAAAATTCAGGCTCAAGTCGCGACCGACCCAGGCGGAGCCCCTCTACAGTTCAAAGCAGGATTACCGCAAGAAGCTGGCGGCGCAGGTGGATGAACTGAGCGCGCTCCAGCGCTTGCTATATGCATCCGACAGCTATTCGCTGCTGCTGATATTCCAGGCCATGGACGCAGCCGGCAAAGACGGCATCATTCGCCATGTCATGTCCGGGGTCAATCCGCAAGGCTGCCAGGTGTTCAGCTTCAAGCATCCGAGCGCCGAAGATCTGGATCATGATTTTCTGTGGCGGACGGCCCAATGCCTGCCCGAGCGCGGCCGAATTGGCATCTTCAACCGTTCCTATTACGAAGATGTGCTGATCGTCCGGGTTCATCCGGAAATCCTGCGCGCGCAGCGCCTGCCGAACGGTCTGATTGAGAAACGCAGCATCTGGCGCACCCGCTATCGGTCGATCGTCGAGCACGAGCAGCACCTGCATCGCAACGGTACGCGCATCGTCAAGTTTTTCCTGCACATGTCCAAGGACGAGCAACGAAAACGGTTTCTGGAGCGAATCGATGATCCCGACAAGAACTGGAAATTCTCGATGGCCGACATCGAGGAGCGCAAACACTGGGACGAGTACATGGCGGCGTACGAGGCTTGCATTGCCGCCACCAGCACGAGAGATGCGCCATGGTTCGTCGTTCCAGCGGACGACAAGGAAAATGCCCGGTTGATCGTGTCGGAAATCATCGTTGAAACCCTCAAGTCCATGCCGTTGGCCTACCCAGCGCTGGATGCGGAAAAACTGGCGGAGCTCAAGAAGATTCGCCAGCAGCTCGCGCTTGAGTAAGCGGATTTTTTGCGTGCGCACTGCAGCAGGAGCGCCATCTGATGCCAGCGCCTGACCGTGAGCACAGCCTGCCACTGATCGCAAGGCTGAAGGAGGTTGCCGCGCTGTTTCTGCGTCTGGGCGCCACCGCATTTGGCGGCCCCGCTGCGCATACCGCAATCATGCATGACGAGGTCGTCAAGCGGCGCAAGTGGCTTTCCGACCAGGCATTTCTTGATCTGCTCGGCGCGACCAACCTGATTCCCGGCCCCAATTCGACAGAGCTGGCGATCCATATCGGCTATCTGCGCGCCGGATGGCGAGGGCTGCTGGTTGCGGGCATCTGCTTCATCCTTCCTTCCATGCTGATCGTGCTGGCGCTGGCCTGGGCCTATGCGCGTTTTGGCAACCTGCCGCAGGCGCAGTGGCTGCTGTATGGCATCAAGCCGGTGGTGATTGCCATAGTTGCACAAGCCCTGTGGGTGCTGGGGCGCAAGGCAGTGAAAGGTTGGCTGTCGTTCGCAGCAGGTGTGGTTGTGCTTGCCGCTTATTTCCTCGGGGTGAACGAAATTGCGCTGCTGTTTGGCGCCGGGCTGGCAGTGATGCTGCTGGCGAACTGGCGTCGCATCTCGGGTGGGATGCTGTCGGTTGCGGCGCTGCCATTGACGCCGACGGGCGCTGACGCGTCGGCAGCAGTGCCATACAGTCTGTCCGGACTGTTTCTCACCTTCCTGAAAATCGGCTCGATTCTGTACGGTAGCGGCTATGTGTTGCTTGCTTTCCTGCATGCCGATTTCGTGGCGCACTTTGGCTGGCTGACCAATCAGCAATTGATTGATGCGATCGCCGTCGGCCAGGTGACACCCGGGCCATTGTTCACGACGGCGACTTTTATCGGCTACCTGTTGGGCGGAACCGTTGGCGCCATTGCGGCCACGGTGGCCATTTTCCTGCCGTCTTTTGTGTTTGTTGCCATCTCGAACCCGTTTATTCCGCGCATGCGGCAATCCGCCTGGTTCGGCAGTCTGCTGGACGGGCTGAATGTCGCATCGCTCGCTCTGATGGCTGCAGTCACCTGGCAATTGGGCATTGCGTCGCTGGTTGATCCGCTGACGGTGATCGTGACTGGCGCTTCGCTGGCGCTGCTGGTGCGCTGGCAGGTGAACGCGACCTGGCTGATAGCGGGGGGGGGCGTTGCTGGGCGTATGGCGCTGGCTGCTGGCGTAACGCGGGGCTCGCACAATTAGTAACGCGCCGCGTTATTAGTTGGCCTGACGGGGTGGTTTGGCGGCTCCATACGCCTAAAAAGCTGGTTTTGCACAAAAAAACAGGCAAAAAAGATCTCTAGATACGCAAAAATTCAGGGAGTATATGCCTGAAGATGACGGATCACCATTGCAGACGCGCCGGAGAAAAAATACTCGTCAGGGGTATGCTATTTCTGTTCCGGGGTAGTGCGTGACCATCCGGCCCTGCAAGTCAAACCGGCGCAGCGAACCGTCGGAAAACAGTGCGACCCAGCCGCCGCGCTCCGGCTTGCCCTCACATTCCCAGTCCGGCAGCACGAAGCGCATCCGTTTGCCATCGGCAGAGTCATGTCGTGTTGGCCGGTGGGTATGTCCGTGAATGAACACGGCGGCGCCTGTTTGCTCGAACACGGCATCAACCGCAGTCGGGCTGACATCCGTCATCATGCCGCTCTTGGCACGCTTGCTGGCGCGGCTTTTGCCGCGCACTGCGTCAACGACGGCCTGGCGCCATGCCAGCGGCAGCGCCAGAAACAGCTTTTGCAGCAGCGGCTTGCGGGTCTTGGCGCGAAACGCCATGTACGAGCGGTCGTTGGTGCACTGTGCGTCGCCGTGGGCGAGCGCGATGCGTCTGCCAGCGAGGGTGGCGACATGCAAGTCGGACAGCAGCGAAACCCCTGCTGCATCGGCAAAACGGCGGCCAGCCAGAAAATCGCGGTTGCCGCCCATCCAGAAGACCTTGACGCCTGCACCGCTGACCGCGCGGATGGCGTGCGCGACGGACTGGTTCCATGGATCTGACAGAGCATCGTCGCCGGGCCAGGCCTCAAACAGGTCGCCCAGCAGGAAAAGCGCCTGCGCCTGTGTTGCGCGTTCGCGCAGGAAAGCGAAAAATGCCTGTGCCGTCCTGGGGGAGGAAGGCGAAAGGTGCACATCCGAAACGAAAAGCGCAACCGTTTCGGGTTGCGCGGGTGCCGTAATCATCGGTTTGGGCCGTATACGGTTGGATAGCCCATCAGACGATGACAGCCTTCTGGATCACCACATCTTCGACCGGAACATCGGCGTGCATGCCTGCGCGGGTGGTGCGCACGGCCTTGATCTTGTCGACCACATCGCTGCCTTCGCTGACCGCGCCGAAGACGCAATAGCCCCAGCCGTCCTGGCCGGGATGATTGAGGAAGTGGTTGTCGTTGACATTGATGAAAAATTGCGCGGTGGCCGAATGCGGATCCGAGGTGCGCGCCATGGCGATGGTGTACATGTCATTTTGCAGACCATTGCCAGCTTCGTTCTGAACCGGTGCCTTGGTGGATTTCTGGGTCATGCCGGACTCGAAGCCGCCGCCCTGAATCATGAAGCCGTCGATAACGCGATGGAAAATCGTGTTGTCGTAGTGGCCATCGCGCACATAGCTGAGAAAGTTTTCAACGGTTTTTGGCGCTTTTTCGGCGTTGAGTTCGATCTTGAAGTCGCCGTAATTGGTGGTGAGGATGACTGCCATGTGGTTCCTTGTTGTAGGTAAGTTGCTAGTTTATTGCTGAAATTTTAACAGTTATTTTGCTCGGGGAAGCAATTTAGCCGATTCAATCACGATTGCCTCGACCGGAACATCGGCGTGCATGCCGCGACGAGCCGTGCGCACGGTATTCATCGTGTCCACGACATCCTGGCCCTTGACGACCTTGCCTAAAACCGCGTAACCCCAGCCGTCCTGACCGGGATAATCGAGGAACCGGTTATGTTTGACATTGATGAAGAACTGCGCGGTGGCCGAATGCGGGTCGGAAGTGCGCGCCATCGCCAGTGTGTAAGTCTCGTTCTTCAGGCCGTTTTTCGCCTCGTTATCGACAGGAGCGCGCGTGGATTTCTGGTTCATGCTCCGGTCGAAGCCCCCGCCCTGAATCATGAAGTTGTTGATTACGCGGTGAAAAATCGTGCCGTTGAAGTGGCCGTCCTTCACATATTGGATAAAGTTGGCCACGCTTTTCGGTGCCTTGTCCGGATACAGCTCAAGCACGATGTCTCCCTTGCTGGTTTGCATCAGCACCTGCGGGTTGTCTGCACCATGCGCGCTGGCAAGCGTGAGTGAAAGCAGCAAGGCCGAGATTATTCCGAGCGTGCGCTGAAAAAAGTTGATCACAGGAAGTCCTTGATAGTGTTCTCAAACACGATTTTCCATTGCGGTCCCTCTTTTTCCCAGAGTTGGAAGCGGCGGGTTTCGGAAGTGATTTTGCCGGTCTTGATAGACAGCTTGAATGCTGCGGCAATCAGGTTGCCGTTGCCTGGATAGCGCATCAGGCTGACATCGCGCAGCCTGTAGGTGCTGTCGGTGCCGCCGTTTGCCGGATACTGTTTTTCAAACCAGGTTTTCAGATCGTCGCTGGCGCTCGAGCGGAACTTGACCGAGTAGTGCCTGAGCAAATACCTGGGATTGCCGTACTCGACATCGCGCCGCCATTTTTCAAGCAGTGCGTTTGCCGTTTTGCGATCCTTGTTCAGCACCGCGGCATTGACCAGTTCGACCCGGTCGCTGATGACCACCAGCGTCTTGTAGATGTCCAGTGTGGAAGCCAGTTCCGTCATGTCCGGATTGGTGAGCGCCACGCATCCGTCGGAAGCCAGTGGCGGTCGGCTGAAGCTTTCGGAAGGCATGCCATGCAGCCAGATGCCGGAACCGCCGCGGCCATGCACCTTGTCCCAGTCGTTCGGGTAGTTCAGCGGCAGCGCGCCTGCGCCGTAGAAATCCGGGAGCTTGGCCGCCGCAATCCGGCCGGTAATCCGGTAAATGCCGACAGGCGTCCTCTGATCGCCTTCGCGGGTCTTGTTGACGCCGAGTTTGCCTTGCGAAACATAGTAGTGGTTCATCAGCACAAGTTGGCCGCCCTTGTTGCGGTAGAGGAACAGGCGCGACTGACTGGCGTCGACCAGCACCACGAACTTGTGATCCTCGCGCAGTTGCGTGAAGACGCGCGGGTGGAGTCCTGGGTCCGGTACCCGATGCAGCATTTTCAGGCGCGCCATGGCTTCTGCGCGCAGTTCCTGCAACTTGCTTCCAGTTGCGTCACCCGGCGTGGCGCCGAAGGTCGCGACCGGCCGTGCATGCATCATCAGCAGGTCGCCGCGAACCAGATGCGCGAGACGGAACTTGGGGTAGGCCTCGACCAGCTTGTCTGCCTTGGCGAGCGCGGGACGCAGTTGTCCCGCTGCCAGATCCATGTAGATAGCCGACAGCAGCGCATCCGGGTTGGGTTTCGGGCCGCTGTTTTCATCTTCGCTTTTCGCCTTCTGGCTTTTCTTGGTCTTGGCGGCGGGTCTGGCCTGCGCATCTTGCGGTGTTCCCAGGCTGCCGAAGACGAACAGCGCCAGCAGAACGCCAAGGAATGAATGTCCAAGCCGTGCGATGAGGTGGCGTGCGGTAAAAACCGGAAGGGTCATGGGTCGGCAGTTTCTTAATTGGCCAGTTCTTGCTGGATCTTCCACTTGCCGCCGGATTTGGTGAAGACCATGGTTTTCTTGCTCGACACGGACAGGCGATCGGAGGAATAAGCCTGACGGAATTTAACCGTCGCGGAGTTGCCTGAAACGGTGATTTGCGGTGACTCGACCTTTACGCTGATGCGACCCTTTCCGACGATGCGCGACTGGCGTTCGTCAGCCCAGGCTTTGCGCGACATGTTTTTGGGGGTCTTGAAATCGCTGGCGTAATAGCTCAGATATTTCTTCACATCCTTGCTGCTCCACGCGGCCGCCCACTCCCTGAGGGTTCTGGCAATCTCATCCTGCTCGGCATTGCTGCCCGCTTCAGGTTTGGCGGTAGGTTTCGGCTCCGGCTTTGGCGCCGGTTTGGGTTCGGCCTTGGCAGGCGGGGCAGCAGGTGCCGTGGCGGGCGCAGGCTTCGGCGCGGCTGCGACAACGACGGGCGGTGCTTTTGCGCCCGGTGTGCTGGTAACGAGCGACTGAACCAGGGTCAGTTTTGCGCCGGCAGAAGCGGAGTTGGTTTGCAGCGCCTTGTCATAGGCCTGGCTGGCGAGTTTGGCATAGACATCGCCCAAATTCTCGAAGGCGGTTGCATAAGCGGCGTTGGTGCGCAGCGCCATTTCGAGCGCGGCCCGCGCCTTGTCATACTGCCCAGCGGATGCGTAGAGCACGGCAAGATTGTTGTATGGCTCTGGCATGGCCGGATGTGCTTCGGTCAGCCTGGTGAAAACTGCAATTGCCTTGGTGCCCTGATCCTGTTGCGTCAGGATCAGGCCTTTCAGGAACAGCATGTTCGCATCGTTCGGTTTATGCGCGAGATAGGCATCAGTAACGACGAGCGCTTCAGCGAGTTTTCCGGCGCTGGCCAGTGCGCGGGCGTCGGCAGTTTCGTCGGCTAAGGCATGGCCTGCCGACGCCATCGTTAGCACGCACGCGATGAAAACGGAGTGGCAAAGTATGAAAAAGCGGCGCAAGGCGGGATGCTTGGTGCGATTGATAAATTTCATGTGCGTAGGTGATATACTTCGCGGCTCAAACTTCAATTCTAACAAATTCACTTCGCAAAAACCCCCTGATTCTCATGTTGCATCGAGATTGATCCATAATCTGGCAAATTTCATACACCAAACCACCGGCGCAAGATTTTATCTTCATGAGCAAATTGCAGATTTACAACACGCTGTCGCGTGAAAGGCAGGCGTTTACCCCGATTGAGCCAGGCAAGGTGCGCATGTATGTGTGCGGCATGACAGTCTACGACTACTGCCACATCGGACATGCGCGCATGATGATGGTGTTCGATATCGTCTATCGCTGGCTCAAGGCGACAGGTTACGAGGTGATCTATGTACGCAACATCACGGACATCGACGACAAGATCATCACCCGCGCGGTCGAGAACGGCGAAACCATTTCGCAGCTGACCACGCGCTTCATCCAGTACATGCACGAGGATACCGATGCGCTGGGCATCCTTCACCCCGATCACGAGCCGCGCGCGACCGAATTTGTGCCGCAGATGCTTGGTATCATCGAAAAGCTCGAAACCAATGGCCTCGCCTACAAGGCGGCGGACGGCGATGTGAATTTCTCGGTGCGCGACTTCGACGGTTATGGCAAACTTTCCGGCAAGTCGCTCGACGACTTGCGCGCGGGCGAGCGGGTGGATGTGAACACCGGCAAGCGCGATCCGCTGGATTTCGTGTTGTGGAAGGCTTCCAAGGAATCCGAGCCGGATGAAGTGAAATGGTCTTCCAAGTGGGGCACGGGTCGACCGGGATGGCATATCGAATGTTCCGCCATGTCGAGCGCGCTGCTGGGCGAGCAGTTCGACATTCACGGCGGCGGCGCCGACTTGCAGTTTCCTCACCACGAAAACGAAATCGCGCAATCCGAGGGCGCGTGTCGCCACACTTTTGTCAATTACTGGATGCACAACGGTTTTGTGCGCGTTGACGATGAAAAGATGTCCAAGTCGCTGGGCAATTTTTTCACGATCCGCGAAGTGCTGGAGCAATTCGATCCGGAGGTGGTGCGTTTCTTCATTATCCGCGCGCATTATCGCAGCCCGCTCAATTATTCCGATGCACATCTGGACGACGCGAAAAATGCGCTGACGCGCCTTTACACCGCCTGCAAGGAGGTGTCTGCCGACGAATTGCCGCTGGACTGGCGTGAACCTCACGCCGTGCGTTTTGCCGATGCGATGAATGACGACTTCAACACGCCGCTGGCGATATCCGTTCTGTTCGAGCTGGCGACCGAGGTCAACCGCACCAAATCGGCGCGGATGGCTGGCCAGTTGAAGTCGCTCGCCGGCATCCTTGGCCTGTTGCAGCGGCCGCCGCAGCAATTCCTCCAGGGCGGCACCGGCGTTGACGATGCGATCGTTGCCGGGATGATTGATGCCAGAACGCAGGCGAAGCTCGCAAAAAATTTCGCTGAAGCCGACCGCATCCGCGCCGAACTACTGTCGCTGGGCATTGTTCTTGAAGACAAGCCGGGCGGCGCAACAGAATGGCGCCGGGCATGACAGACAGGATGATGACGCGCGCCAGCAAGGTCATTTCCATCCCGCATTACTGGGAGGATGCGAAGTCGGACCTGATGAAGCGCGATCGCGTGATGAAAAAGCTGATCCCGCGATTTGGCGACATGCAGTTGCAGGGGCGCAGCGATCCGTTCAAGACGCTGGCGCGTTCGATAGTGGGGCAGCAGATTTCGGTGAAGGCAGCGGAAACGGTATGGCAGCGCTTCCTGCAAGCCTGCCCCAAATGCACGCCAAACCTCGTGCTTGGCGTCGGGAAGGAGGGCTTGTGCGAGTGCGGCCTTTCCAGGCGAAAAGTGGAATACATCCTTGATCTGGCGGATCATTTTGAAAACGGGCGTGTGAATGCGGGTAACTGGGTTGACATGCCTGACGAAGAAGTTATCGACGAGCTGACCAGCATTCGCGGCATCGGACGCTGGACAGCGGAGATGTTTTTGATATTTAATCTGCTTCGGCCTAATGTGCTGCCGCTGGATGACCTCGGTTTGCTGAAGGGAATCAGCGCCTGCTATTTTTCCGGCGAGCCGGTTTCACGCAGCGATGCACGCGAGGTGGCAGCCAACTGGGAACCCTGGCGCTCGGTCGCAACCTGGTACCTGTGGCGCAGCCTTGACCCGGTTCCGGTAGAATACTGACGGTTTATTGAATGAAGGGAAACATGGTGGCTAAGACAACTTTTCTGAGCTTTGAACAACCGATCGCGGAACTCGACGCCAAAATCGAGGAACTGCGCTTCGTGCAGGACGATTCAGCTGTTGATATTTCGGAAGAAATCGAGCGGCTGGCGAAAAAAAGCCAGCAACTGACAAAGGATATCTATTCCAAACTGACGCCATGGCAAGTGTCGCAGATTGCACGCCACCCGCAGCGACCGTACACGCTTGACTACATCGCCGAACTCTTTACCGATTTCCATGAGCTTCACGGCGATCGCCCCTTCGCGGATGCTTCGGCGATCATTGGCG
>CAZAWA010000011.1:0-36988 GCA_964488675.1 uncultured Oxalobacter sp. | reverse complement strand
CTCTCAAAGTCTGCGCAGTCCGTGTGCTCCCTGTGGTCATCGCCGGTATTTTCGTCATACCTGCGCCAGTACCTCGCACCGACTGGAATCTTCCGGCCGCATTCATCGCAGCGATGCTCTTTTCTGGCGATGTGTGATTTCAGTGGTGGTATGTAGGTCATGCCTGCCACAACACCTTCTCGGCTGCGACTACTTCCGGTACCAGTTTTCGCAATATCCTTAACTTCAGTGTGGAACCTATCGGCAAGCGGTAATGCCGAATCTTGCTGATGACTGGTGGAGCTACTTCTAGCGCTCTCGCCAAGGCAGCGTCATTTTTCAAGCCGAGTTGTTTTGTTACTTCATCAAGCACTGCGTTTGGGTCTGCTTTTTTTACTGTATTCATAGCTCTATCTCCTTTTTTTCCTGTTGTTGTTTGGCTTCTTCTTCCTGCTGCTTCCGAACCATTTCCATGAACAGACGCTGTAATTCGACTACACGTTCTCTAGGAATGGTCATGCAAATAACTCCGTTTGAATTGGCGCTGATCGCACAGATGCTGCCTTGCGCCGATTGTTGCCAGCAGCATTCAGTAACCAAAATGCCCAGTGACGATGCCGAGTGCGTCTTGCCTCGAACAGATACGTTCGAGCCATTAGGACGTAAAACTCCCTGGTATGTGGAAGTTGGTAGGAATCATCGGTGGATGTCATGCATCCTCTTCCAATTCTTCGACATCGAACAATGACGGCATGCGGAACTGCTTTTCTGCCGATTTCAGGTACTGCACAGAATCGAAGAAATAGGACGGATTCAGTTCACTACCTTGACCATTGCGGCCCTTCAAGATTGCCCTGTACGGCACCGTGCCAAGCCCACAGAACGGGTCATAGACCAACTCACCGGGATTGCTGTAGCGCTCGATCAGGCGGTCAACGATGTCGAATTGAAGTGGGCAGATGTGCTGCTCCACGTTCCTTGCAGATTGCTGGCCGTTCAGCGTCAACATGCGGTTAATGTCATGCCATACCTCGGAACAATTTGACCCAGGTGCCAGACTCATGAAGGTGGACGGCAGCGCTCCCATTGTGTCCAGTTCTTCGCCGATCTTGACGTGGAATTCATAGTCATAAATTCCATGCAGGCTGTAGTCGGTGAACATCTTGGCCAGCTTTGCAGGGCCGTACCCTGCCATTTCCTTTGCGGTCAATTGGCGGTTCCCGCTCGAGCGCCAGAATGCATGTGCATCCGTCTGCCAGCGAGCGCGGGAATAACTCAGCTTGTCTTTTTTTACCGGCTTGTCGGCATAGCCGCGCCCTCGGTCGGTTTGCGGCTTGCGGAATAATAGGATGTACTCAGGTGAACCCACGCCCATCTTGGTACCGTCCTTGCATTGCTCTGACCATCCAAGGCGGTAGGTCTGATTGTTTTCACGCACGACATCGGTAACGACGGTGATCATGCCCATGTAGTCAAAGCCATGCTTGCGGCTATGCATGATCGCTTCACAGTGAAACGGGCTGACGGTCGGTACTCCGGCACCGGTCACATTGCCAAACAGGATCCGGTCTTTAACGTGGCAACAGTACAAACGCCCAGGCTTCATGATTCGCAGCATTTCCGGCGTAAGGAAATCCATTTGCTGCCAAAAGTGGTCGTTGTTTTCCGTGTGGCCGAAGTCGTTGTAGCTCGGCGTATATTCGTAATGATTGGCGAACGGGATAGACGTCACGATTAGGTCGACGTGGTTATCTGGCTGCAGTCTGGCTTCCTGCACACAGTCGTTATTTGCGACCGTGAACATATCGCTGGACACTTCGATGCGCTCAAGTCCGATGGTCCGTGTCAGAGTTTCGTGCATTGCTGCAGTGGTCAAACCATACTTTTTGATGATCTCTGTCATATTTCTTACCATGTGATTGTGCTGGTCCCACTTCCGCTGCAAGGTGCGCAGTACTTCGCGCTCGGCTTCGCTGTGGATGATGTCGATGCGGACTGGCTTCGATTGCTGAAAACGCTGAACCCGGTGAATTGCCTGGATGAAGTCGTTGAACTTGAACCCGATGCCGACAAAGACCTCTCGGTTACAGTGCCGTTGGAAGTTGCAGCCGGATCCTGCAATTACAGGCTTTGTCGATAACAGGCGGTATTTGCCATCACCGAAGTCCGCAATGCGCTGTTCCCGCATATCGAGGTCTTGGCTACCCCAAACGCTCACCGCATCGGGAATGGTCTTCTGGATAGCGTGACGTTCAGCCTCAAGGTCATGCCACAGAATGAAATGATCGTCAGGTGACTCAGTGACGATTTCCAGCGCCTTGTTGACGCGGCTATCCAAGCTGTTGCGCTTTTCTGTCGCTGCCGATGAAAGACCGAGCGCGACATTCTGAAACATCAATGTCTGGCCAGACTTATCTTCCCCAGCGGCACTGTAGTCGCTGGCGACTTCGTGGTACCTGACGTCTAATTCCGGCAAAACATAGCCTTCGTCTGAATGTCCGAGATCGGATGGTGCCTGCACGAAAACCGCCCAGCTCGATACCCACAGCCAGAATTCCTGTTCCTTGTGTGGATAAAGTTGCAGGTTCCCGGCTTTTTCAGAATCGCGTTTGAAGAATCGCGTCAAGGCCTGCCCAGTGTCCATAACACCCAGGAACCCGGCATAGTGAATCAGTTCCTTGAATCGGTTTGGTGATGGCGTGGCCGTATTGACCAACTTGAATTTCACCTTGTCGAACAGCGGCAGGAATTCCTGATAGGTCTTACTGCCATAGCTTCGCAGCACGGATGCTTCGTCAAGGCTGGCAGCTGCGAATATGGAAGGGTCGAGTTTTCCATCCCGGACGCTTTCATAATTGGTCAGGTAGAAGCGATGGCCATCAGTCATTTCAGCCGCTGATCGGATGAACTTCAATTCAAGTCCGAGCATCCGAGCATCGCGCATAAGCTCCTGCCTGACACCCAAAGGACAGACAATCAGTATCGGCCCATCTGCGATGCGCTCGATATGTCGCGCCCACTCGCATTGCATGACGGACTTGCCAAGCCCGAAGCTGGCGAACACGGCCCTGTTACCACCGCGCACAGCCCATCGGACGATGTCGCGCTGGTGTGGCTTCAGGATGGGATGCAAATCATCTTCGGCAAGCTCAAACCCGGAGACTGTAGCCATCTTGATTTTGGCAGCGACAAACTGCTGATAGTCAATCGTGCAGTTCATGCTGCTCTCCTTGGATAAGTCTGTGTGAGATTCATATTCACCGAGTGACCGCGCAGCATCACAGCCTTGGCCAGTCGTGCGCGGTCTTTGTGGCGTGCATGTCGGTGGCCTCGTGAGCCAGCGGTGCGACCAGATTCATTATGCGCACGGTCATTGGAGTCTTGACCCCAAAGAATCAGACGCGGTTGCTGACTTCTTCAACCATCCACCAGCCTGTCCGCCGATGACGTTTGTCATTTCTATGCCCTGCGCCCATATCTTGCGGGATATGAGCCTTTTATCGAAGCTGACGCGCATCATGAGAGACACTACTTCCAGCCTGCGAAGAACGCTGCGAATGAAGCTACAACGGGCTTCGCCACGGCTGGCGTTGGCGTAACCGATCTCCAGCAGCAGTTCCACGCATTCATCGTGGACACGCTTGCCGAGGCTCTGCTTGAACGTGCGAGGCATGTTCAGTTGAACATCCGCTGCAAGGCTCAAAAGCGCATAGCCTTTTTGGTAGATCGGTAATTTGGTGTGAATCATGGCTGAAGGACTAAAGTGTTAAAGAACTAAAGTGGAATCTCGCTGACGGCTCGAACAAGGTTGCTGCTGCCGAGGGCGTAGTTGTTCTGGTAGCCGTAGTAGAAGTTCTGGACGAACGCCGTGTTACCGTCCTTACGCTTTGCCAGCGTCCAGTGGTAATAGTCCTGATTGAACTGGCCTTGCAGGCGTTCATACAGGGTGATGCTCTGATGACGCGTCGGAATGTGACTGTTCATGTCAGGGCGTACTTCTTCGGCCCAGTTAACGCCAGCGTCGAAGCTCATCCGATCTGACTTGTTAGGCCACAGGATCAGGTGAACCAGCTTGTCTTCGTTGATGGACAGCGCTGTTCCGGCATAGATCGCTTCGGTACCGGGCCATTTTTCGCCGATGGCTGGGATGTCATTTTCTGCCGGTGGTGTCGAGGTTTTGGCGATTGCCAGCATCGCGACTAATCCCGATGGAAGCGACTGGCTGTTACAGCTGATGTTCAGGTTCTGGATATGGATTTTCATGGCGTTTCTTTTAAAGAATTGAAGGACTGAAGGATTAAAGTTGAATCAGCCTGACGGCTCGAACAAGGAAGAGGTCGTGGAGGAGGAAGTAGTGCTGGCGGCCGAGGAAGAAGGTCTGGATGACAGCCGTGTCGCCTTCAGGCCGTACGGTTGAAGACCAGTACCAGAGCGGATCAAATGCTTCGGCTCCGCCTTCCTTGAACAGGTCAACGGAGGTTTGCAGCGGGTTGTCTGGCAGGTACATGTAGGTCGGAGGCACGCTGTTTGCGTTTTCGCCATCGCGGGACGAACAATAGTTTTTGCGCGTCGCTGGTTTGAGATTTCGGTAAGCTATTTCAAGAACGTCGCGGGACGGAATCAGCCAGTCTTTGAATCCGTTGATGTCCAGATCGGTGATGATCTTGGCTGCAGGGCTGCCAGCATCGAGCAGCGTTTTGGTGCTTGCTACGCAATCGCATGGGCTTTTCGAGAATTCGACGCTCATGCCTCTCGGCATCAACTGCGCTTCGATTTGTCCGGCGCTCTTCGGTGCCCAGATGATGCCTTTATGCGTGCCGTTGACATTGATGATGCCACCGAAAAAGCCGCCTTCCATTGCGGTACCGATGATTGGGTAGGATTGTGATTTGGTCATTTCGATTCCTTTTCAGAGGTTGATTAAGCGGCTTTTGGTTATTGATCGGCTGAGGCCTGATCGCGCAGGTTGTTGTACCAAGCGACAAGCGACTCGTGATCTGGCTTCTTCATGTCTTTCGGCTTCGTATTGATCAGGTCGACAATCGAATCCAGCGCCGCCTTGATCGCCTCCTGTTTGTTCGCAGCTATGGCGTTGTTGCTGTAGAAGTCTTGGCGGTGGATTGCCTTGATTTCGTAATCAGACGCCCATGCGAATTGACCGTCGGTTCCTTGCAGCTCGAGCAGATCAAGATCAACCCACTGATCACCTTTCTTCCACTGGTACTGTTGAGTCGGCTCGTCGTGGTCCAGATCGGTAGACGGCGTTTCCGGCTCAGTCGTTTTCACTGGCTGATCTGCGGCCTTCTTTGACTGGAATGGCCAGCTCAAATTTGGCGCTGTCAGCTGTTTGACTTCGGCGCCGGCTGTACCGCTATCGACCACGTTGTCCATGCCTTTGCCATCGCCGTTCGGGTCGTATTCATCACCGAGGTTCATTGCGCGCTGATCTGACTCTCCTTTGACTTCATCCATTCCGGCCGTGTTATCAGCGGCATTGGCGACAACGACCAGGACGGCCTTGCCATTGGCTTCGTAGAGGTCTTGGAGCGATGGCGCGCCAACTCCGAACTTGATCACGGCTTTGACACCATCCTTAATCGTGATCTGGTCGAGAGAGCCAGCAACGACGGTACGGCCTTGTGCAGCCAGCAGATGGACGGCCATCTTGATGTTGTGATCAACGCGGGAGCGCAGCCGGTCGATCACATCGTTTTGCTTCGATTGTGAAATCTTCGGCCACACATCAGGCAAAAGCTTGATTTCCTGCACCAGCGCCTGCAGGATGTCGCGGCCAACAGTGTCGGCGGTCATTTCACGTACGTCTTGTGCTTCGGTCTTGATAGTCATAAATTTATGTGCCCTTCACATGATTTAGTGTGTTTGGTGAGGTACTCGCTGCCTTAATCACTTTCCGCTTCTCGGGACTTCGACCTACTGGCTGATTGTCAAAAGTGACGGAACCTCCACGGCTTTTTGTGCCTGCCCTAGTTTCCGGACAGCTTTCCCTCATTGATCGTTATGCAGCTACCGGATCTGGCGCGTATTTCTTGAACGGCAGGTTCTTGATGTGCTGGCCGAAGAATTTGCCGATGGACTCAGCAGCCTTAAATGAATCGAAGGTTTCTTTCGACACGTCCGGATAGTGATAAATCGCTCCGGTGCCGCGTGTGAAGGTGACGGCAAGGGTCTTCGTTGCTTCGTCGTATCCGATGGCCTTCACCTGGTTGGATTCGACTGCATCAAGGGTGATTGCTGGGCGCGGCTCTTCGGTGAAGGCCGCTGGTTCTGGAAATTTCTTCTCTGTCATGCTGCCTCCTTGTGTTGAACTGCGGTGTTGTTGATGTGTTGCACCAGTGCCGAGCAGATGCGCTGGTAGTCGGATTCATGGAACAGTGTTGCTCCATGTTCCTTCGTTCCCTCAAAGCCAAGCTTTTTCAGGAACTCCGCCGGCAGAGCGAAGCCGAGGCGATCAGCGATCTGGCCAAGCTTCAATGTTGGTGGCGTGTTTGGTGCTGGCGCAGCTGCAGCTTGCACAGATTGAATGACAGCGGGTGCTGCCTGAACTGCTGGCGCGGCTTGAACTGGCGTAGCCTGTGCCGTCGCAATTACCTGCTTTGCGGCTTCGGCGGCTTTTTCCTTGCGCTCCTGCTCGGCCTTGTGTTCGTCAATCCGAGACTTGACCAGCATGGCGAAGTCATCGTTCGCTTTCAGGACGATTTGAGCCGCGTCATAGAACAAGGTCGCGTAATCTGCGGCGTGTTCGCGCAAGTGCTTGAGGTTGATGTCGATCTTGTCGGCAATGGCGCTGGCTTCGATCTTGGCGCGCGCGAGTTCATCTGCAACAGCGCCGCGCAAGCTGTCGATGGTGCGCTTACTTTTGACCGCACCGGCAAAGTCGGCGGCAATAGTCGGCATGTATGGCTTGCCAAGACGGGTATTCAGCGCGGCAATATGCTCTGACAGCGCCATCCGTCCATCCTGAACGATGTCACCCCTGATGGTTTCTTTCCGAGCTTTGACGAGCCTATCCAGTTCCAGCCGCTTCGCGCGTAATTCGGCGCTGATGGTGTCGATGGTGCGGAAAAGTTCGTCGATGCTGGCGGTCTGTGCGAGTGCTTGAGATTTAACGAGTTCAAGTCGATCCTCCCCATCCTTGCAGAATTTGATCATCTGATCAGCGTCAGCAAAGTGCTGGTCTGTTTGCAGGTCGGTGTTGATGTTCTTGATGAAGGCCAGCGATGCGTCTCTGAAAGCCGTCAGGTTTGACGAAACAACCTTGCCTTCAAGCTGTACGATCAGGGCGGGGAGTGCTTCGATAGGCGCGGCAACCGGCGCGGCGACGACCTCAACATGCTGATAATTGGCAAGGTCGGCGGCAAACTGTTTCCATCCTGCGATAAGCTGCGCCCTGCGCTCCGGGCGGGATTCGTACCATGTACCGATTGTCCGTTCCGGCGTACCGTCCGACACGGTGAAGTAAACGCGCTCCGCTTCGCTGACGAGCAATTGATGCTCCAATTGAGGCCAATGGTTGTCTGGAACCTCACCGCGCATGACGGCTTGCGCCAGCCCTTCATTCCATAGCTTGATTTCTGCTGCAAGGTTCTCCGCCATTGTCAGTCCGTCGAAGCTGGCAGAAAGCGGCAATCCGTCAACCTCCCGATAGCCAACCTTCGGGAAAAGTTCTTCACAGATCATTTCCTCGATGATGGGTCGCGCTTTGGCTTCGGCTTCGTGTCCACGGTTGAAAAGGTGCTGCGTACCGGTATCGACTTCTTTGGCAAGGCCGGTTGCTTTTTGCTTCAACAGGTCGGTGCGCGTCATGTACCGGCTCAAACCGAGCATGGCGGCGGCTTCGCTGGCGTTGTAGGTCTTGGTTCGGTGTTCGTGCCACTCAGGGCTACCGGGTACGAGATTCAAAGTTTTCATGTTTATTCACCCTTGAGAAAGGAAAGCGCCTGTTCAGCCTGTTCAATCGTCATTTCTGCCAGAGATTGAGCGCCGATTTGTTCGCAGATTTCTTTGTCAGTCACAGCAAGGTCGGCGGCAAGGTCGCGGATTCGCGTAATAACGGACGGGTCAACCTTGCCGGATTCCGGCTTTTTTCCGAGCGCGAGAATAGTTTTCTTCTGTTCGTCGGTCAGCGTCGCTTTGGACAAAATCGCGTTGATAATGTCCTCGGCGGTTTTCTTTCCATCTGCGATTAGCTTTACCCAATCCGCTTTATTGCGGTCTAGGTTTTCTTGTGGGTATGGCTGCGGCCCTTTCTGTGGTGGCGGCTGGCTTCCTTCATTCATGCCACGCAAATCTTCCGGCAAGTCCTCGATGTCTTGCGTGAAAATGTCGCTTGCGGCGGTGGTATTCAGGGTCATGGCTACCATCGCCCGTTTGCAGGCCATTTTCAGGACGGTGTTTGCAAGGTCGGCGGATTCTGTGCGAACTTGCGTTGCCTTGCTTCCATTCTTGAAAAACTTATCGCGCCGAAGGTTCTCAGGTGTCGCGTCGAACTCCTGCGCGTTTACGGCTGCGCGCCATTTGTATTTTTCCTCTGCTGACGAGCATTCGCCAACACCCGATCCGAGAAACATACTGGTTGGCTGGTGGATGCCGTTGCAGGTCACGCGGTAACGGGCAACGGTGTCGGTGGACAAGTCCTCGATCTTGTATTCCTGCGCAACCCGGAATGTCACGCAAAGAACCTCCGCACCCGGCTTGTACAGCGTCGGCTTTTGGGTGCCTGGTATGGTGCCATAGTGGGTATCTTTGATCATGATGCTCTGCATCACCTCCTGAACCAAGTTGACGCGCTGGCGAATATCAATTGCCGAGAATCGCCCGATCTCTCCCGAAGCCAATCCTTGATCCTTCATTTGAACAACTGCGTTCATATCGTGTCCTTTGCAATGTGGCGCATCGCGCCGGTTGAATTCTGGCCGGTACTTTCCCCGGCAGTCATAGGCTCTAACCATGTCCTACATGGGCCTGTAAGCGCTCAGGCTGGCTAGTCGTTGCCGACTGTGAAGCGCACTCCTTGCCTCAGAATTGAACCCTGGCCGAAACAGGGCGAATGCGCTTTACAGTCGCCGGGGATATACCGCCCCGGCTCGGTTGACACATTGGAGAGATTACTTACTGCACTTTGCCGTCCGCCCTTCTTCCCCGGCTGCATCCGTTATCCGCACGGATTACCACGGCGCTTTTACCCTCACGCTTGGGTCATTGCTGCCTGCTAAAATTCTTCGTCGTTCTCGCAACCTTCCACATCATCGAAACAGGCCTCGCAAACGCAATCCGAGCGATAGCTGCATCGGTCAGTTCTGGGGTCGTTTCTGTGGCCGGTCGGCGCGCCCCAAGTCGCTTCGTCACCAAAGCCGTGGCGTGTGAATATCTCCGCAAATATCGGGTGTACATTAGTCATGGCTTAATCCCCACCTGTGCGAGTGGATAGACAAGCGCATTGGATTGCCGCATCAGGCGGTCAGACTCAGCCTTGTGCGTGAGCGCCGCCAGACGGTCAGATTCGATCCGCTGCACTTCATGGGAGTCATCGACGAAGGCCAGCACCAAAGCCATTGCCAGCGATATGGCGATGCATGCAAGAATCGACTTGGCGCTGAGTTCTTTGCCTGGCGCAAGGGTGCTGCCGAGAGCGAGCAGCATCCGCTCGATCTTCAACACTTCATGGCGGCGGTTGATGATCGTTGCGCGAATCGCGATTGACGCATCAAGCAGGTCGTTGATTTCCTGCTCAAGCTGTTGAGCCTTACGGCGTAGTCGGTATGCTTTCCATTTGTTGATCATCTTCAGGCCCCAGTTAGTTTTGTGCTCCAACGGTTCCCATTTTACCCAAAGGTAAAATTAGGTGTCAATACCCGCAGGTAAAATAAATCAATTATTTTTACCCAAAGAGGGAAAAAGTCGTGTCAAAAAGCCACAAATGGAGGATTTCAGGCGAAAAAAAGCCCGCAGATCGCGGGCTTGGTGTGGGTATTATTTGGGGTTAGTGCAGGGGAATGTCGGTGTCGTTTTCGTACATTGCCTGAATTTGCTCAAGGCTTAGCGTGTCCTGATATTCATGCGGCATTCGTCCAAGGCGTTGCAATGTTCGAAGAAGTTGATCGCGCTGGTCTTTGGTCAGATCAGACACAACATCTATAAATTGCTGTTCCAGATCACCTAAGTCGGGCGGGGAGTCGGGATCGTCAATCATCTAATTTCTCAGATTCTTTGGATTGGTGTATGCGCTGTATACATTGCCGTCAGACATGGCGCCAGGTCTCCATGAAACCAGAATGTGCTGGTTAATACGAGCCTCCATCATTGCCTGGGTGGTGCGTGGCATATGCACTCTTACCTGACGATCTTTCTTGTTGTAGGCGCAATACCCTGTGTAAACAGCGATGTCGCGACTTGGGTTTGCAAGAGCACCGCTGCTGTCACATACATACGCGCCATTTTTTAAATATACTGGCTTATTGAGGTCTGGCACTACGAGTGCTTCAAGTTTTGCTGGCTTTGGATTTGGATGCTTCTTTTCATATTCCGCATCTCTTTTTTTATCGATGTCGCGGGTGAGTTTATATAATTTGTCACGCTCACATCTTTCATATGCAGCAGTGTCAAACCTGCTTGGTCTGCTTGATCCGGTAGGGTTTTCAAGTTGGCATGATATTAGCCAATTCTGTCTTTTTGATTGGCAGTAGTTATAGGCAGCCTCTCCCGCACGACTGTTTTCTGTCTGCATGCTTGAATGGATACACTCAACAAGAGATTTTGTTTCAAGGCCTGACTGAGCAAAAGAGGAAATAGAAACTAGCGAAAAAATGGAAAAGACCGCTATTTTTATTGATCTCATTAAACATCCTTTCCGCAAAACCGACCAGATTAAAAGCACTTCCATGCCAACCCCTATTTTTTAGGCGCTCCCATTACATAAACCACGGTTCCAATTATTTTGATCGGCGTCACGTCAGACCGAATTGGCGGGTGGCTGCTATTCAACGGCACCAGCTCGATGACCATTTCCCCTTTGTCGTTGTGGCCACGCTGCCGATATTGTTTGAATGTGGCCTCATTTTTCCCGTTTTTTGCAACAACGTACCTTCCGGGGTCAGGCTCAATATCTGGATCAACAATAATAATGTCGCCTTCGACAAACTCAGGAAGCATTGATTCGCCCTTCACCCGCAAGGCGAAGGCGTTTGGCGATAAATTAGGTAGGTCAACAGGAATCCACTTTTCAGCGTCTCCGACCGCATATGGATCGACGGCCTCGGACATTGCGCCAGCCTGAACACTGCTGATTAGCGGGACCATCTTTATTTCAGATTGCGGGATGATTCTGCTGGAAGTAACTATTGCCTTTGAATCCGGCCCATCTTCTAGTGCAATATCTCTTCGGTCCATCCAGCCCTTTGGAAGAGAAAAAGCCGCCTCAATAATATCGACCATATCTTCAGCAATGCGTTTCTTACCGGACTTTCCTTCTGGATAGGCCATTCTGGTCACATACGATGGTTCGCGGCCAATTAGCCGAGCCAAAGCCGCATTGCTGCCGCCGCACCGACTGTGGCGCAACTCAATCAAGTTCAGCCTGCGTTTTTCGTATTTATCCATGTTGGAAAGTATGGCCGTTGTTTTACCGCCCGGTAAACAACCCGCAGGTAAAGAAATTTCTTGACGCTCGGTTTACCCGTAGGTAAAATGCCAGAAAATTTACAGGATTTAGGGGACATGGAAAAACTTCTTTCATACATAAATGCGCTCTCTACCCCGGATCAGGCCGATTTTGCTTTTGCCTGCAAAACAACAATCGGGTATTTGCGTAAAGCTTGTAGTAAGGGTCAGTTGCTTGGCCCAGCGCTGTGTTCCGCAATCGAGCGCGAATCAAAGAATGCTGTCACCAGAATAGATTTACATCCTGATGACTGGCATTTGATCTGGCCAGAGTTACAGAAAAGCACACATACCGAGGCGTAGGCTTGATAACTCTCAAGCCAATGCGCCTATTTTTTCGCCTTTCACTGATAACGGGTGATACCAAATGACATCAGGGATTATCAAAGGTCAGATGACCATCGATTTCGAACCTGGTCTTACTGAAAGATACAGATCGCTTCGTGATTGCGTTGCCACCGGGGTCTACAAAAGAGGCCTGACAAATGTGGCGGCGATGATCGATGAAGCGTCAAGCAATCTCTCGGTGCAGCTTAGTGACGGTGAGGCTCGAAAGTTCAGCGTTGACAGCTTCGAGAGATACCTCGAAAAGTCAAAAGACCTGACACCCGTCTATTACCTGATAGAAAAATTCCTCGCTGACAAAACCGTCAGCCGCGATGCAGCTCTCGCCCAGCTGGCTCCGATGGTTGTCCAGCTGGTTCCGTTGCTTAAACAGGCGGGGCTGATATGAAAACCGCCATTCACATTATTGGACGGAATTTGGCTTGGCTAGGGATTCGATTGGCCTGCCCAGATCATCTTCGACCGCTTTTAAAAAGCGGGATAGCTCTTGCATGGCTTCCAGTGGAAAGATCGCTCCCATTGCAGTCACAGAAGGGATCGAGCCAAACGGAAGTCCAACAACCGTTAATTCCCATTTATCCCGGTCTAGAAAAAACTCAAGAGGGGAGCCAAATGTGATGGGCCAATATTTCACCGTCTTGCTGTCCATTGCTAATCCTTTTTTATTGCCTGAAGTGTATGGGATTCAATCTTACACGATGGGTGCGGCATGAAAACCGCCGTCTCTGAAACATCAATCAAAGCATATCGACGCCTTGAGTCTACCGGTGCAATGAGCGGTCAGAAGGGGCGGGTAATGTCAAAGATCGAGCCGGGCAGGGATTATTCGATTAGCGAAATCATGGAGTTGACCGGCCTGAAGGTCAACGCAGCATCAGGCCGGGTCAGCGATCTGGTGAAGAAAGACAAGGTTCTTGAGCATGGTCCACAGCGCGCATGCAGGGTCACTGGCAGCACGATCACGCCAGTCAGGCTCCCGTCCAAACAATTCTCTCTATTTCAGTGAGGGGCAAATGAAGGAATACAAACCCGTTGAGGGCAGCTACACCGAAAAGCTGCTGATTGCACTTTTGAAGCTGGGCGTGGCCAACAGTAGTCAATTGGCTGATGCATCAGGGGTGAACAGCAACAGCATTCAAGCGCTGATGGCGTCTCCGATAGATCGCGGGCTCGTTATCGAGCGCCGCACGCCGGTGCCAGGCAAACGAGACTTGCTCGAATACCACCCGAGCGCGAAAATGCGCAAGCTCTTCAACGCCGACCCGGTGCAACCAGCTCCGCAGCCTGATGTGCAGCCACCGAAGCCCGTTGAATCCGTTTCTGATCCAGAGAGCCCAGTGCAGCAGGAGGCGCAGAATACGGACGGCAAGGAGGTTTTGATACCGTCACTCAAAGATGTCACGGGCATTGAATTCAGTGAGGCTCCTGTGGCGCCAGCTACCGCACATCCATTTCCTCCGGTTAGATTTGCCGTATGGGATGACGGCGGGATTTCTGTTTCAAGGGGCGTTATTGAGTTAAAGCTGACCAAGGACGCAACCCACAGATTGCGCGCGCTGATCAATGCAGTGGAGGCCTTAGCGTGAACTTCAACCCATCAACATCGGGCCTATACCGCGATACAACCAAGGGGCGAACTTCGCCAACCAGCTGCACCAGCACATTCAGGTGCTTTTTGTGTGGGCAGTGCAAGGCCATTCTTGGCAGCAAACGATTCAGGGATGACGGCGGGAAGATGCGGCGCAAGTGCAGGTGGTGTGCGGAATGAGGCGCCTATACCTGGCTGGCCCAATGACCGGCATTGAAGAATTCAACTATCCAAACTTCAACTCGGCCGCATTAAAGCTGCGAAACATGGGTTATCACGTCCAGAACCCGGCAGACAATCCTTTTCCAGCATGCGGATCGTGGGGTGGTTACATGCGCATGGCTATCCGCCAGTTGACGCTGTGCGATGCCATTGTGGTGTTGGATGGTTGGGAGAACTCACGCGGCGCAACCGAAGAGGTAAGGATCGCCGGTTTGATTGGAATGACGGTTTATCCGATGTCGCACTTTGAAAGAAAGGCTGATTTGTGAGCCACGATGCACCATCTTTAAACCCTTACCGGAAGGTGTCAATTCGCGCATGGGGTGATGAACGAGTGAGAAGCCTTACCCAGATTCAACCATCAGGCCAAGGATTGTTCTTGATGTTGTTGGTTGGGCCGCAGACTACAAGCATGCCAGGTGTTCAGCCAGTCGGAAGGATGGCATTCGCTGAAATGCTCAATTGGAGTCCGGAAGCCTTCGACGAAGCCTTCGCCGAAGTCTTAAGCGAAGGGTTGGCGATAGCCGACTGGAAAGCCCGTTTTGTTTTCGTCCCAAAGGCCATCAGGCACAACATGCCGCAGTCTCCGAATGTTGTCAAAAGCTGGGCAAGTACATGGGCACGGGTTCCAGAATGCGATCTAAAAACTTATGCATGGGACACAATTTACCAAGAGCTTTTATCTCTTGGACAGTCTTACGCAGACGCATTTACGGCGTCGTGCCCGAAATCTGAAAAACCTTTAATAAAGCCTACCGTTAAGCCTACCGTTAAGCCTACCGTTAAGCCTACCGTTAAGCCTACCGACAATCAGGAGCAGGAGCAGGATAAAGAGCAGAAGCAATTAAAAACATATGTCGGGCAAAAGCCGCCCGACATGGTTCCCGACATCTTTGAATACTGGAAAAAGGTAATGAAGTCGCCTAAATCCGTTCTGGACAAGGATCGGCGAAAGATTATCGACAAAGCCCTCAAGACCTACACACCAACAGAACTGTGCAAGGCAATCAGAGGGTGCTCCAGGTCGCCGTTCAACATGGGAGAAAACAACCAAAAGACCAAGTACAACGGGCTTGGGTTGATTCTCAGGAACGCAGAAAATATCGATCGATTTATCCAGCTAGACGATGTGAGTGCGCTCAACCCTAACGAGACGCTTGAGCAGCGCAATGCGCGAATAATCTCAGAGGTCATGCGTGGGGTGAAAGACACGGATCCATACACTATCGAAATGGAGGCCGCGTGATGTCACCGGAAGACAAAAAAACACTCCTTCAGCTTCTGACAAAGACCATGGCGGCTTACGGCAAGCCACTTCCTGAGGCCGGGATCATCAACGCGTGGATTGAAACTTTAAACCCATTCCCGATGCGGGTCATTGAAATGGCATTTGCTTCCTACCGCGCAGAAAATGGCGAATTTGCACCAGTGCCAGCCGGTATTGCAAAGCGCTGCACCCTCATGGATGGCAGGCCGACAGATGCGGAGGCGTGGGCTATTGCGCTCACAAGCCAAGACGAATCAGACACCGTGGTGTGGACAACGGAAATTGCGGTTGCGTTCGGTATCTGCAGACCCGTGTTGACCGTTGGTGACGAGGTTGGTGCCCGGATGTCATTTAGGGACGCATACAACCGGCTTGTCGCAGATGCGCGAGGGAATTTCAGGCCGGTGAAATGGGAGGTCTCTTTTGGATGGGACTCGACAAAACGCGAGTCTGCAATCGGGCGCGCGGTCGTTGCTGGATTGCTTGATGCACCACCAGACATGCTGGCGCTACCGAATCAGTCTGGCATTGATGGGCCGGTTCCCGAGGGCTTGCGGATGGTCAACGAGGCCATCGCTGAAATGCGGGGGACATGGGTAGCAAATTCTGAACTGCGCGTACAGCAGGCGATAGCTGCGCGCGAAGCAGAGGCGAAGCGAAAGGCGGAGATTGCCGAAATGGTCCGGCAATATGGTGAAAAGGGTGTCACCGCATGAGCCAAATATGCCCACTCTGCCAAGTCAACTCAGGGCGCATATCTCCACTTGAGTGCTGCCAGATCAGGCACTTTGCAAATGCACCAAGGCATATCCAGCGCGCCGAATACGCCGGGATCGCTGCCGCTGAAGGTAAGGCAACCGCAGAGGAGTGGGGTGTCAAGGTGAAAGCTGAAATCGAACGGTTGAAAGGATTGAAATGATTCTGAGATTCGAAGTTCCTGGAGCGCCTGTTGGCAAAGGCAGGCCAAAGGTCAGCACCATGGGCGGGAAGTTTGCGCGCATGTACACGCCTGAGAAAACCGTCAGCTATGAGGGTTTGGTCGCTCATTCCGCAAAGGTCGCAATGAACGGCTCGCAGTTGTTCGCTGGTCCGGTGCACATCGACATGGATATTCGCCTGGCGGTACCGGTTTC
This sequence comes from uncultured Oxalobacter sp., assembly GCA_964488675.1. GTDB lineage: Bacteria > Pseudomonadota > Gammaproteobacteria > Burkholderiales > Burkholderiaceae_D > QZKY01. The sequence goes on along the minus strand of CAZAWA010000011.1, from coordinate 20,778 downwards.
GTGGTCGAAGAAAAAACAGGCGGCAGCGCTGGCAGACCAGGTGATGCCAACGAAGAAGCCAGATGCGGATAACGTGATCAAGGCGATCTTTGACGGCATGAACGGCGTTGTGTGGGTTGACGATGTTCAGGCCGTCTCAATGTCCATGCGCAAGCGGTACGCGGAAACGCCGTGCGTTTTGGTTTCGGTAAAAGCGATGGAGGCTCAGCCAGCATGACGGAAATGGTGAATAAGCGATTGGTGATGGTTATCGAAGAGCTGCGCAGCGCACCTGCACACTCACAAGACATTGCCGACGCGCTAAACATCACCGTGAAATCGGCTAGCGCGCATCTTAGCGAACTCCACGATATGGGAATGGTCAGGCCAGTCGGAAAGATGCGCCTTACAGAGCGTGGGCCGCACTCAACCATCTATGAGGTCGTGGCATGACCAAAATCCACATCGTCCGGACCAATACTGAAATGCCTGATGAAGCAGCGCTGGAAGGCGCGCGGGCAGTTCTTTTTGGTGCGATTGACGGTTGGACTGAGGAAGATAAAAAAGCGTGGCGCCGGTTCTTTCGCCGCGTGATCAACATGGAGCCGGGAGAAATGGCGTTGCTCGATGCTGTAATCCCGCGCAATTCCAAGTTTCACAGAAAATTCATTCTGCTGCTTCGGGTCGGATTCGATGCCTGGGAAACTCCACGCAAGCGCAAGCAGTACAAGGGCATGGCGGTCAGCAAGGACTTTGAGCAATTCCGCGAAGACATCACGATCATGGCCGGATTCTATGAGCAGACGTTCGATCTTGAAGGCCGGATGAAGCTGAAGGCCAAGTCGATCAGCTTTGCCGCGATGGACGATATTGAGTTTGAGCGCCTGTACACGGCGGTCGCTGACGTGCTGCTGGCCAAGATCCTGCACACCTACGCCGGCCGCGACGAGCTGGACGATGTTATCCGAAAGCTGGAGGGATTCCTTTGAACTTCCGGATCACATGCAACGGCAAGACGATCCGGGTAAACCCGACACTTCACCCAGACCAACTCTGCCACGGCCAGCAGTGCTACATCCGATTGACCGGCTGCCGGAACAATCCAGACAGGGTAATGCCGTGCCACGCCAACAGCGTGGTTCTCGGCAAGGGCAAGGGAATCAAGGTGCCGGACATTTACACGGTGCCTGGCTGCGATCACTGCCATCACGAAATAGATCAAGGGAACAAGCTGCTGAAGTCAGAGCGCAAATCCGCGTGGCAGCGCGCATACCAAAAGTGGGGGCCGTACCGCGAGAGGTTGTACGGAGTTCCTTACAAGCCGGTTGAGGTTCTATGACAGCGCTCCCGTCCAGAGCCTACCGCGATCCGCTGGACATACTGATCGACGCAGAGAATCGGACATGCAAGGGCTGCATCATGAAATCAAGGCTATGGGGTGTTGATTACTGTGCAAAGGATGAATCAAAGTCTGGAAAGAAACTTCGACGGTGCAAGAATTATGATGATGGGGGTACAGATGGAAAATGAACCGTTATTTCGAAGCGCGCACGATGCACTGACGTTTGCGTACAACTACTCTGGCCAGCAGTACGAACGGTCATTGATGGCTAAGGTGGCGTCACCCGGTACCGGAAGCGGAAAGGGGTTGTCAGGGAACGATGGCGCAGCGCAGGCCGGGATGATCCGGAGAGAGGTTCAGCAGCTGGGGCGGCTTCCAGAAGCCATCCTGATGGCACGGTTTGCGCCACGCTCGATCATTTGTGAATGCCGCGCACCATGCTGCAAGCGCAGCCGGGACAATGACGAGTGGGTCAATGCGATCTCGCACCTGGCGGATTACATGCGGAACACAGCACTGGCCGGAACCACTGCCAACGGTCTGGTGCGCAGGGATTGCGTGATCAGGCACTTCACATCAAAGGAAAAGCGGAAAAGCCTTGAGGCCTTCGCTGATGATCGTGGCATAAATCGAGACACCGCCAGCGCTTATGCCAGCAAGGTCGCTACGTGGTTTATCGGCTCACCGGCGCGAAATGACAAGCCATCTGTGCCTGGCCATGATGCCTTGGCGATGGCTGCGATAGAGACAAAGCTCCTTTCAATTGGTATGATTTCAGGATGAAAATAAGCAAGGAAGAGCAAGCTGCGCGACGAAAAAAGAAAAAGGAAGCGTGGCAGCTAGAAATTGACCGCCTTCGAATAAAGCAGGAGGCGGCAATTGAGAAATCGTATGGGCCTGCACGAGAAGACCCAAATAGGATTGTGCTTTCTAATATTCTCGAAAAATTAAGGAGTACAGATTTTCGTGCTTGGTATGAAGCCACAACAGGTGAGCCGGTAGGTGAATTTCTTGATTATCTTGCTTTAACAGAGGCTCAATACCGAGAAAGATACCCAGAACCACCGATTGGCAAGCAAACCAAACTCATGGAACAGCTTGATTGGATGCAAGCCAGAATAGCTGATATTGCAAGAAGAAACAGATGGACAGACCCAGAGCAGCGCGCACTTTGGGCGGTAGAGGTACAAAATGAGAAAAACCCAAGAAGACGGCGCGGAATACTAATGCAGCTTGCAACGCCGCGATGGGCAAACAGGAAAAAAATCCTTGAGATTTATATCGAGAGAGAGCGATTAACTCTGGAAACTGGAATTGCGCATGATGTAGACCACATAGTTCCAATCGTGCACCCCCTTGTTTGCGGGTTGCATTGTGAATTTAATCTCAGGGTTGTTGAGGCCACAGAAAACAGAAAAAAATCAAATTATTTCGATTTTTCTTGACAAAATAGTGTAAATGCGGAAAATAGGGTCTTAATCGCAATTCTCAAAATTGTCACCAAAAACCCGGAGCCGAAACGCTGCCGGGTTTTTTCGTTTCAAGGCCAGCCACGTGCTGGCTTTTTCTATTTAAGGCCCAGATGAAGCGAGATCACAATTTCAGGCTGCCAAAGTCGCTCAAGGTGCTGGTAGCCAGCGCGGCAATAGATGATGCAAACACACAGGTGAGACATTCGCGCAGGCGCGCATCCGTTGAGATTGAAGCGCCAGTGCCGAAGTCGGTGGCTGGTATCAGGCAGGCGTTCATCGGCGCGCAGCTGGTGGCGTCACCAAGGATCATTTGAACAGAGTTCCATATGTTGTCCTTTCGCTAGCGCAGCCGCCAGCAAAACATCGCAGTCGCATGGCGGCACCCCATCAAGGACATTTAAGACATGGGCAGAAAATCAAAGCTGACCGATAAGCAGTGGGAGGCCATCGGCAAGCGTTATCTCGATGGCGAATCATCAAGGGCTTTGGGGCGCGAGTTCGATGTGTCCGAGTCAATGATCAGAAAGCGCTTTGGTGCGCAGACAAAAAAAATAAAAGAGGTTGCAAATCAATTAGTTGCAGCAGAAACGGCATTTCAAGCTTTGCCGATAAGTGCGCAGATTAGTGCGCGCACTTTGGCTGATCAGTTGAAGTCCATATCAGAACACTTGGCAGGCGCGGCAAACTTCGGCGCGGCCACAGCGCACAGGCTTTCAGGGATAGCGCACAACAAGGTTCAGGAGATCGATGACGCGGCGCCGATGGATGAAGAGAGCATGAAGAAGCTCACCGAGGTTGCGGTGCTGACCAAGATGGCGAACTCTTCCAGCGAGATCGGGGTCAACCTGCTGCGCGCGAACAAGGATGCGATAGAAGACATGAACAAACGAGAAGCGCCAAGACAGGTGATCAACGAGAGCCTTCCTGTAGATCCGATTGCAGCATCACGCGATTACTTGAGGATTATGTCCGGGGGGGCTTGATGCCTATCCCGTTCCCGTTTGACTTCAAGAACCCTGATTACAGGGCGGTCTTTGAATGGCGCATTGAGCGCCTGAACAGGATCCGGAAAGACCCTACCGTCTTGCCATCGTTGAAGCAGTATTACCGCGATAACCCGGCGCAGTTCATTATTGACTGGGGTGTGACCTACGATCCTCGGAACGTACGGCGCGGTCTGCCGGCGACATTGCCGTTCCTTCTGTTTGAGAAACAGGAAGAGCTGGCGTACTGGTTCCTTGAACGCTGGCGCAAGGGTGAGCCGGGCATTGTCGAGAAGTCGCGCGACATGGGTGTTTCGTGGTTGATGATCAGCCTGTGCAGCACGCTCTGCCTGTTCAATACGGAGCTGTCAATTGGATGTGGTTCTCGTAAAGAGGATCTGGTCGACGTGCTGGGCGATCCGGACACGCTGATTGAGAAGGCGCGTATTTTCATGAACGCGCTGCCTGTCGAGTTTCGCGGGGCGTGGAACCGAGACAAGCATTCGTCTCACATGAAGATAGTCTTTCCCGAAAGCGGATCGATCTTCACGGGTGAGGGTGGCGATAACATCGGTCGCGGTGGTAGACAGTCGATCTACCTGGTCGATGAATCAGCCCACTTGGCGCGTCCGGAGCTGGTAGATGCGTCTCTTTCGGCAACGACTGACTGCCGGATTGATGTATCGAGCGTCAAGGGTACGGCGAACTCGTTTGCGGTAAAGCGGCATTCAGGCAATGTCCCGGTGTTCACATTCCACTGGCGCGATGATCCGCGCAAGGATGATGCCTGGTACGCCAAGCAGTGCAACGATCTGGACGCGGTGACGGTAGCGCAAGAGATCGACATCAACTATTCAGCGTCGGTTGTTGGCATCGTCATACCGTCGGTGTGGGTGCAGGCCGCGATTGATGCTCATATTAAGTTAGGCGTTGAGCCAACTGGCATGCGTCGCGGTGCGCTGGATGTGGCCGATGAAGGCCGCGATCTGAACGCATTCTGTGGTCGCCACGGCATCCTGATGGATCACATCGAGGCTTGGTCTGGCAAGGGCGCTGATATATACAGCACCGTCCAGAAAACCTTTGGCATCTGTGATGCGGAAGACTATGAAACCTACCACTACGACGCTGATGGCCTTGGCGCCGGGGTTCGTGGTGATGCGCGGGTAATCAATGAAACCCGTAGAAGCGCAGGTCAGAAGGAAATAACCGTAGAGCCGTTTCGCGGGTCAGGTGAGGTTCACGATCCTGACGGTGAAATGGTCAACAAGCGCAAGAACAAGGATTTCTTCGCGAATGCCAAGGCGCAGGCATGGTGGCATCTGAGGATTCTTTTCCAGAACACCTACCGCGCAGTTGTTGAAGGCCTGCCGTTTGAGAAAGACAACATTATCTCTCTTTCGAGCGGCATGCCGGAACTGGCCAAGTTGGTCGTTGAGCTGGGTCAGCCGACGTACACCATCAACACGGTCGGCAAGATACTAATAGATAAGGCACCAGACGGAACCCGTTCGCCGAACTTGGCTGATGCGGCTGTGATCTGCTACCAACCAGGCGGCAGCAGCATCGATCAGTGGTCAAAACTTGCAGGGTAAATAATGGAACGAGCGCGCAAACAAAAATTTCTGAAGCGCGCAGGGGTTGGTGCGCCTACGCCGGTCGCGGCGGCGGTGCGTGATTCGTTCGCCAACTTCGAAGCGCGTGTAGGCATTGGCACCGGCAACCAGTCTGCTGGTGGCTCTTACGAGTTCTCATTCATCAGCCGGAACCGGGTTCAGATCGAAGCGGCTTACCGTACATCATGGATTGTCGGTCAGGCAGTTGATGCTGTTGCCGAAGACATGACGCGCGCCGGGGTAGAAATTCAGTCCACGCTGAAGCCAGAAGACATTGAGCGCATGTACACGGCTATCGGCAAACTGGCGATCTGGAAAAGCATCGAAGAGACGATCAAGTGGGCAAGGCTTTACGGCGGCGCGATTGCGTACCTGATGATCGATGGCCAGAAGTCAGAAACACCATTGAATCTCGACTCTATCGGCAAGGACAGCTTCAAAGGCCTGCTGGTGCTGGATCGCTGGCTGGTGCAGCCATCCCTGACGGACCTCATTGACGATCTAGGCCCGGGCATTGGAATGCCTAAATACTATGACGTCGTTGCAGATGCACAGGGCATGACGCGCCGCAGAATCCATCATTCGCGTGTGGTCAGGCTTGACGGTGTTGACCTTCCATATTGGCAGCGGATAGCCGAGAACGGCTGGGGCCAGTCTGTATTGGAACGGCTGTGGGATCGCCTGCTGGCATTCGACTCGACCACTCAGGGCGCTGCCCAGCTGGTTTACAAGGCTTACCTGCGCACGTATTCAGTCGAAGGGCTGCGCGAGATCATTGCAACGGGCGGCAAGGCATTCGAGGGATTGGTCAAGCAGATCGAAATGATCCGGACTTACCAGACCAACGAGGGCATGACCCTGATGGACTCCAAGGACACGATGGAGGCGCATCAGTACACGTTCGCAGGCCTGTCTGATGTGCTGATGCAGTTTGCGCAGCAGCTGTCCGGAGCGCTTCAAATCCCGCTGGTCAGGCTCTTTGGGCAATCTCCGGCCGGGCTGAATGCAACAGGGGAATCAGACATTCGCCTGTACTACGACCATATCGCACAGCAACAGGAAAGCCGCTTGCGCGCGCCAATGGCAAAGATTCTCGATGTATTGCATCGGTCTGAGTTTGAGCAAGCGCCGCCAGAAGGGTTCTCGTTTGAGTTCAATCCTTTATGGCAGCTGTCTGACAAAGAGAAGGCTGAGGTTTCCGAGATCATCACCCGGACTGTGGCCAGCGCGGAAGAAACTGCACTGATCGGTCGCAAGACGGCGCTGCAGGAGTTGCGCCAGTCCAGCCGTATCACTGGCGTCTGGTCGAACATCACCGACGAACAGATCGACCAAGCCGAAGACGATCCGCCGCCTCCGAGCGAGCTTATTGATATGGGCGGTGAAAATGAGCAGATTGCTGGGAAAGACAAAGACCAAGATTCGACACAATCCGTTCAGGGCGCGGAAAGCTGAGGTCTTCTACGGTACCCAGCTGCGCAAGGTTGCGCGCCATGTAGGTGAGATCGTCCGTGGCATTCCTTTGGATGAATCTGGGGCGACAAGCCGGATTGCATCGATGCTGCGCAGTTATTCGGATGCGATGCATCACTGGGCCGAGTCAACGGCCAAGAAGATGCTGTTGAACGTTTCTCAGCGTGACGAACAGACGTGGCTCGAGCTGGCCAGCGAAATGTCTAGGTCGCTCCGGGATGAAATCCGGACGGCACCGACAGGCCAAGTGATGCAGGGTTTACTGGCAGACCAGGTAACTCTAATTAAGAGCATCCCGTTGGATGCAGCGCAGCGGGTGCACGATCTGACGATCAAGGGGCTGGAAGACAGCACTCGAGCGAGCGAGATTTCGAAGGCGATCTACGAATCAGGCAATGTATCGAAGGCCAAAGCAAACCTGATCGCACGCACAGAAGTGTCCAGAACAGCGTCAGCGCTGACCGAAGCAAGAGCCAAGCACATCGGGTCAAGCGGCTATATCTGGCGAACCTCTGGCGATTCTGATGTGCGCGATTCGCATAGATCGATGAACGGGCAGTTTGTGGACTGGAACGATCCGCCCACATTGGACGGCATGACCGGCCATGCAGGATGCTTTCCAAATTGCCGATGTTATCCAGAGCCGGTGATACCGGAAGATGATTGAAAACGAACCCGCCAAGTGCGGGTTTTTTGTTTTGGGGACGTGACATGACGAAAAAGACCTACGACCGGATGAATTTCTACACCACCGGCAGGCTGGGAGAGTCACGCGAAACCACGCCTGAAGGCTTCATGTTGTGCCGGAACGTGGCCATTGCGCGCACTGGCACCCAGCTGTATGGCGCAGGTGAGGTTCCGGTGGATCCGGGTCCGGACGGAATTATCCGCATTCAACGTCTGGATGAAGAGGTATTCCGCGCCGAGACCATTGCCAGTTTTGAAGGCAAGCCGGTCACGGTCGAGCACCCTAACGAGTTTGTAACGCCTGAGACATGGCAGACGCTGGCTGTGGGCATCGTACAGAACCCGCGCAGAGGCGAGGGCATCAACAACGATTTACTGATTGCTGACCTGCTGATCACGGCATCGGACGCAATCGCATATGTGGACAGGGAATTGCCGGAGCTATCCGCTGGATATGAAGCCGATTACCTGCAAACAGAACCCGGGCGCGGGGTGCAACAAAACATCGTGGGAAACCACGTTGCGCTAGTCGAGCGAGGTCGAGCAGGCCCGCGTTGTTCAATCAATGATAAGGAGCCAGACATGGCAAACAAATCAGTGTGGGAGCGCATCCGCAGGGCTTTCAAGTCGAAAGACGAAGCCGCCCTTGAGGAAGCGTTAAAAGAAGGTGAATCCAACGATTCTGATGAATCCGAGGAAGATAAAAAAGCACGTGAGGAAGCAGAGGCCAAGGAGAAACAAACCTCCGACGCCATCGCGGCTCTCATGAAGACCGTTGACGGTCTAGCTGCCCAGGTCAAGAAATTGACCAAGGACAGCGACGATCCGGACGATGAAGAAGAGGCCAAGAAGAAAAAGGCCGAAGACGAAGCCAAGGAAGAAGAGGAAAAAGCACAGGTTGGTGACGCCATGCGCGACATCGCAGTCCGTGCCGAGATTCTTGTTCCCGGATTCTCCATGCCGACTACCGACAGCGTGAAGTCGATGAAGTCGGTGTCTGACGTCCATCGTCGCGTGCTGGCGCAAGCCATTACCACTGCAGACACCAAGAAGCTGATCGAGCCGCTGCTGGCTGGCCGCACGATTGACGCCTTGAGCGCCGACGCTGTGGCAACCGTGTTTGTAGCCGCATCTGAGTCCGTCAAGGCTCAGAACAATGCCAACGGGGTACGCCACAACGTGACCACGAAAGATTTTGGACGTCCAAGCACCATCGCGTCCATCAACCAGCGGAATGCCGAATTCTGGGCAACCCGCAAATCTCAATAAGGAGTGCCTGAAATGGGTAACGCAATTTTATATCGCATGCCGTCGGGCATTCCCGGCGATGTAAGCCGCCTTCAATCCGCGACGATTGAGTCGGTTCCTCTCAACGCTTCGCTGCCATTCTCGGCCTATGGCCTGCCTGGCAAACTGGCTTCGGGCAAGTTTGTGCCGATTGCTGGTGACGAAGTAGCAGCTGACATCTACGGCTTTCTGGTGCGTACTTATCCTACGCAAACCCCGAATGCCGATGGTTCTGGTGTAGCTGGTGGTATCGGCAGCATCATGCGCCGTGGCTTCATGACTGTGAAGCTGAATTCTGGCACGGCAGCACTGGGCGGCAAGGTCTACGTTCGCGTGGACAATGAATCGTCTGGCAAGCCAATCGGCGGCATTGAGGCAGCAGCTGAAGTCGCTGTTGCTGGTGGCGTGATCACCGGCACAGGTACCGGCACCATTGCTGCAACAGCGGCAGCTGGTGTCATTCCAGGCACCTGGTCGCTGACGCTGCAAACCACCAGCCAAACCTCCAAGGTTACGGTCATTGACCCGAACGGCGTGCGCCATCCAGACGCCACGGTCGGCACGGCCTACACCAGCGGCGGCCTGACCTTCACGATCACGGCTGCTGGCACGATGACCGCTGCAGATAGCTTCGCACCGGTTGTTACGGCCAACACCATCGCAGTTACCGGTTGCACGTTCAAGGCAGCAGCGGACGCATCCGGCAACGTCGAGATCGAGTTCAACATTTAAGGAGCGACAGAATCATGAAAAAAACTCTACTCTCCATGGCGACCATGGCAATGGCTATGTCTGCCAGTGGTCTGATCGTCCCTGGTCGTCGTGTTGTTCGTGCGCGCACTGCGGACGCATTGCAGACCTACGATAGCCGAACCATCGACAGCGTGGGCGTGTTCCTGCTTGGCGAACTGGAGCGGCTGGACCAGACGTTGCACATGCCGCTTTCGAGCGTCACATGGGCGCGTGACATCAAGCTGCGCGAAGACGTGTCTATCGCAGACGAAACCTCCAGCTTCACCAATTCCAGCTTTGCCGCTGCAGGTGGTGCATCGCCAAACGGCAAATCATGGGTTGGCAAAGATGCGACCACCATCCAGGGTATCGCGCTCGACATCGGCAAAACGGCTAGCCCGCTGCCACTGTGGGGTATGGAGCTTGGCTGGACCATCCCTGAGCTGGAATCGGCTCAGAAGCTTGGCCGTCCGGTCGATCAGCAGAAGTTCGCTGGCATGCAGCTCAAATACCAGATGGACATTGACGAACAGGTGTACATCGGTGATGACATCCTTGGCGTCAAAGGTCTGGTGAACAGCGCTGCTGTTACTCCGACTAACGCTGTTACCGGCGCCTGGTCAACCGCAACAGCAGATCAAATCTTGAACGACATCAACACGTTCTTGAATGCGGTTTGGGCGCAGTCCGGCTATGCAATCTGCCCTGGCAAATTGCTGTTGCCGCCACTGAAGTTTGCAATGCTGGTTTCCCGCAAGGTATCCGACGCGGGCAATGTGTCCATCCTGCAGTACATCAGGGACAACAGCTTGTCGCTTCAGATCAACGGCACACCACTCGACATTCAGCCAGTCAAGTGGCTGACCGGTCGCGGTGTTGATTCCAAAGATCGCATGGTTGCGTACACCAACGAGCAAGATCGTGTCCGCTTCCCGCTGGTACCGCTGCAACGCACTCCGCTGGAATATCGCGGCTTGCGCCAGCTCACCACCTACTTCGGACGACTCGGTGTTGTCGAAGTGGTGTACAGCGAGACGATTGGCTACTGCGACGGCATCTAAACCATCGCAGGATCACTCAAGCGAAACAAGCGCCCCGGCATAACAACCGGGGCGTTTTCATTTCAGGGAGCAACAATGAAAACGATCAGAATCATAGAGAAGTGCAAATACACGAATGCAGACGGCGAAGTGACTGTACTTGAGCCGGGCGTTCACAAGGTCGAAGATGCGACCGCTGCGCACTGGTTTGTGCAGGCTCATTGCGAGAAAGAAGAAGTCAAACCGGCTTCCAAGGCTGCAACCAAAGCGGCCAAACCTGCTGAATCCGCAAAAGCCGGAGACAAGTAAGCCATGACGCCAGCTCAGTTCCGTGCAGCTTTCCCGGAGTTCGCCAACACGACCGCCTATCCGGATCCTGCCATTGAATTCCAGATCACGCTCGCAGAGAAACGACTGCCTGAAGACCGATGGGACGATCTGCTAGAGCACGGAACGGGGCTGTTCACGGCGCACTTTTTGACGCTGAACGCCAGAAATGCCAAATCAGGCGGTGCAGTTCTGATGCCGGTTGCATCAAAGGCAGTCGATAAAGTCAGCGTCAGTTATGACACCACCATGGCAACGCTGGCAGATGGCGGTCACTGGAACAGCACTTCATACGGTGTGCAGTTCCTGCAGCTGGCGCGCATGGTCGGTGCCGGTGGTGTGCAGCTGTGAGCACCATCAAGCCGGGCGTCACGGTAGTCAAAGACGATCTGGCCAAGGTCATGAAGTCGCTTACTGCGCTGGCCAAGCAGGATGTGCTGATAGGCATTCCACAAGAAAGCGGATCAGCAGGTCTATGGGATCAAATGGAAAAGGAGCTGTCATCTAAACCTGCGATTAACAACGCAACGCTCGGCTACATCCACGAATTCGGAAGCCCGGCAAGGAATATCCCGGAGCGCCCATTCCTGATACCTGGTGTGAGGGAATCGGAAGAGCAGGTAACGCCATTCCTGAAGAGTGCAGTCAAGTCTGCCCTGAATAACAAGCCTGGTGATGTTTTAAAGAAGCTGCACGCAGCCGGCATGACCGCTCAGAACGCGGTCAAAGCAAAGATCAACTCAGGTATCGGGCCAGCGCTGAAAGGCAGCACGCTCAAGGCACGGCAGCGGCGCGGCCGGACTGGCGATGTACCACTGATAGATACAGGGCAATTGAGGAATTCAATTACCTATGTTGTGAGAGATAAAGATGCCAACACTTGACGTGTCAGACATCCTGCTTGATCCGGATTTTGCCGACGACACCCTGATCTGCGTGCGCAATACGCAGACGGTCGGAAGCAATGGGATCGCGGTTGATGTGCCGGTCTCTGGAACATTCACTGGCGTAGTGGTCGCAGACAAGGGAGCAGTCGCGAATAGAACGCCTGACGGCGCGTATGTCGCCGGGTCGATCCTGATCTACACACCATTCGCGCTGCGAGTATCTGGCGCTGACGTCGATGCCGACATTGTTGAGGTCGGCGGAAAGCGGTACACGGTCATGAATATCGGTGATTACACGCGCTTTGGCACAGGCTTTGTGTGGGCGCTGTGTGAACCAATCAGCTTTGCGGGGTAAGGATGGCAACCAGCAACACATCGGCATCAGGCGGCTATCTAACGCCAGTCTCGACGCCCATTGCCGAAGATGCCGCGCTTGATGACATTTTCCAGAAGATGATCGTCGGTCTCACCGGTTTGGAAGGCAGTCTGGTACGCCCTCGCTGGCAGGCTACAACGCCAAAGATGCCAGAGCCAAACATCGACTGGTGCGCGATTGGCGTTAATGAGGAAACGCCGGACGCCAATGCTGTTGTAACGCATGACGGCAGCGCAGACGGTGGAAATGGACAAGACAAATTACAGCGCCATGAAGACATCGTGGTGCTGGCGACGTTCTACGGGCCGCACTCTAAAGGGTATGCCAAGCAGGTGCGCGATGGGCTTTACATCCCGCAAAACTCCGAAGAGCTGAAAACCAATGGAATCGCATTCATCAATACCGGGACCATCAAGGCGGTGCCGGAGTTGATCAATCAGCAGTGGCAGCGCAGGTACGACTTACCGATCAATTTTAGAAGGGTCATTGACCGGACGTACGCGGTACAGAACATCGTTGCCGCCGAAGTGGCTGTAGAAATTGCCGAAGAGGTAGGTGTCTACGGCACAGAGATTAACGTTACTCAATAAGGAACCAAAATGGCAAATCTTCCAATTTCCCGCCTGGTAAAAGTCGATGTCGTTCTGGCTGCTATGGCAGCTAAGGCACAGAACCTGTCTACCTTGCTGGTGCTCACCACGTCTGCCATCGTTGACGTTATTGAGCGCGTACGCACCTATAACACCATCACCGACATCGCAACTGAGTTCGGTACCGATGGGCCAGAGTATGCCGCTGCGCTGCTGTGGTATCAGCAATCGCCACAACCGGCGCAGATCAAGATCGGACGCTGGGCAAAGACTGCCAGCAAAGGAAAGCTTGTATGCGGCCCACTGTCTGGCGCTGAACAGTCAATCGACACATGGAAAGCGATTACCACAGGCGCTTTCAAGGTCGGTATCGATGCTGTAGGCGCTACTGCAGTAAGCGGCCTTGATTTCTCGGCTGACGCCAATCTCAACGCTGTTGCAGCACGAATTCAGGCAGCCGTGCGCGCGGCCAATGCGGCATTCACCACTGCAACGGTTACGTGGAACGCGGTCTACTCTCGCTTCGAGTTCGAAAGCGGAACGACTGGCGCAGACTCCAAGGTGCTGTTCCTGACCGCTCCGGCAGCGGGTGCAAATATCGCTGGCGCGCTCAAAGGCCTGTCCACTTCATCGGGCGCATACGTTGCCGACGGTATCGCTGCAGAAGATGCGCTTGATGCTGTGGCGATCTTCGATGATCGTTTCGGTCAGACCTGGTACGGCCTGACGATCCCGGAAGCGGTCGACGCTGACCATTTGGCGGTCGCTGGCTTCATTGAGGCAACCAACAACAAGCACGTCTATGGCGTAACTACGCAAGATGCGGGTGTTCTGTCTTCGGTCATCACCGATGACATTGCCACGCAACTGCATGCGCTCAGCTACGACAAGACGATGATCCAGTATTCCAGCGGCAATGCCTACGCGGTGTGTTCGCTGCTGGGCCGCGCGCTGACCGTGAATTACAACGGCAACAATACCGTGATCACGCTGATGTACAAGCAGGAGCCAGGCATCGTTGCTGAAGCCTTGTCTGAGACTCAGATGACGGCACTGGCAGCGAAGCGCTGCAACGTGTTCGTGGCTTACAACAACGACACGGCCATCATCGAAAAAGGCCAGATGTGTTCGGGTGAGTTCATCGACACCATCACCGGTGCTGATGCATTCAGCATCACCGTGATGAACGAGGTTTACAACCTGCTTTACACATCGCCAACGAAGATTCCGCAAACCGACGCTGGCAATCACCTGATCGTGACCACGATTGAAGCGGTGTGCTCGAAATACGTGACCAACGGCTATCTGGCACCAGGCACGTGGGATCAGACTGGTTTCGGCACGCTGGCACAAGGCGATTTCCTGCCGAAAGGCTTCTACGTGTACGCACCGCCAATTGCGACCCAGCTCAAGCCGGATCGTCAGGCGCGCAAGTCGGTACCAATTCAGGTTGCCGCCAAGCGCGCAGGCGCTGTGCACACCGTCGACATCACCCTCAACATTTCCCGATAAGGAGCCATAACCATGGGCAAAACTTACAGCTTTTTGGACACGAATGCCGCCATTGTTGGACCGGGCGGCAGCTTCTCTTTGGGCGCTGGCGCGGGTATCTCTGAAGAGGGGATCACCATCGAACCGGCTGGCGATCTCAACACCATGACCATGGGCGCGGACGGATCCGGCATGCACTCTCTGCATGCTGACAAATCCGGTCATGTCATTGTTCGCGTGCTGAAAACATCACCAGTTAATGCCATGTTGAGCGCGATGCTGGCATATCAGCGCACCAGCGCGTCGAATCACGGCCAAAACACCATCACGGTCAGCAATACTTCGCAGGGAGACATCGCAACCTGTCAGCAGGTCGCATTCTCCAAGGTGCCGACGGTTACCTACGCCAAGGATGGCGGCATGAATGAATGGCGCTTCGACGCGATCACCATCGACATCGGTCTCGGGGCGGGAGATTAACGCATGCGAGAAATCGAGATCAATGGGAATAACTACCAGATCGGGACGCTTGACGCCTTCAAGCAATTCCACGTCGCACGCCGGATCGCACCAGTCCTATTCACTCTGAGCAGTGGAACGCTTGAATTGATCAAGGCAGGTAGTTCATCTGATGATTTAAGCGAAATGGACATACTCAAGGCCGTTGGCCCAATGGTTGACGTCATTTCAAAAATGTCAGATGCAGACAGCCAGTATGTTCTGACTACCTGCCTCAGCGTGTGTTCTCGACAGTCTGGAAACGGCTGGCAGCGCGTCTGCGTAGATGGCGGCAGCATGATGTTTTCTGACATCACGCTGCACGTCATGCTGCAGCTGGCCGTTACTGTCATTCAGGACAACATGGGAAATTTTATGGACGCCCTCTCAACCGTGATGTAGGGAACAGGGGGCATTCTGGCGTCTCTCTCGTTTCTATGGTGACTGGCGAAGATTGGATTTTTCGCCCGGTCATGCGCGGAATGTGCCGGTATGAAAGCCTGAAAAACGGTGATCTCGACCTCTTTGACGTGGCTCAGATGAACGAAGCAATCGATGTTGAAGAGGAAAACCGGATGCGAATAGCGGAGAAGGTAAATGGCAGCTGATCAGGAAGTCATTAAGCAGTTCCTAGTCTCGATCGGGTTCAAGATTGACCAGGCTGGCGCGAAGAAATTCGGCAACCAGCTATCTGGCACAACGAATCTGGCGAAGACGGCCGGTAAGGCTGTGCTGTCGGTTGCTGTCGCAGCCGAGGCGATGGTATCTGCTGTCGCGCTCAGCATGGAGAAGCTGTACTACGCCAGCCGTCGCACTGGCGCGTCCGTCGATAACATGAAGGGGATGGAAGCCGGTTTCAGCAGGATTGGTCTGAAAGCGGATGGTGCGAGAGAAGCCCTTGAAGGCATGGCTGCAGCGGTTCGCACAAATCCGGGCATGCGCGGCTTGATGAACATGCTGACCGGCAAAGATACCGGAAAGATGGACCAGGCTGAGGCCATGATCCTGTTGGTACAGAAGCTGAGCGACATGCCGCATTATCAAGGCATGCAATACGCTCAGATGTTCGGCATCGACGAAAAAACCTTCCTGATGCTGAAGGATGGGATGCCAGAGCTGATCAAGTATCAGCGGGAGTACAAGGAGCTTGCAGCTAAGTCTGGCGTCGATCTGAAAGCCGCAGCCGAATCGTCAAAGGACTATGCGAACGGTCTGAGGGACATCAAGGACAGGGCCTCACTGCTGTCCACGAAAATTGCCACGGAGCTGATGCCTGTCATCAAGCTTTTTAACAGCTGGATTGTCAAGGCACTGGATGGGCTGCTGAACCTGACTTATGCCGAATCGCACAGATCACATCGAGGCGGCGGTACAGAGGGATTCACGATTGGTCAGGCTGACGCTGATGGCGATGAGGCGGATCACAAAGAAGAGGCGAGGCTGCTTGGGAAAAACAAGGGTGCGCCAGCCGCGACCGGCTCTCCAGCAGGTACATCGGCAGTTGCGCCAATTCCAGCGCCGACAAGTGGAAAGCAAACACGCGGATTGAGAAACAACAATCCCGGGAACCTGAATTACGCAGGCCAGAAGGGTGCCGAGCTGGAAAACCCGGGCGGACGTTTTGCCAGATTTCGGACAAGGCAAGAAGGCCTTCAGGCGATGGCTGGCCAGCTTCTCAAGTACAGGGATCGCGGCATCGATTCTGTCAGGAAGATCATCAGCAAGTGGGCGCCATCAAGCGAGAACAATACAGAAGCGTATGTAGGCACCGTTGCGAAGCAGATGGGCGTCAATGAAAATGCGCGCCTGAACCTTAAAGACCCGCAAGTTCTGGCTTCACTCATGGCAGCGATTACCAAGCATGAGAACGGTTACAACCCGATTGGATCGTCTGAAATGCTGGCAGCTGCGCAGTCAAAGTTAGGCAAGTCTGGCACGACCATCAACCAGCAAACGACAATCAATGTGGCGGGTGGCAATGCAAAAGAAACTGCTGGAGAAGTATTCAACGGGCAAGAGCGCGTCAATAGCAATCTGGCGCGTAACGCGAGGGGGGCTGTATCGTGAGCGGTGTCGGATTCGTACTACCGATTCTCGCAATCGGCCTCGGTGCGCTTTCCATAAAGCCACAGCGCGGGTTCATGGGGACAAGTGTCGGCAACGTCACAGCTGACGTCACCCTTGAGGAAGTGCATCGAGACGATCTGGAAATCACTGATCACCCGGTTGAAAAAGGTCCGCAGATTTCGGATCACGCCTTCAAGCGTCCGGAAGAAGTCATTATCAAGTGCGCCTGGTCAAACAGCCCAAATGGCGGTAGCGGCTTGCTTAGCCAGGCGATGGGATTGGCGGCTGCATCCATCCCTGCTGTGCGCACAGCGCTTGCCATAGGCGGCGCGGTCAGCGCTGCGCAGTCTCTGCTATCTGGCAATGATTCGTCTCAGGCAAAGGCCGTATATGCCCAGCTGGTGGCACTTCAGGCATCGTGCATCCCGTTCGACATCCAGACCGGAAAGCGCGAGTACAAGAACATGCTGTTCAAGTCGCTGTCTGTGACCACCGACAAAACGACTGAGAACGTCTTGATGCTGACGGCCGTATGCAGGCAGATCATCATCGCGAAGACGCAAACCGTAGACATGCCAGTCAATTCGGATGCGCAGGCGTCACCCGAGAAAACCACTCCGGTTGCCGATGCCGGCACAAAGCAATTGAAAGGCACAACAAGCGCCAGCAGCCAATCCGGCAGCTGGTCCGGTGGTGCATCGGGAGATTGGTAATGGCAATTTATGAAATGCCGATGACTGCGAAGCCGCAAAGGTTCTCGATAGCGCTTTCCGGGGTGACGTACCAGTTGACCGTGAAATGGAACGTGGCAGCGCAGTGCTGGATTCTGGATATTGCAGATGAATTTGGCGTGCCGATTGTTTCAGGAATCCCGGTGGTGACGGGCGCTGATCTGCTTGGCCAGTATGAGTACCTGAATTTTGGCGGGAAGCTTTTCGTGCGAACAGATGGAAACGATCTGCCGCCCGGCTTCAAGAATCTCGGAATAACAAGCAAGGTTTACTGGGTGACTGTCGATGGCTGAAGGAGATCAATATCTACGCAAGGCCACGCTGATCATCGGCCAGAAAGATGGTGACGAAGGGCTAGATCTGTCCGAAATGCGCTTTCGCTTCAAGATACAACAGTCTGATTACGAGCGCCCAAATACGGCTGAAATCCGGGTTTATAACCTGTCGAAAGACACGGTGAAGGAAATCACCAAGGGTGCAAAAGTCGAGTTCACCCGCGTAGTTTTGCAGGCTGGATACCAGAACGCAGCCTTTGGCGTGATCTTTGACGGCACGATCAAGCAGTACCGGATCGGGCGCGAGAATGCGACTGACACCTATCTGGACATTCTGGCGGCGCACGGTGACGAAGAGTACAACTTCGGTGTGGTCAATAAAACGCTTGCAGCTGGATATACGCAGAATGACGTTATCAAGGCCAGTGCCGAAGCAATGAGTTTGAAAGTTGATACGAAGTCATCCGAAGGCATGGAATCGACTGGCGGCACAGTACCAAACCCCAGAGGCAAGGTTATGTTTGGCATGGCCAGGGCGCACGCCCGCAATGCGGCAACTACGATGGGCTCCACCTGGTCAATCCAGGATAGAAAGGTGGTGGTGACTCCGCTACAGGGCTATCGCGAAGGCGAGGCGGTTGTGCTGAATGCGCGCAGCGGCATGATCGGGATTCCAGAGCAAACGGATCAGGGAATTCAGGTCCGGTGCCTGCTGAACCCAAAGCTGAAGATCGGCGGATTGGTGCAGATCGACAACGAGAGCATCAACAAGACCGTGGCACAGCAGTCGAGTGCACTGCCAGCTGGCCAGATGCGATATGACAGCATCAAAGGACAGCCGATATTTCTTGCGAACATTGCTGATGACGGTTTTTACCGGCTGTACGTGGTTGAATACATCGGTGACACGCGCGGTCGAGACTGGTACTGCGATCTGATCTGTCTGGCTGTCGACAAATCATCCAAGAAGGTGCTGGCGAATGAATAGGATAGAGCGGACTGGCGACCCGGAAGAAGCCCTGGCAATGGCGATGAAAGGGCATCAGGCTGAAATCTGGACATCGCTTCCAGCCATCATCCAGAGCTTCGATCCGGTTAAGCAGACCTGCACTGCACAACCGGCAATTCAGGGGCGCATTCGTCAAAAGGACGGCTCTCAGAAGTGGGTAAACATGCCGCTTCTGGTCGATGTTCCAGTCCAGTTTCCGGGCGGCGGCGGGTACACGCTGACATTTCCGGTGGCAAAGGGTGATGAAGCGCTGATCGTGTTTTCTTCACGGTGCATCGATGCGTGGTGGCAATCCGGCGGCGTGCAGCAACAGGCAGAAATGCGCATGCATGACCTGTCAGACGGGTATGCGCTGGTCGGCATCCGGTCTGTTCCGAGAAAATTGGCCGGCGGCACCAACATGGACGGCACCCAGCTTCGTGCTGATGGAGGTGGAGCTTACATCGAGCTGACCGGCAACACAGTAAATATCATTGCGCCCGGCGGTGTGTACATGAACGGGAAGCGAATCGACACCCACACGCACAGCAATGTCCAACCTGGCGGCGGTACATCTGGCGATATTTCGGGGTAATCCATGCGATATAGAAAACTGGACGCCGACGGTGATTACACCTTCGGAAGTGGGCGGCAGCAATTCCACGAAAACACGCCTGATGCGGTTGCACAGGCTGTCAAAACGAGGTTGGCACTTTGGACGGCAGAGTGGTTTCTTGACCTGACAGAGGGAACGCCATACAGCACACAGATTCTTGGCACCGGAACGCGACCGATTTACGACCAGGCAATCAAGGACAGGATCCTCGGAACCAAAGGCGTGGTTTCGATAATGGATTACGCAAGTGTTCTCGACGGTAGAAAACTGACCGTCTCGGCAAAAATTCAGACCATATACGGGGAAGCGACAATATGAGCCTTTCGGCGCAAGTCACAGCGGCGGGAATTTCTGCGCCCAGCTACACCGACATCCTTCTGTCGCTACAGGGAAGTTTCAGGGCGATCTATGGGGCTGATGCCTATATCGATCCGGACAGCCAGGACGGCCAGTTTCTGGCTCTCATTGCGTCGGCAATCAGCGATTGCAATGACACGGCGGTAGCGGTATTCAATGCGTTCTCTCCATCGTATGCACAGGGTTCGCATCTTTCGGCTTTGGTCAAACTGAACGGCCTGCAGCGTCTGGTTGCTTCGCGCTCGACAGCCCCGTACAAAGTCACCGGCACTGCTGGCACTACCATCACAAATGGTGTGACCATTGACGAGAATGGAAACGCGTGGACTCTCCCGGTATCCGTTGTCATACCTCCGGCAGGGGAGATCATCGTCACCGTGACAGCGAAAGACGAGGGCGATATAACCGCAGCATCCGGCACCATCAACAAGATCGGCACGCCAACGCTTGGCTGGCAGTCAGGTGTTTCGACAGCAGATGCAACGCCTGGTGCGCCTATCGAGACTGACGCGAGTCTCAGAAGGCGTCAGACGGTATCCGTTGCTCTGCCATCGCAAAGCACCGCTGGCGGTCTTCTGGCAGCGCTGAGCAACCTTGACGGTGTGCAGCGAGTGAAGCTCTACGAAAATTACACGCTTGCCACGGATGGCAACGGCCTGCCAGCCAAGTCCATATCGGCTGTGATCGACGGAGGTTCAGTATCGGAAATTGCGCAGACCATTGGGCAGAAAAAGACTATTGGTGCTGGCACCTACGGATCAACATCGCAAGAGTACGCTGACCCGTTGACCGATATTCCATACACGATCAACTTCTTCGTTCTGGCTGATAGCGCGATCAAGCTCAACATAACACTGACTGCGCGCGCAGGCTACACAACGGCCATCGGTACGGCGATCAAGCAATCCATCGCAGCCTACATCAATGAGCGCGGCATCGGTGAGGCAGTCGAGTATTCGCGACT
>CAZAWA010000010.1:0-37448 GCA_964488675.1 uncultured Oxalobacter sp. | reverse complement strand
GAAATCAGGCGTAGGTGCAAACCTACCGTGGGTTCAAATCCCACCCTCTCCGCCAGAAAGCTTCGCGCTTGCTGCAGAATCAAAGCCCTGAACATTGGGGCTTTTTTTCTTTCCGGGGCCGCTTTGTCCTGCACACTCTGATGTTATTTACCCTTTTCCCGCTTGATGACATCGTATATTTCGTCCTTGATAGCCAGCTTCTGCTTTTTTAATTTGGTCAGATCTCCCTTGGTGCCTTGCGCATTGCCGCTTTCGATGTTTTTAATGCGATGGTCAAGGTCATTATGCTGATCGAACAACCTCTTGAAATAGTGATCGCTTTGGCGCAGTTGGGCGATCAGGTCGCGGTGCTCTGGAAACATGTGGCCTCCTTGCTGAATGGGTCAGGCACAGTATAGCCGAGCCGCTCTTGTGCGCCATCGGATTCTTGGTGCGGGATTGCCTGAGCAGGATTCCGGGGCGAAATTATTTCATTTTCGAGCGGTGACTAACTGTCATGCCACCCACCAGAAACTCGCCGCCGCCCAGGTGATGGATGGTTCTGGGTTTTTCCTTCGTCGGCGCAACCCACGCCTGCACCACCTCCAGCACGAACATGTTGTACTTGTTCATCATGCGGGTATCGACCACCTTGCATTCCAGATTGGCATAGCACTCCGCCACCAGTGGCGCGTTCACGATGGAAGCGGGAACCGGCGTCAGCCCCAGCTTCTGGAACTTGTCCTGATTGCGTCCCGACATGTTTCCGCAACGCACGGTCTTTTCGGCCAGTTCGACCGTCGGGATGTTGATGACGCATTCCTTCGATTTTTTCAGAAGTTCGAATGAATAGTTTTGCTCGCTGATGATGCAGCCCACCAGCGGCGGTTCGAATTCCATCATCATGTGCCACGACATCGTCATGACATTGGCTTTGTCTTTCCGTGCGGTGGAAACCATGACGGTCGGGCCAGACTGGAGCAGGCTGTAGACTTTGGCGAGGGGAAATTTTCTTTTTTTCATGCATTACCTCCTTTTTCTCCAGCGCATTGTTGCATATGCGCCTGGTTATTGAGGGCGAGCCAGCCGCTGAAAAGTATGGTTGCGCTAAAATGTCCAACGGTTTTCCCGAATACGGTCTGGATTCGCATGCAAACGAAAATGTTCTGGTTTGAATATCCGCTCTGGTCGATATTGGCGCGGTTCGGCCGTCGGCAGGTGATCAGGATCGATGTCCTTCACGACGACGAGGCAGGCGTGTTTGTCGCCACCAGCAAAAACATGGCTGGTCTGGTGTGCGAGGCGGACACGATGGATGAGCTCAAGGTCGAGGTGGAGCGCGTGGTGCGCGATCTGGTCAAGCTCTGCGTTCGCGGCAAGAACCCCGCGCTGCCAGTGGTGGCGTGGCCTTCGGCATGAACGAGAATTTCAGCGTCTATTGCAGCAAGCTGATTGGCTACCTGAGAATGGCCGACTTTGAATTCGTCATGCAGTCGCCTGACAGCAAGCACGAGATCTGGCGGAATTACGCCACCTTCATCTCCCTTCCCCGCCAATGCAAGTCGCGCCACACGGCCAATGCCATCCTCAAGGCGGCAAAATTTCCGCGTGAGTACTAGCCCGCAGTTTTATCAGGCCAGGCCGACTCCATAAGGCTGGATTTTGGCCAGTTCTTTCGCAATGGCCTTGCGCCCGCGGCTGGCATCATGCTGGTTTTGCAATTCCAGCCAGTAAAACTCGGACACGCTGAAATAGGCTCCCAGCCGTAGCGCGGTATCCGCCGTAATGGCACGCGTGCCCTTGACGATTTCATTGATGCGGCGCGGCGGCACACCAATGGCTTTGGCCAGCGCGTACTGGCTTAGGTTGAGCGCTTGCAGGAAGTCGGAGTTGAGGATTTCTCCCGGATGTTGTGTCATGTCAGCCCCTTTCGTTAAAGGTTGATAATAACGCGTCGCGTTAATATTAGCACCGCAAAGGGCAATTTTGACGGTTTCAAGTCATAACAATGCCGGCTTTATGGAAAAACAGGCGGTTTTTTTTGCATGAAATGTGCTAATTTCAGGGAGTATATGAGTAAATATCGCGACCAGCCATGCTGGGTGAGCCGGAATAGTTTTACTAGGGGGGAGTATTGGCAAAAAAGGCGCATGATGCACCGGCTCTGACGCTTCATCGCCAGGTCAGTTGCTGATAACATGGCGGGCCTTGTATTTGTGAAGTCTCAACGCCAACGACTGCATTCTGGAATCCATGTCATCACCACTCAAATCTCTTCGGGAGTTCTTTGATCGGAAAAGCGTCAGGCTATTCCTGGGCTTTTTTTGTCTGGCGCTGGCCGCCTATAGCCTGACGGTGCTGGTTAACCACCAATCCTGGCACGAATTGCTGC
The DNA here is from genome assembly GCA_964488675.1 of uncultured Oxalobacter sp. Classification (GTDB taxonomy): domain Bacteria; phylum Pseudomonadota; class Gammaproteobacteria; order Burkholderiales; family Burkholderiaceae_D; genus QZKY01. The sequence continues at coordinate 35,077 of CAZAWA010000010.1, read as the reverse complement.
GTGGTGTGGCCGGGGTGTTGTTGTGGACCGGCTGGGCGGCGGTGAATTTCACCTTTGCCTTCAAATACCCCGTCAGAGGGCTGAACATGCCGATCAACATCGGGTTGCTGCTATTCCTGATCAGTTACCTGATGCGCCAGGCAAACTGATTAGTTTTTCCAAATGTGTTTCAGACGGGCATCGCGTCCGCACTGCGTACGGTAGATTCGGTAACGCAACGGGTTTTTCAAATAATAATCCTGGTGGTATGCCTCGGCCAGATAGAAGGGTTTCGCTGACACAATTTCCGTGTAGATGTGCCCTTTGATATGATCCCGTGATTCGCGCTCTGCTTCCGCATCCGCGCTGCGCTGCGCTTCGTTCTGGAACTCTGCCGGATAGGATTTGCTGTTTACCTTGACTGGGTACTGCACATGCGCCAGACGGCCTGATTTTTCCAGCGCCGCCCTGCTGGCCTCGGCGGCAAGGCGTTGCCCTTCGTTAAGGGGGTAAATGCCGCTACGATACTGAGAGCCGATGTCACAGAACTGACGATCCGCGACGGTAGGGTCAATCTGCAGCCAGAAATAATCCAGCAGTTGCTGGTAACTGACTTTTGCGGGGTCATAGGTAACGCGCACGGCCTCGGCGTGTCCGGTGGTGCCGCTGCTGACCTGATCGTAGCTGGGGTTGGCAACACGGCCGCCAGTGTAGCCGGACTCGGCCTTGATGATGCCGGGCAGTTTTTCAAAGTCGGCCTCAAGACACCAGAAACAGCCGCCGGCAAAAATGGCCGTTTCGCTGCCTGCGCTGGAGGCGTTGCCGGCATTTCTGGACGCGGGGGATTGCGACAGGGCTAATCCGGCCACGACAGCGCCAATAAACAGAGCGACCAGGGGGATAATTTTTTTCATGTGCGCAACGCCGGCAATTTTTCACCTTTCGGGACGAAGCGCAGCGCGAGGCCGTTATTGCAATAGCGTTTGTAGGTCGGGCCGGGGCCGTCCGGAAAAACATGTCCCTGATGGCCACCGCAGCGCGAGCAGTGATATTCGTTGCGCACAGCCATCAGGAACAGGCTGAAATCGTTTCTTGTGCCAAGCGCGCCAGGCAGGAAATTGAAAAAGCTGGGCCAGCCGGTGCCGCTGTCGTATTTGGTCGAGCTGTCGAAAAGCGGCTGTTGGCAGGCGTAGCAGACATAGGTGCCAGGACGGTATTCCTTGTCCAGTTCGCTGGAAAAGGCATATTCCGTCTCATCGTTGAACAGGATGCGGTAGTTGTCGGAGGGTAGCAGGGCTTTCCATTCCGCGTCGGTTTTGGTCAACGGAAACCCCTTTTTATCTCCTTTTGCGCAGCCCGGTACAAGGCCAGCGGCGAACAGGCTGGAAGCGGCAAACAGAAATCGGCGGCGATCCATGGCACCCTCCTTTGTCGATGAGATGCGTGGCAATTATGCGCCTGATTCAAAAATCGTGCAGGCTGCCACTTTGCCTGATCTGAGTCACCGACGCTGCGCCCTTTTCAGGTAGTATCGGCATGACGGAACCGACAAACTGTGGAGATGACATGCACGCGACGGCCCCCCTATTGCGCAAGACCGATTTCCCTCCAATTCGGCGCAAGATGCTCGATTCACTGCAGGTCAATCTCGGTTATCTTTGCAACCAGTCGTGCCAGCACTGTCATGTGAACGCGGGGCCGAGCCGCACGGAGGCAATGACGGCGGAGACGGCAGAACTGGTGCTGAAGGTGCTGAAGATGCGGCGTGTCGGCACACTGGATCTGACAGGTGGCGCGCCCGAGCTGAACCCGAACTTCCGCGATTTGGTGCGCGCGGCGTCTGATATGGGGTGCCGGGTGATCGACCGCTGCAACCTCACGGTTCTGCTGGAGCCTGGGCAGGAAGATGCGGCACTTTTTCTTGCATCGCTCCGGGTTGAGATCACTGCTTCCCTGCCTTGCTATTTGCAGGATAATGTAGATCGCCAGCGCGGTCATGGTGTATTTGAGAAGAGCATTTTTGCTCTTCGGCGGCTGAATGCGCTGGGCTACGGTCAGCCGGGCACCGGGCTGGTGCTGAATCTGGTGTACAACCCGTCCGGCCCGTCACTGCCACCCGATCAGCAACAACTAGAAGTTGCGTACCGGCACGAACTGGATGAGCGGTACGGGATTGCATTCAGCCACCTGTTTGTTCTGGCGAACATGCCGATCCACCGGTTTGGCAGTTTGCTGATTTCAAAGGGTCAGTTTGCCGATTACATGAAGCTGCTCAAGTGCCATTTCAGCGCAGCCAATCTTGATGCCGTAATGTGTCGATCTCTGCTAAGCGTAGACTGGCAAGGCTATCTGTACGATTGTGATTTCAACCAGATGCTGCAGATGCCGATGCGCATGGGTGATATTTTCAGGCCACATTTGCGCGACCTTCTGACCGCTGGCACGGAGGGCTTGCCGATAGCCATTGCGGATCATTGTTACGGCTGCACGGCGGGACAGGGAAGCAGTTGTGCCGGCGCATTGGCTGCATAGGCCCCATGAAACGCAACAAGATCATTGTCTTTATCATTCTGGCGCTGGCTGCGGCGCTAGTCATCGCTTTTGATCCTGGCCGTTTTTTCAGTCTGGATTTCCTGAAGGCCGAACAGCAGTTGTTTCGCGAGATCTACGAGGCACATCCGCTGTTGACCATGGCGTCCTATTTCCTGCTGTATGTGCTGGTCGCCGCCACCTCTGTGCCGGGTGCGGCAGTACTGTCGTTGGCAGGTGGCGCGCTCTTCGGGTTGGTGATCGCCACGATTTTGGTTTCGTTTGCGTCGAGCATCGGGGCACTGCTGGCCTTCTGGACGGCACGATATCTGCTGCGGCAATGGGTGGCCGATCGCTTCGGTCAGAAACTGCAAGCCATCGACGCCGGAATTGAAAGGGATGGCGCACTCTATCTGTTCATGCTGCGGCTGGTGCCGGTGTTCCCTTTTTTCTTGATAAACCTGCTGATGGGACTGACAAGAATCAGGCCGCGCACCTTTTACTGGGTGAGTCAGGTCGGGATGTTCGCCGGCACGGTCGTGTATGTGAACGCCGGCACGCAGTTGGCAAAAATCGACAGCGTGCGCGGCATACTGTCGCCGGAAGTGATCGGCGCATTCGTATTGCTTGGGGTGTTCCCGCTGCTGGCCAGCAAGGTTTCACGGTTTCTTCGTGCGCGGCAGGTTTACGCGAAGTGGTCGAAGCCGAAAAGCTTCGATCGCAATCTGGTCGTGATCGGTGCCGGCGCGGCTGGGTTGGTGACTTCCTACATTGCGGCGGTCGTGAAAGCGAAGGTGTCGTTGATCGAGGGCGGCAAGATGGGCGGCGACTGCCTCAATACCGGCTGCGTTCCTTCGAAGGCGCTGCTTCATGCCTCGCGGTTTTTGCATCAGGCAGCCAAGGCGAATACCATGGGTATTTCCGGCGCGCAGGCGAATGTCAATTTCCCTGATGTGATGGCACGGGTGCAGCGCGTAATCCGCGCCATCGAACCGCACGATTCGATCGAGCGCTATACCGCGCTCGGCGTGGAAATCCTGCAAGGTTACGCCCGTATTGTTTCACCCTGGGAAGTCGAAGTGAACGGGCAGCGCATCACAACCCGCAGCATCGTGATTGCCACCGGTGCACGACCATTCGTGCCGCCGATTCCCGGTCTGGAGGGAGACGGCTTCCATACTTCGGAGACCATCTGGGGGCTTGCTACGCTACCGCAAAGGCTGGTCGTGCTTGGCGGCGGCCCGATCGGCTGCGAACTGGCGCAGGCGTTTGCGCGGCTGGGTTCGCAGGTGACGCAGGTAGAGATGGCGCCGCGTCTGCTGGTGCGCGAAGACCCGGAGGCGTCGGCATTGGTTGCAGAATCGCTCCTTGCCGACAGCGTGCAAGTATTGACAGGCCACCGCGCCGTGCGTTGTGAGCGCGGTGAGGGTTTCAAGCGGCTTATCGTGATGCAGGATGAAATTGAGCGAGCCATCGAGTTTGATGTGCTGTTGTGCGCTGTTGGTCGCGTACCGCGCACCGAGGGGTTTGGGCTGGAAGAACTGGGTATCCCGTTGACACCGCAAAAGACGGTCGAGACGGACGACTACCTGCAGACAATTTATCCCAACATCCTCGCCTGTGGCGATGTCGCAGGTCCCTACCAGTTCACGCACACTGCTGCGCATCAAGCCTGGTATGCGGCGGTAAATGCGCTGTTTGGCGACATCCGGCGCTTCAAGGCAGACTATTCCGTCATCCCGTGGGCGACCTTTACCGATCCGGAAGTGGCTCGCGTGGGCCTCTCCGAAGCCGAGGCAAGGCAGCAGGGGATAGCGTTCGAGGTGACCCGTTATGCGCTGGCGGAGCTGGATCGTGCAATTATCGACGAGGCGCAGCGCGGTTTCGTGAAAGTGCTGACGGCGCCGGGAAAAGATCGAATACTGGGCGTGACGATAGTCGGCGAACGGGCGGGCGATTTGATTGCCGAATTTGTGCTGGCGATGAGGCACGGACTTGGGCTGAACAAGGTGCTGCAAACCATTCATATTTATCCGACGCTGGCCGAGGCAAACAAGTACGCCGCCGGTGAGTGGAAACGCGCTCATGCGCCGCATAAGCTGCTCGAATGGGTATCGCGTTTCCATGCATGGAGACGACGATGATGGGCACCCCACGATTGTCGATCATCATGCCGGTGCTGAACGAGGCTGCAACAGTGGAAAGCTCGTTGAGGCAGCTTGCGCCGGTGCGTGCGCAAGGCGTGGAAGTGATCGTGGTCGATGGCGGCAGCGCTGATGATACGGTGTCGTTGGCAAGCCCGCTCGCGGATCGGTTGCTGCATTCGGCGCGCGGTCGCGCGCGGCAGATGAATCTCGGCGCGATGGCTTCTCGCGGAGAGGTAATGCTGTTCCTGCATGCGGATACGCTGCTGCCGGAGGGTGTGTTTGCCGCCTTGATACGCAGGCTTGAACAAACGCACAAGGTCTGGGGCCGTTTTGATGTGCGCATCGATGGGCGCTCGCCGACATTCTGGATGATCGGCGGTTTGATGAATTGGCGGTCGCGGCTGACGGGCATTGCGACCGGCGATCAGGGCATCTTCGTGAGGCGCGGTGATTTCATCGCAATCGGCGGTTTTCCCGATCAGGATTTAATGGAAGACATCGAGCTGTCCCGCCTCTTGAAGCGGCGATCACCGCCGCTCTGCCTGCGCGAGCAGGTTGTGACCTCGGGGAGACGATGGGAAAAACATGGCATCTGGCGCACGATCATGCTGATGTGGCGCTTGCGTTTTTTGTACTGGTTGGGTACGCCTGCCAAGCGGCTTGCGGAAAAATATCGATGAAGCAGGATTGCGTCGTGATTGTGTTTGCCAAGGCGCCCGTGCCGGGGCTTGCCAAGACGCGGCTGGCGCCCGCCATCGGAGAAGCTGCTGCGGCGCGTCTGGCATCCAGAATGCTTGACGAAACCCTGCGACAGGCCATTGCAGCAGAGGTCGGGCCGGTAAGCTTGTGTTGCACGCCGGATGAGTCGCACCCGGCATTTGTCGATGCCAGGGAGCGCTACGGCGTCGATCTCTCCTGGCAAGGTTCAGGAAGTCTTGGCGTTCGCATGCGTCGCGCTCTTGATTGGGCATTGCGCAGCCACGCACGCGTGCTGCTGATTGGCACCGATGCGCCGCAGCTCCGAGCGGATAGCCTGCGTCGTGCAGCGGAGGCATTGCAATCTCACCCGGCGGTTTTTGTCCCTGTCGCTGACGGCGGCTTTGTGCTGGTTGGCCTTTCAATGCGGATGCCAGCGCTATTTGAAGATATTGAATGGGGAACTTCGCAGGTGATGCGTCAGACGCGCGAAAGGCTCTTGGCGCTCAAGCTTGCATGGCATGAGCTGCCGATGCTGAATGATGTCGACGAGCCGGGCGATCTGGTGTTCGTGCCGCCGGAGTGGCTGGCATGAAACGGCTAGTGCTAATCGGGGCTGGTCACGCGCATGCGCTGGTGCTGGCCGAACTGGCTCGCAAGGAGCGCAAAGACCTGGATATCGTGCTGGTGTCGCCTCACGCAATGGCACCATATTCGGGCATGATTCCTGGCTGGCTGGCTGGTCATTACCGGTGGGAGGAGTGCTGCGTCGATTTTGACCGGCTTTGCCGCAGTGCCGGTGCGTCCATACGCATCGATTCAGTCGTTGCGCTCAATCCGGAGCGTCAGGAATTGCAGTTGCAAAATGGCGAGGTGCTCGGATTTGACTGGCTGTCACTCAATGTCGGTTCGACCCTGATGCCTCCGGCCAGCGATGGCACGATGGTAATGCCGATGCGTCCCCTGGGGGAGCTCCGTTGGAGATGGGAAGGGCTGCGGCGAAAGGTTGCGGCGCTTGAGCCGGGAATGGATTTCCGGGTTCTGGCGGTCGGCGGGGGTGCGGCTGGCGTGGAGACCATGCTGTCAGTGAACCATGCGCTCAGGCAGCTTGCGCCCAAGATTTCATTCCGGTTCGTGCTGGCAACGGACGGGCAAGATATTTTGCCCGGCATGGCTTTGGGCGCTGCAACCCGAATGCGCCAGCATTTTGTCAGGGAGGGTATTGAGATCGTTGGTCATTTCAGGGCGACGCAGCTATTGCAGGGTTCAGTTCTTGATGAGGCCGGAAAAAGTATTTCTGCGAATGCAGTTCTTTGGGCGACTGGTGCGCAGGCGTATCCCTGGATTCGCGAATCTGGCATAAGCGTGGATGCTGACGGTTTTGTTCGCGTGGATGCCTCATTGCGCGCTGGATCGCACAGGCGCATATTCGCCGCAGGGGATTGCGCCAGCCTGACGCCACCCTTGCCCAAAGCAGGGGTATTTTCTGTCAGAATGGGGCCGATTCTGGCTCACAATCTGTTGGCTGACATCGACGGGCAAGCCCTTCAGCCCTACATTCCGCAGCGCAAACATCTGGCGCTGCTCGGCACGGGTGGCGAAAACGCGGTGGCTGCCTGGGGCGCGTACGCATGGCAAGGAAAATGGGTGTGGCGCTGGAAGCAGGCGCTTGATCGTCGTTTTGTAGCCCGTTTTAGCCCGGATTGATGCTTCGCCGACCATGTGGCGTACAATATCGGCCTTTACGGAATATTTCCGGCAACAGAAACTGGATTAGATGCCTGCGACGCAAACTGCCCCTTTGACTTCTCCGAGTACGCAAACGATGCGTTTCGAGGATTTTGGCTTGTCCGCTGAAATTCTGCGTGCGCTTGCCGATCAGGGATACGAACACCCGACGCCGATTCAGGTGCAGGCCATTCCGGTTGTGATGGCCGGAAGGGATGTGATGGGTGCTGCGCAAACCGGCACCGGCAAGACAGCGGGCTTTGCACTGCCAGTCATCCAGAAGTTGCAGCCGCAAGCCAATACCAGCACTTCGCCGGCCCGCCATCCGGTGCGTGCGCTGATTCTGACACCGACGCGCGAACTCGCCGATCAGGTTGCCGAGAGCGTAAGGAATTACGCGTGCCATACCGCCCTGCGCGTAACAGTGGTTTTTGGCGGTGTCGATATGTCGCCGCAGACAGCGGCCTTGCGCGCGGGCGTCGAGATCCTGATCGCAACGCCCGGCCGTCTCCTTGATCATGTTCAGCAAAAAACGGTGAGTTTGTCGCAGACAGAAATCCTGATCATGGATGAGGCCGACCGGATGCTGGACATGGGCTTCCTGCCGGATTTGCAACGCATTATCAATCTGTTGCCGAAGCAGCGGCAGAACCTGATGTTCTCCGCAACATTTTCGCCGGAAATCAAGAAGCTGGCTGGCAGCATCCTGATCAACCCCATTTCCATCGAAGTGGCGCGCAGTAACGCGACTGCCGACAATGTTACGCAGATTGTGTACAAGGTTGAGGACGCAGAAAAACGCGATGCGGTTGTGCATATCATCCGCAATCGCGAGTTGAAGCAGGTGCTGGTGTTCTCAAATACCAAGATAGGTGCGTCTCGTCTCGCAAGGCAACTGGAACAGGAAGGCGTGAAAGCGACAGCGATTCATGGCGACCGCACGCAGGCGGAACGCATGGCTGCGCTGGATGCGTTCAAGAATGGCGCGATCGATGTGCTGGTGGCGACTGATGTTGCAGCACGCGGACTTGACATTGCCGAAATGCCTTGCGTGATCAACTACGACTTGCCGTTCAATGCAGAAGATTATGTGCACCGCATCGGTCGCACCGGAAGAGCCGGTGCCTCAGGCGATGCGATTTCGCTTTGTACTGACAAGGATGAGCGTCTTCTCACGGACATTGAAAAGTTGATCAAGCAAAAGATCGAAAGTGTGCCCCTGTCCGGATTTGCTACTCGTCGCAGTTCCCGGCGCGAGGATGTCGAAAGGCCGAAACGCGGCCGTGCCGAACCTGTGGAGCGCGGCCCCCACCGCTCCATGCCTCCGGTCCGCAAACCCAAGTCAGACCCGCTGTTCGACAAACCCTATGAGCCGGTTGCTGCCCCTGCTCCCCAGGATCCGCATTCGGCTGATCGCGCACCTTCCTCATCCAAGCCAACAAAGACAAAGGTGGCCTTCCTTCTGGGTGGTGGCCCGAAGGCGTAGAGGTTCCCAGGCCTTGCCAGTGGAGAGCCCCCTTTGGGAATGGGCGCGCGGGTAATACCCTTAACCAACCCGGAAGCGGCGAAAAGGTTTTCCAAATGGCTTTTAGCTGCTTGTGGCGGGGTAAAATGGCGGGATGATTTCGCCGCAATTCGTTCACCTTCGCCTGCACTCAGAATTTTCGATTGTTGACGGTCTCGTTCGCATTGACGATGCGGTCAAGGCGGCTGCCAATGACGGCCAGCCAGCCCTGGCACTGACGGATCTTTCAAATTTGTTCGGTCTGATCAAGTTCTATCAGGCATCCCTGCGTGCCGGCGTCAAGCCGATTGCCGGGTGCGATGTATGGATTACCAACGAGGAGCAGCGGGACAAGCCAACGCGATTATTGCTTCTGGTTAAGAACCATGACGGCTACCTGCAATTGTGCGAATTGCTTTCGCGAGCGTGGCTGGAAAATCAGCATCGCGGTCGTGCTGAAGTTCGTTTCGAATGGCTGGAGGCGTCGCAGAAGAATGGCAAGCAAGGATTGATTGCGCTTTCCGGGGCGCAAATGGGCGACATAGGCATTGCGATCGAAAATGGCAACTTTGCAGCAGCGGAAAAGTGTGCGCAACGGTGGGCCAATATTTTCCCCGGCCATTTCTATCTCGAAGTGCAGCGCGCAGTTCAAGCTGGGACGGGCAACCATGTCAGGCACACGGTTGCGCTTGCGCATAAGCTGAAAATTCCTGTAGTGGCAACCCATCCGGTGCAATTCCTGTCTGCGGAGGAATTTGTCGCGCACGAGGCGCGCACCTGCATCTCCGAAGGCGAAATCCTGGCAAATCCGCGCCGCTCCAAACTGTTCAATGACCAGCAAAGTTTCAAGACGCAAGCCGAGATGGTTGAACTGTTTGCTGACTTGCCATCGGCCTTGGAAAACTCAGTTGAGATCGCGCGACGCTGCAATCTGGTGCTTGAGCTTTTCAAGCCAAAACTGCCGGATTTTCCCACTCCCGGAGATGTCTCAATAGACGAATTTCTGGTGATGGAGGCAAAGCAGGGGCTGGAACAGCGACTGCGACAGTTGTACCCAGACGAAACCAAGCGGGAAGCGCAGCGCGCCCGCTACGAAGAGCGGCTGCTATTTGAGACAGATACCATCATCAAGATGGGTTTTGCCGGCTATTTCCTGATTGTCGCCGACTTCATTCGCTGGGCCAAGAATAATGGCGTACCGGTCGGGCCTGGGCGCGGCTCAGGAGCTGGTTCTCTTGCCGCTTATGCGCTGGCGATCACGGATCTGGATCCATTGGCATACAACCTGCTCTTTGAGCGCTTTCTCAACCCTGAACGGGTGTCGATGCCGGATTTCGACATTGACTTTTGTCAGGAAGGTCGTGATCGCGTAATTCAGTATGTCAAGGATCGTTATGGCATGGATGCTGTCTCGCAAATTGCGACCTTCGGCACGATGGCAGCGAGGGCTGCGGTGCGAGATGTCGGGCGGGTGCTGGATTTCGGATACAACTTTTGCGACGGGATATCCAAACTGATTCCGAACAAGCCGGGAAAGCAGGTTACGATTTCCGATGCCAAAAGGGAAGAGCCGCTGCTGGCTGAACGAGAAAAAAATGAAGAGGAAGTCAAGCAGTTGCTGGCGCTGGCCGAGCAGGTGGAGGGCATTACGCGCAATGTCGGCATGCATGCGGGCGGTGTTTTGATCGCACCGGGAAAATTGACCAATTACTGTCCGCTTTACCGGCAGGCTGGCAACGAAGCGGGCGTGATTTCGCAATTCGACAAGGGTGATGTCGAAGCCGTCGGACTCGTGAAGTTCGACTTTCTTGGCCTGGCGACGCTGACCATTCTCGACTTGACCGTGCGCTCTGTTCGGCAACTTGATCCGGCGATGGAGGGCTTTAACCTCGAATCCCTCCCGCTGGATGACAGGCTGACTTATGAGTTGCTGACGAAGGCCAGGACCGTCGCGGTATTTCAGCTTGAAAGCCGCGGCATGCAGGGCATGCTCAAGGATGCCAGACCAGACCGTTTCGAGGACATTATTGCGCTGGTAGCCTTATACCGGCCAGGGCCCATGGATCTGATTCCGGATTTTTGTCGGCGCAAGCACGGCGAGCGATTTGACTATCCCGACCCCCGAACCGAAGCAATTCTGTCTGAAACCTACGGCATCATGGTCTATCAGGAGCAGGTGATGCAGATGGCGCAGGTGGTGGGCGGATACACGCTCGGTAGCGCAGACTTGTTACGGCGTGCGATGGGCAAGAAAGACGCCGACGAGATGGCGCAGCATCGTCAGATTTTTCGTGATGGCGCAGCGAAAAATGGCCTGCCCGTGCAGAAGTCGGACGAAATTTTCGACCTGATGGAAAAATTTGCTGGCTACGGTTTCAACAAGTCGCATGCTGCAGCATATGCTTTGCTGGCCTACCAGACGGCGTATCTGAAAGCACACCATCCTGCAGCCTTCATGGCGGCCAACTTGTCTCTGGCAATGGATGATACTGACAAAATCAAGGTCCTGGTTGAAGATGCGGTCGAGGAGAGCGGGTTAACGCTCCTGCCGCCGGACATCAACCAGTCCGACTTCCGCTTTCTTCCGGTTGGAGATGCGCCAAGCGTGAGCGGCAAGCCGGTCATGCAGATTCGCTACGGGTTGGGAGCAATTCGAGGGGCGGGACAGTCCGCGATCGAGGCGATTGTAGCGGTGCGCAAGGAAAGGCCGTTCACGGATTTGTTTGATTTCTGCAGCCGCATTGACAAACGGGTCGCAAACCGGCGCACGATTGAGTCGCTTATCCGTGCCGGGGCCTTTGATTGTTTCCGTGCCGACAGGGCGACGCTGCTGGCTTCGGTCGGACTCGCGATGGAAGCGGCTGAGCAGGCGGTGGCTTCCGCCAATCAGGTCAGCCTTTTTGGCGGAGACGACGGCGATTTGGTTGCGCCGCCGGAGTATGTCAAAACGGTGCCCTGGAGTGAAAAGCAAAAGCTGGCTGAAGAAAAGGCTTCGCTTGGATTGTATTTGTCCGGCCATTTGTTTAATGCGTATACAACGGAAGCACGATATTTCGCTCTGGCCCGTCTGGCAGAACTGAAGCCGGCGCGCGAGCACAAATGGATAGCCGGAATCATTTCCGCCATGCGTCCTCAGATGACGCAACGCGGGCGGATCACGATCGTGACGCTGGACGACGGAAGCGCAACGATCGATGTGACCGTGTTCAGCGAGCTATTTGATGCAAACCGGAATTTGTTCAAGGAAGATGAATTTCTCGCAGCGCAGGGGAGGATTGCCGAAGATCGTTTTACGGGTGGCTTGCGAATTGCGGCCGACAGTGTGCTGGATATCGCCGGGGCGAGGATGCAGTTTGGAAAGCGGCTTTGCCTCTTTATGCCACAGATGGTTGACCCATCGCGTTTTGCGAATGTGCTGTCGCCCCATGTCGCATCGAATGGCTTGCCATTATTCATGCGTTACCAGTTGCACGGGAACGAATGTGAGCTTCGTTTTGACGACAAATGGCGCGTGCTGCCATCCGACGAACTCAAGCTTGCCCTGATGGAAGCGCTGGGCGCGACGGATGTGACGGTGGAGTACTGATTTAACGGACAGAGTTAGAGGCCAATCGTTAGCGTAAGACTGTCCTGGGCGCATGCAACTGTTGTCAGTTCTGTTATGCCACTTTGTTTATAATGACATGCTATTGATAGAGTCAAGAAATTAAGAATGACTCGTCGCAAAAGAAACATGATGAATTTTCCTGCAGCATTCAACAAAATAGGTGCATTTTGATGGCAACCAGTATTTCCGCCGGGGACCTTAATCAGCGAGTCATTCTGTGCATGAAGTGGGGGACCAAGTACGGTCCTGAGTATGTCAATCGCTTGTATGGAATGGTGCGTCGTCATTTGAGCGGTAATTTTCGGTTTGTTTGTCTCACTGACGACAGTAACGGCATCAGGGCAGAGGCTGAATGCTTCCCGATCCCGGATTTGAGGCTGCCTGACGGCTTGCCTGAACGGGGATGGAAAAAGCTGACTACTTTCGAGTCGGATCTGTATGGCCTGCAAGGAACGGCGCTGTTTCTCGATCTGGATGTGGTCATCGTCGATGACATAGACTGCTTTTTTGATTACCCCGGCGAATTTTTGATTATTCACGACTGGAAGCGGCCCTGGCGCGTCACCGGCAATTCTTCGGTGTATCGTTTTACAATCGGTGCGCACGCCGATGTGCTGGCGCTTTTTCGCGCGACACAGTCAGAAGCGCGAGCCAATTTTCGCAATGAACAGGCATTCCTTTCAGATGCGCTGCACAAACAGGGCAAGCTGCAGTACTGGCCGGAAGAGTGGTGTTCCAGTTACAAGTACCATTGCATCCCCAGCTGGCCGACTAACTATTGGCAGGAGCCACATATTGCCTCTGGTGCCAAGATAGTGATATTTCATGGTGAGGTCAACCCGCCTGATGCATTGATTGGCAAGCGGAACAGGGCCTTGCGTTTCGTTCGTCCGGCGCCGTGGATTGCTGATCACTGGACAGAATAGTCCAGTTTATCCAAATGACTTTTCATCGACACATCAAGCGCCTCCTTGCGGTTCACAAGCCCTACAGCGGGCGTTTGGCGCTGGCTTTTATCGCGATGATTGTGACGGCAGCTACCGAGCCGGTAGCCCCCTATTTTCTTCAGTTGCTGCTCGATCATGGCTTTGTCGGGAACCCGACATTTTCGCTCTGGCTGGTTCCCCTTGTTGCTATCGGGCTGATGACCGTTCGTGGCGCCTCCATATACACCAGCACATACATGATGAATTGGGTTTCGACCAATGTGCTGAACGATTTTCGCAGCAAGATGTATGAGCGTCTTCTCCATGTGCCAGCAGGATATTTTGTGAATCATTCTGTGGGTCAGGTTATTAATTCCATCATGTTTGAGGTTCAGCAGATCAATGAAATGGTGACCAGGGTTTTTACATCTTTGATTCGCTCCGTTTTGACTGTGCTTGGTCTCCTCGCATGGCTGTTTTACCTGAATTGGCTGCTTTCTCTGGTCACAATGGTGTTGCTTCCACTGATTGCACTGGTAGTTCGCTTTACTGGAAGGCGTCTGAAATTGCTGAATCAGGAGTCGCTTTTGATAAATGCGCAACTGACGCAGGTAATTGAAGAAACAGCCCGTGCTCAACTGGTTATCAAGGTTTTTGGCGGACAGCAGTATGAACAGTCGCGTTTCAAAAAGCGTTCAGACAATCTAAGGCGCTACCTGATGAGGGCGATCAGAACCTTTGCGTCGACTATGCCGATTACACAAATACTGACGGCATGCGCCATTTCAGTGGTTATTATCATTGCCTTGCTTCAGGCAGAAAACGGTCAGATGACAGTTGGTGGATTTGTTTCATTTATCACGGCCATGCTAATGCTGTTAACGCCATTAAGGCAACTGGCGGAGATTAATGGGCCTCTGCAACGGGGAATGGCCGCAGCTGAATCTGTCTTTAATTTGATTGACACGCCAATTGAGAGAACAGACGGAATGAGGCTGGAAAAGCGAGCTCTGGGGCGCATCGACCTTGAGAATGTTGGATACACCTATTCTGGACAGAGCCAGCCAGCGTTGAATAATATAAGCCTGCATATCGAGCCGGGCGAAACGATTGCGCTTGTTGGCGTGTCGGGTGGCGGGAAGACTACACTGGTGAATTTGTTGCCAGGGTTCCTTGTGCCGACTTGCGGGCGAGTCTTGCTGGATGGGCAGCCCATTGACGAAATTTCGTTAAGCAGTCTTCGTGAGCAAATAGCTATGGTGAGCCAGCATGTCGTACTCTTTGACGACACCGTAGCTGCCAATATTGCCTATGGCGATAGCGCACCTGATGTCAGTAAAATATTGGCTGCAGCAAGGGCCGCTCATTTGCACGATGTTATTTGTGGTTTGCCGGATGGATATGAGACGATAATTGGCAATAATGGATCGCGTCTGTCAGGAGGGCAGCGCCAGCGACTTGCGATAGCCAGGGCGATATACAAGGATGCTTCATTGCTAATACTGGATGAAGCAACCTCTGCGCTGGATAGCGAGTCGGAAAGGGCGGTTCAGGCTGCACTGGATGAGTTGATGCTCGGGCGGACGACATTTGTGATTGCTCACAGGTTATCGACTGTTGAGCGAGCCAGCAGGATTGTTGTGCTGATGGAAGGTGGTATCGTCGAAATTGGAACACATAGCGAGCTATTAAATAGGCAGGGCATCTACGCACACCTTTATCATTTGCAGTTTCCTGAAGTGGCGTAGCCGTTATTAATTACAGCTTTGGTTGCGTCTTAGTATCAGTAATGGTTTTCCTTGAAGGCTTGGTGCAGTTATATGAAATTTTCGATATCAGTCATCTTCACTACATACAATTCTCCTGAGTGGCTTGAAAAGGTTCTCTGGGGTTTTGAGAATCAAACATATAAAGATTTTCAAGTTGTTATCGCTGACGACGGATCGACGAATGATACAAAAGTTCTGATTGATCGTTTTAGAGAGGCATCGAGTCTTGATATCGTACATGTCTGGCAAGAGGACGAAGGGTTTCAAAAATGTAGGATTCTCAATAAAGCTATCTTGATGGCCGAAGGCGATTACTTGATATTTACAGATGGTGATTGCGTTCCTCGCAATGATTTTGTTGAAACGCACAGGAGAAATGCAAGGCCCGGTCAATTTCTGTCAGGCGGATATTTCAAGCTGCCGATGTCCTGCAGTACGGCCATTGGAAAGGAGGAGATTGCTTCAGGTGTGGCATTTGACATTGCTTGGCTCAAGTCACACGGCTTGCCACGGTTGAGAAAAAATCTCAGGGTGACTGCCAGGGGTATATGGGCAGAATTTCTGAACTTTGCTGTACCAACTAGAAAAACATGGAATGGACACAACGCGTCGGGCTGGAAATCTGATTTGCTGAGAGTCAATGGGTTTGATGAGCGTATGCACTACGGTGGTCAAGATGCCGAAATGGGGCAACGCCTTAAGCACAACGGCATCACGGCCAGGCGGGTGCGCTATACAGCAGTCTGCGTTCACCTTGAGCATGCACGTGGGTATATTGACACGGAACGACGAAAGCGAAACATAGAAATTAAGTACGAAACGCTGCGTAACAAAGCTAAACGAACGAAATTTGGGATTGTAAAAGACTAGGCAAGCGGTATATTCGTTTGAAGCGTTGAAGGAAACAGGTGCTTTTATTTGCTGAATGGTGTCAAATTATTGATGACAAATTAGGATCAGATTTGCCCGGCCTGCTTTCGAAAGAGCCGTGCAATTTTCGATTTTGTTTTTATTTCAGACATGCCCCCTATTAGTTGGCTCTTTCGCCAGAATGCTTCACGAAACTAACACATTTGGATCGATATCATCATGAAGGTAACAATTTTTGGAACCGGCTATGTTGGCCTCGTTACGGGCGCCTGTTTTGCTGATGTTGGCCACCAAGTTTTATGTGTCGATATTGACGCAGACAAAATATACAAATTAGAGCGGGGAGTCATTCCCATTCACGAGCCTGGTCTAGACAAGCTCGTAAGCGCTAACATTAACAACGGCTTATTGAAGTTCAGCACCTCACTTGAGGAAGGTGTCGCTTTTGGCAAGTTGTTGTTTATTGCTGTCGGCACGCCGCCAGATGAGGATGGTGCCGCCGATTTGTCATCTGTGTTGAGTGTAGCCGAATCGATAGGCCAGCATATGCAGGAGCAAAGTTTCATTGTAAATAAATCTACGGTTCCGGTCGGTACAGCGGAAAAGGTGCGTGATAGGGTTAAGTCTGCACTTGTGCGCCGTGGCATTCAACTAGAATTTGAAGTATTGTCAAACCCCGAGTTCCTAAAAGAGGGCGCTGCAATTAACGATTTCATGAGGCCAGATCGTATCGTTATTGGGACAGACAGTCAGGCCGCCGAGCAAGCAATGCGCGAACTGTATGCGCCTTTCAACCGAAATCACGAGCGAATTATCGTCATGGATATCCGGTCTGCAGAACTCACCAAGTATGCGGCTAACGCCATGCTCGCTACAAAAATTAGTTTTATGAATGAAATGGCCAATATTGCAGAGCATCTGGGCGCTGATATGGAGCAGGTTCGTAGGGGCATTGGATCAGACCCGCGTATTGGCTATCATTTCATCTATGCGGGCTGTGGTTACGGCGGGTCATGTTTTCCCAAGGATGTTCAGGCACTTGCACGAACGGCTGATGAAGTTGGTTATCACGCTTCGCTGTTGAAGGAGGTAGACAGCATTAATGAACGCCAGAAGAAACATCTGTTCCAACTGATGGCGGGCCATTTTGGCGGTGTCGAGAAATTGAAAGGCAAAGTGTTTTCGCTTTGGGGTTTGGCATTCAAGCCTAACACTGATGATATGAGAGCGGCGCCAAGTCGGACATTGATGGAGTCATTATGGGAAGCTGGTGCATGCGTTATGGCATATGATCCCGTTGCGATGAGCGAGGCGCAACGCATTTATGGAAA
Source organism: uncultured Oxalobacter sp. (assembly GCA_964488675.1). GTDB lineage: Bacteria > Pseudomonadota > Gammaproteobacteria > Burkholderiales > Burkholderiaceae_D > QZKY01. Next base: position 17,991 of record CAZAWA010000010.1, on the reverse strand, counting down.
CCGCAATGACTTGAAATTGTGTGAGACCAAAGAGTCAGCGCTCATTGGTGCTGATGCCCTCGTTATTTGCACTGAATGGAAAGCTTTTCGGATCCCGGATTTTGCGGCATTGAGCGCCTTGAAATATCGTGTGATATTTGACGGTCGCAACATCTACAACCCGAAGCAGATGAAAGACAATGGATGGCTGTACTACGGTATTGGGCGAGGCGAATCATGTCGGATGTTTTCGTCCAATGACAATTGATATATTCAGCCATTTGAGGCTAGCATCATGAGTCAAAGGAGTAGTGCGCAGCCGAGCCCGGCATTTGGATATTACCGTCCGAATGCTCTCATGCTGAAATTGATCAGGTATACCCAGAACTCCCTCCCAAGCTGGCTTGCGCGTCGTATTGGATTTGCCATCAGAAGATTGGCGAGATGCACATACAGCAACTATATTGACATTGATGTTGAGGGTATATATTTCCGATCACGCATAAACGACAATGTTTCTGAAAGAAACTTTGTTTTCATGCCTTGGAATTATGACCGTATAGAGCGCGAATACATTGCAACCAACCTTTCAAGTGACGGCATCTTTCTTGATATCGGAGCGAATGTCGGTGTTTACTCTTTGTGGGCGGCAAAATTCCTGGGTAGTAGCGGCAGAGTTATCTGTTTTGAGCCGAATCCTCCTGTATTCGATCGCCTTGTCTTCAATGTCGAGATTAATAGACAATCAAGAGGTGCGGAATGGCCTAGTTTTAATATCTTGAATTTGGGAGTTTCGGAGCGTGCAGGAGAATTTGATCTCTATTTGAACCCGTCAAATTTAGGGCAAAGCAGCCTTGTTGTTCGCACAGAGTCTGCTAAGAGTGTCAAAATTGCTTGCGTTAGCTTATTGGAGAAATTGCAGGAGCTCAATGTTCCTAGAATTGACATTTTAAAGATTGATGTTGAGGGTGCGGAAGATGATGTGTTGCTGCCTTTTCTCAAATCCTCTTCAGTTGGATTGCGCCCCAAAAGCATTCTTGTTGAGAATTCAGATCACCTTTGGAAAACCGATCTTCGTCAGAAATTGTTGGACTACGGGTATATCGAATTGTTCAAAACAAAGATGAATAGCGTTTTCACTATTTGAAAAAGCCTCAACGCTTGCCTCTATAAAACAATCGATTGAAGTACATGTGTATTATGCAAACCAAAATTATGGAATACAGGCGGGAGATAGATGGGCTAAGGGCGTTAGCCGTTTTGCCAGTAATCTTCTTTCATGCAGGGTTTGAAACATTTGGCGGGGGGTTTGTTGGAGTTGATGTATTTTTTGTCATAAGCGGCTACCTGATTACATCAGTGATTCTGATTGAAGTGCAAGCAGGCACATTTTCGCTTATTAGATTTTATGAGCGCAGAGTAAGAAGAATATTGCCAGCATTATTCTTTGTAGTGGCTTTATGTATCCCATTTGCCTGGTTTTTGCTTTTGCCAAGCGACATGAAAGAGTTCTCGAAGAGTGTGCTATCTGTGGCGCTCTATGTTTCCAATCACTATTTCGCATCAGTGAGTGGATATTTTGATACAACTGCAGAATTGAAACCGCTGTTGCACACATGGAGCCTAGCTTTAGAAGAGCAGTACTATGTCATTTTCCCGTTGGTTATTGTTGCAATGTCGCGTCTGACCAGGCGGGTAGTAATTTATATGCTTGCCAGTATCGCTGTAATTAGCCTGGCATTATCATATGCTGGCGCGTACAGCAATCCTACCGGTGCGTTTTTCTTATTACCTTCACGCGGATGGGAGCTTTTGATTGGCGCGTTTGTAGCGTACATCCTTCTGTATACAAATGTCGCCAATGCCAGCAGGTCCGTTATGCAGCTGGCTAGTCTGTTGGGGTTAGGACTAATAGTTTTTGCCGTATTTGTATTTGATAAAAACACACCTTTCCCTAGCCTGTACGCACTTGTACCGACATTCGGTACGGCATTGTTAATACTATATGCGAGGCCAACAACGCATATTGGAAAGCTACTCGGAAGTAAGGCTTTCGTTAGTGTTGGACTTATTAGCTACAGCGCTTATCTGTTGCACCACCCTATATTCTCCTTTGTCAGACACGGAAGTTCGGGAGAGCCAAGCGCGATGGTTCTGTTGCTTCTCATCATGTTGAATTTTATCCTTGCTTATGGCAGTTGGCGTTATGTAGAACAACCATTCAGAAGGAAGGAGCATATATCCAGGAGGCTAGTGTTCATATTTGCAGCGATGGGATCCGCTGCGCTCATAGCCTTCGGAATAGCGGGTATCAAGCTTGAAGGGTTCATCAATAGGTATATGTATGTTGTGAATTCTTTTCCATCTTACGAATTATCTAACAAGAAACTTGCTCGTGAATCAAATGTATCTGTGAGCTCATTTGTTGATAATGCCATTAACGATCCAGTGAAGAATTCAAGTGCAGATAAATTGTGGTTCTCCTCAAACAGCAATCTAATAAAAGTATTAATAGTTGGAAATTCTCATTCGAAAGATCTTTACAACATATTTGCTATGAATAAGGGACTTTTTGAAAAATTTGAATTTGCGCGGTATGGGATACAGATAAGTTGTTTCGATGCGGGGCGCAGCAATCGTTTTTTTGAATCACCCAACTATAAATATGCCGATGTAATTATTCTTTCCACCATGTGGGATGAGAGTCGGCCGTGTGGGGAATTTGGTAGCGGTGACTTTAATGGAGCAAGAAACTTGGCTGCTATAGGGCGGCTGGATGGAAAACTAATTGCTCTTTCATCAAACACCCTTTCCTTTCCAAGATTCGGGTCGATGACACTTACCGATAAATATGTATACAAGGCGGCGGCTGAACGACTTACTATTGCAGACACGAATGGAGTATCGGAATTAACGAGGGCAATTAATCGTCGCCATTACGAGTTGAAGGATTCTTCAGATAAGATTTTAGAAACTAACGAACGACTAAAAAACATGGCGAAATTAAATGGCTTAGTCTACTTGAATAAACAAGATTATTTATGCGATCAATCTGAGGGAATATGTTTCGGGATAACTCATGATTTTCAGAAAACCGTTTATGACTATGGTCATTACACACTGGCTGGAGCTCGTTTGTTTGGGTTAAGGGCACATGATGCCCAATGGCTTCGACCGATTGAGGATGCTTTCCGGCATCGCGTTGACAGTAATTTATACTCCCATTAAGAGAGTCGCATGCACTAATTTGCTGGACAGAATTTCGGTATTTATAAGTGTTTGCCCTTCGGTGGGGGGTATATTGACGGTGACTTTTCCCGATCTGAGAGAGGGGCGGCGCTGTTAGATTTCTGGTTATTTGTTGTGTCAGCACACTTTGTTTGTTTCAATCTCGAGCTGGGTTGAGGCGACATGAAAGGGAATGTTCAAGATGGGGAAGAGTAACTACATTGAGCAGTACAAATTGCTTTACGCAAATGAATCAAGCTATGGCGGCGCGTCAATTGAATTCATTAACGAGATCTCCATCTTTATAGATTATTTACAGCCCAAAACCGTCCTTGATTTTGGATGTGGGACGGGGGAGTTGCTAAATGAACTCGTTATGAAATTTCCGAATATAAATTTTATTGGCTACGATCCTGCTATTCCAGGAAAGGATGAGTTGCCAGCGGGTAAATTTGATTTGGTTATTAATACTGATGTGCTTGAACATGTTCCAGAATATGAAATTCCTGCTTTGTTGGAGAAGATATCAAAATTATCAAGCAATGTTTACTTCAATCTTCATCATGCGCTGGCGAAAACAATCCTCCCAAATGGCGAAAATGCGCACTGCACGGTCAAGCCTCCGGAATGGTATCACGCGCTTATGAGTAATTATTTTGAACATATTACGCCCCTGAAAGGAAGGCGGAAGAAAATTTCTGTTGTTGTGACTTTTCGTATTCCGGAAGTGGTAACAAACGAATATATGAGCGTTCTTGATATTCATTCAAGGAATCCATTTTGGAGGCGATTATTGAGGAAGCTCAGCCTACAAAAATAATTTTTTAATTTTCCATCTGGGTGTTGATTTGTTCTCTCAGATATAGGACATATTTCAGGGGCCAGCTCGCAAAGGAACATTAAAATGGGAAGGAACTCCTTTAAACGGTCGTTTAATCGTCTAATTGCTCGACTACGATACGGGAAAAAGCAGAGTCACAATTATCAATGGCTGCCGTATTTAATACTGCCGGATCATGCAACTCAATTTGTTGGGCCGATCAATTACAAGGGACAAGTTGTAGGAGAGTTAAGCAGCGCCGGACTGCTGCTGGATAACTCGCCTGATTATCTTTGCATTGTAGGTAGCGGGCCTTCCATAACCAGCCTCAGTTTACTCGCATTGCCGCCTCGCTCAACATTGCTGCTCAATGGAGCAATTCACTTAATTGCAAGAGATCGGGTAGAGCCTTTGGCAGTGATAGTAGAAGATGAACGTTTCGTCCTCTCACATTTTGATGAGATGCGAAAACTGATCACAACTGACATACCGTGCTGGTTCTCACCTTCTGTGATTCGCGCCATATGCGAGCAAGCACCGAACTGGTTAACCGGACGCACCATTAGTCTAGTGAACAATTTACTTAAACCCTATAATTCTGACCGTCGTACTTTAGAAGAGCTGACTGGTGATAATACCCGAATTGCAGTGGATGGGGCTAATGCCTTTTCCCTGGCTCCGCTGGATGGCATCATTCCGGCTGGTACTGTAGCCTATACTGCTGCGCAGTTTGCAATTGCTAGAAGCCCAAAAATATTGGGGTTTGCAGGCATTGAAATTACCAACGCAAATAAACCGCGCTTTTACGAAACATCGAAGACGCGAGTTTGGTCTGGTCTTAAGAAAAGCGAGGATTACATTTTGCAAGCTTTTGCTCTCGCAAAAGCTGTAGCAGACGACAAAGGCATTCTGCTGGAAAACTATTCCGTGAACTCTGCACTGCAAACATTGGGTTATCCATATCGACCACTGTTAGAGCCAGCCCCGAAAAACGGGGCAGTTGGATAAGTGGTTGCCCTGCTTCACAAAGGCCCCATCCCCCTGTGTGGACGGGAGAGATCGGCACGGTAGGTAATTCGGTTCGTTGCTACTCTGCCAGCCACTCCTTGGGAAGAGCGTCATGGTGGAAGGTGCCGATGGATTACCCCATGAATTTCATTTCATTTTGAAACTCCTTATGAAGTGAACGAGCTTTTTCTCCATCATTCGCCACACGCGTTTTTTTCTAACCCTTTCTTTTTCACTGTCGGCTATTTGCAGTAACTCGATACTTGATGTTGCAAGAGGCTCGTTGGTTTGCTTTTTTAAGTACCAGCTTGGGTAGCGAGAATAGGCTGTATCTTCAACCTTGTCAGTGACCCACAGGTCAGATTGTACATTTAACGAGAATTCATTAACTGCCCATTGAACCAATGGCCAGTCGGCATGGTAATCGTCACCGCCAATGTACCCACCCACTTTCAATTTTTTAAACCAGCTGTACAGAGTTCTTCCACCTTCCTCACCAGTGTGGGCAAATCCATCAACATAAATAAAATCGAAGTAGTTATCTTCGAAAATGTGCAATGCATCGTCGAATGTCATGCGCAATAGGCTATATGGCTTTTCAACACCAATGTATTTCAGTGCTCTTACATACTCACTGGTATCATGCAAATCACCGTAAACATCTACGCCATAAAACTGTTTAAATTTATTGCTATCTAACATTCTTTTAGAATAAATTCCAGTTGCAACGCCGAGTTCGATCCCAATATTTTCATTGCCATCTAACAATAATGCAATGTCGTGCCGAAATGAATTTTCCAGCGTATTTGTATGCACCTTTGGCATGCGGGCATCAGCCAATGAAAATACTTTTCTTCTGTTTAATGCCATTTATTTGGTTCCTTAATTAACAAATTGCAACAATAATTATTGTGAAACGACCCAGCAGAAGTCTTGTTGTAATGTCACAAAGAGAGGAGCCCTTCGTAATGTGTAGGGTGTAGCGTTTGTGCTGGCAATTCATGAGATAACAGACGCTGCTTACTTCTGCCGAATGGAACTCACCCTTCGTATTCCGCGCATTGAGAGATCCAGAATCCAAACTCGCATTGTCACACATATAGCGCAAGCCATTGCTCAGTTACGAAAGATAGGCATCAAAGATTACATCAATATGATGTCATACTGCTCTTGGGAATAGCCGGTTTCCACCTGAAGCGAAACCGGTTTTTTGATGAATTCACTCAGCATTGCAAGATGTTGCGACTCGTCTTCCAGAAACATGTCAATGACTGTTTGCGAAGCGAGAATGCGAAATTCGCGCGGGTTGAACTGTTTTGCTTCACGCATAATTTCGCGCAATATTTCGTAACAAGTGGTGCGGGAAGTTTTAACTTGCCCTTTGCCACTGCATGCGGGGCACGCCTCACACAAAATATGCGCCAATGATTCGCGCGTGCGTTTGCGTGTCATTTCGACCAATCCCAGAGAAGAGAAATCACTGACCGAAATCTTGGTGCGGTCGGCAGACAGCGCTTTGTTCAACTCGACAAGAACTGCAGTACGATGCTCGGCATTTTCCATATCGATAAAATCGAGGATGATGATGCCGCCCAAGTTTCGCATTCTGAGCTGTCTGGCGATAGCGTGCGCCGCCTCCAGATTGGTTTTGAAAATGGTGTCATCAAAATTGCGTCCGCCGACAAACCCGCCTGTGTTCACATCAATAGTCGTCAGAGCCTCAGTTTGATCGACGATGAGATAACCGCCGGATTTAAGATCGACACGACGACCGAGCGCGCGCTGAATTTCCTCTTCAACACCGTGGAGGTCGAAAAGAGGGCGCTCTCCCGTGTAGTGTTCGAGGCGGTTCAATACACCTGGTGTGTAAGATGTGGCAAAGCCTGACAGCTTTTGGAAATTCTTGCGTGAATCCACGAGGATGCTTGTGGTTCTGTCGTGTACAAAATCGCGCAATACGCGATGTGCGAGATCCAAATCCTGATACAGCAAGCGCGGGGCGGATTGGGTGCGCGCTGCTTCGCTGATGCTGTTCCATATTTTTCTGAGATAGTCGATGTCCGATAGCAGTTCGGCATCGGTGGCATCTTCTGCCATTGTGCGGACGATGTAGCCGCCTGCCTCATCGGGCGGCAGCAGATTTTGCACGCGGGATCGGAGAGATTCGCGCTCGGTTTCGTCTTCGATGCGCTGCGATATGCCGATATGCGCGTCTTGCGGGAGATAGACCAGCATTCGGCCGGCAATGGATATCTGCGTTGAAAGTCTTGCCCCCTTCGTGCCAATGGGATCCTTGATTACGCGCACCATGACTGGCTGCCCATCATGCAGAATTTTTTCGATTGGCGCTGGAGTTGCAGTTGTGCCGTTATATGGATTGGCTTGCCAGATGTCACCCACATGCAGAAATGCGGCCCGTTCCAGGCCAATATCCACAAATGCAGATTGCATGCCGGGAAGTACGCGAGCGACTTTACCCAGATAAATGTTGCCTGCGAGGCCGCGCGTCAGTGTGCGTTCGACATGCAGTTCCTGCACAGTGCCTTGCTGTATGAGAGCGATGCGCGTTTCCTGCGGGGTGATATTGATAAGGATGTCTTCGTTCATAAAACATTGGCCCGTCGCAGAAGTCGTGCGGTTTCATAAAGCGGCAGCCCCATGATGCCGGAATAGCTGCCGGCAATGTGTTCGACAAATACAGCGGCCATGCCCTGTATGCCATAGCCGCCCGCTTTGTCGTATGGTTCTGGCGTTGCGCAATAGCTGTCAATCATATCGTCTGTCAGTTCAGCAAAGGTGACTTCAGACTTCCGTGTAGTTTGCCATAGTTGTTCATGGTGTTTCAGCGCGATGGCCGTAAGTACTTGATGGGTGCGTCCGGAAAGGGCGCGGAGCATGGTGGCAGCTTCAATCATGTCGAAGGGTTTGCCCAGGATACTTCCGTTGACAACGACAGTCGTGTCTGCAGCAAGCACGGGGCGTAATGGCAACTTGCGCATCTGCATAACCCGCCATGCAAATGCAGCCTTTTCTCGGGTGACACGAGCCACATAATCATCCGGTGACTCGCCTGAGTAAACATCTTCGTTGACATCGGGTCCACGAGGAGGGACGCTTCGAAGCAGCAGCAATTCATGCTGGACACCGATTTGCAGCAGCAGCTCGCGACGGCGCGGGCTTTTTGATGCGAGATATATCTTTGGCTCAGCGTTAGCCATCATGTCCGGTGATAGGGGTGATTCTGGGTGATGGACCATGCACGATAGAGCTGTTCTGCAAGAAGTACGCGAACCATGCCATGCGGAAGCGTCAGGCTGGATATCCGGATCAAATCGTCGGCCTTGTCCTTGAATTCGGTATCCAGTCCATCGGGGCCGCCGATGATGAAGGCAACATCGCGCCCGTCTTGCTGCCATTGCGTCAGTCTTTGTGAAAGCTGGACGGTAGACAGTTCCCTGCCGCGTTCATCGAGCGCAACAATACGCGCGCCCTTGGGCAAAGAGGCTTCGATTCGTTCTCGTTCAACAAGCCTTGCCGATTCTGCCGGTTTTCCGCCTGAGCGTTCGGCAGATCGGATTTCTTTCAGCACAACTCGACATTCTGGCGGCATTCTCTTTGCATATTCGCCAAACCCTGCTTCTACCCAGGCTGGCATCTTGTGGCCGACTGCAACGATGACGAGCTGCATGGCTTATTATGCTTTCTCCACAGTTTTCTTCGTGGCAGGTCGCCTGGCGGCTGTTTTGCCGGCATTGGCGGCCGGTTTTTTGTCGCCCGCACTTTTTGGCGAAGCGGTTTTTTTCGGCACGGGTTTCTTTGCTGATGGCGCTACGCTATCGCCAATGGCGACCGTCTTGCGAGGCGCGCGCTTTTTCGGCGCTTCGGGTCCGGACTTGTCGGCGGCAGACTTGGCCAGTTTTTTCTTGGTTGCACTTGCTTTTTGTGCGGCGGGTGACGAATTTTTCGTGACCCGTTTGGCAATTAGCTTAACGGGCTTGTCGCCCCATATTTCTTCAAGCCGATAATAAGCACGAATGGTGGGTTGCATGATGTGGACAATCATGTCGCCCAGATCCACCAGCACCCATTCACCGGTTTTTTCACCTTCAATGCTAACGACTTTGCCGCCGGCGGCCTTCACCTTGTCGCGCACGGACGAAGCTAGCGCCTTGGTTTGACGGTTTGAAGTACCGGAAGCGATTGCAATGCGGTCGAACATGCTGGTTAAGTGCGTTGTGTCGAATATCTGAACATCCTGTGCCTTCACGTCTTCGAGCGCGTCAACAACGAGTTTTTGCAGTTTTTTAATATCCATTTAGTCCTTGTAGAGGTTGTGTTGTTCTATGTAGTCTAGCACCGCTGGCGGCACTTGATTGGCAGGCGCATCGCCGCGCTTCAAGGCTGCGCGGATGTCGGTTGCCGATGCGTCGACGGCCAGATCGTGAGCGATGTAGGTCAGTCCATGTGGTGTCGTGCGAATTTGTTCCAGCGAACCTGACCGTTTGGCGAATTCCTCTGCAACGGCGTCCGGAAAAATTGGCAAGTCTAGCGCGTATCCAGGACGCGTGGCGCCGCACAGGTGCGCGTAGTCGAAAAGTTGGCGCCAATCCTTCCATGTTGCCAGCAGTTGCAACTGATCAGCACCGAGCAAAAAAACCAGCGATGCCTGCGATCCGAAAGTCGCGCGAAGCTGACGCAGGGTATCAATCGTGTAAGTGGGGCCACCTCTGTCAATTTCCTGCCGGTCGATGATTATTGGCAATTTTTGTGCTTCGAAGGCGCGCCTGACCATCTCAATGCGGTGCCTGGCCGGTGCGGGCACATGGTCTTTCTGCCAGGGGTTTCCGACGGGAACGACGCGAATTTCATCCGGGTGCAGTTGTTCCGCATAGTACTGGCCAAGCGCAACATGACCATTGTGAACCGGATCGAAACTCCCGCCGAGGATGACTACGCAGTTTGCCATTTATTCATGCAGTTTAACTCTGACCGTGGTGTTTCAGCGCACGCCAGCCAATATCGTGGCGATATTGCGCACCGTTGAAGTGAATTTTTTCGACGGCTTCATAGGTCAGTTTCTGGACCATCTTGATCGTATCTGCAAGCCCGACGACACAGAGCACACGACCACCAGAAGTCGTCAGCTTTCCTTCTTTCAGTAGGGTGCCTGCATGGAAGGTGATGCAGTCGGTGGTCTCAGGGATTATGCCGGTGATGAGGTCGCCCTTCCTCGGTTCGTCCGGGTAATTGGCTGCTGCCATTACCACACCAAGTGCGGTACGACGATCCCATTTCAATTCTATTTTGTCGAGCGTGCCGTTGACAGCATGCTCCATCACGCTTAACAGGTCAGATTTCAGGCGGGCCATGATGGGCTGGGTTTCCGGATCACCCATGCGGCAGTTGAATTCGAGCGTTTTTGGATTGCCATCGGCGTCGATCATCACACCTGCATACAGAAACCCGGTATACGGGATACCATCCTTGGCCATCCCTTGAACTGTCGGAGTAATAATTTCGCGCATGATGCGCGCATGAACCTGCGGCGTGACGATTGGGGCTGGGGAGTAGGCCCCCATGCCGCCGGTGTTGGGCCCTTCGTCATGGTCTTTCAGCCGTTTGTGGTCCTGGCTGGTCGCCAGCGGCAGGATGTGCGTGCCGTCGACCATGACGATGAAACTGGCTTCCTCGCCTTCAAGGAATTCTTCGATTACGACTCGCGCTCCGGCATCGCCAAGCTTGTTGTCCGAAAGCATCATCTCTACTGCTGCGTGTGCCTCGTCTTGGGCCATGGCGACCACGACACCCTTGCCGGCTGCGAGACCGTCAGCTTTGACGACGATGGGTGCGCCCTGTTGGCTGATGTACTCGTGTGCAGCGTTGGCATCGGAAAAAGTCCGGTAGCGTGCGGTGGGAATGGCATGCCTCAGCATGAACGATTTGGCAAAATCCTTCGAGCTTTCCAGTTGGGCAGCCTCTTTGGTCGGACCAAAGATCTTGAGCCCCCTGCTTCGGAAAATATTGACAATGCCTGCTGCCAGTGGTGCCTCGGGACCGACAATGGTCAGGGCTATGCTTTCATTCTGGACAAAATCTGCGAGCGCTTCCGGATCGTCGATGGCGATATTGACGATCCTGGGGTCAAGTGCCGTCCCGCCGTTGCCGGGGGCAACAAACACGATTTGAATCCGTTCGGATTGTGCGATTTTCCATGCGAGCGCATGTTCGCGACCGCCTGAGCCGACCACCAGTATTTTCATAAAAAAGATTTATTCCATGGTGAATGGGTGCTGCTATTGCAGCGAACTATGCAACGACAAGCCATTGTTCATGTTGTTAATTCTCAATGCTGGCGCTGGTATACACTTCCTGCACATCATCAATGTTTTCAAGGGCATCAAGCAATTTTTGCATTTTCACGGCATCGTCACCGTTAAACTCGGTTTCATTGTCAGGGCGCATGATGATTTCGGCCACTTCCGGCTTGAATCCGGCTTTTTCAATGGCCTCCTTGACCGTTGAGAAGTCGTTCGGCTGGCACAAGACCTCAATGCCGCCATCATCATCGGCAATCACATCTTCCGCGCCGGCTTCAAGTGCTGCCTCCATCACGGCATCTTCATTGGTTCCGGGCGCAAAATACAACTGACCGCAATGCTTGAACATGAAGGCAACAGAGCCTTCCGCGCCCATGTTGCCGCCAAATTTGGAAAACGCATGGCGCACATCGGCCACAGTGCGGACGCGATTGTCGGTCAGGCAGTCAACGATGATTGCAGCCCCATTGATGCCATAACCTTCATAACGAACTTCTTCATAGCTGGCACCCTCAAGCCCACCGGTTCCGCGAGCAATCGCCCGCTGGACATTGTCTTTTGGCATGTTGGATTCGGCTGCTTTTTCTATGGCAAGTCGCAGGCGAGGATTGGCAGCCGGATCACCGCCCCCCATTCTGGCAGCAACAGTAATTTCCTTGATCACGCGCGTCCAGATTTTGCCCTTCTTGGCATCCGAGGCCGCCTTCTTGTGCTTGATGTTGGCCCATTTGCTATGCCCTGCCATGGTGTTCTTTCCGTAAAGAGTGGCTATAATTGGTTGACGATTTTAGCATAGGCCCCCGCTTGCAAAACCGGGAATTCGTTGCAGGTTAGGAACCAAAGCAAATTCAGACCAACCTTCTCCCCACCAATGGAACCTGCTCGAGGCCCGGCCAACGATCGATTCATGCGCGGGTCTGACGATCGGCGCGATTTCCCGCGCCTGCTGGCAGACATCGGCGGAACGAATGTCCGCTTCGCGCTGGAGGGCGTGTCAGGAAATTTATACGCGCTTTCCGAATTGAAGCAAAACCGTTTTCATTCGATATCCGGTGCCATCCGCGCCTATCTCGCGCAGCCGCAAACAACCGCTGCCGACGCCAAGCGGGTGAGCCATGCAGCATTCGCCATTGCGAATCCGCTTGATGGTGACTGGGTGCAGATGACTAATGCAAACTGGGCTTTTTCCATTCAATCGCTAAAGACTGAGTTTGGGTTTGAGACATTGCTGCTGGTCAATGATTTTACGGCGCTGGCGATGGCCATACCGGGTTTGGCACCCGATCAGAAGCAGCAGATTGGTGGTGGAACGCCCAAAGCGGGTAGGGCAATTGGTCTGCTGGGCTCGGGTACCGGGCTAGGGGTTTCCGGACTTGTTTCACATGGGGATGACTGGATCGCCCTGGAGTCCGAGGGCGGCCATGTGAGTTTTTCACCCATGAACGAACGCGAGGCTGACATTTTGCGGTTTGCCTGGAGGGAGTTCCCGCATGTGTCGGCGGAACGACTGGTATCCGGCATGGGGCTGGAGTTGGTTTACCGGGTTCTGCTGGTGATGACGGGAGCAAAACGGGAGATTCTGGCGGCTCCCGACATAACGCAACGAGCACTTGCGCAGGGATGCCCCGTATGTGATGAAGCGGTTGAACTGTTTTGCGCGATGCTGGGAACGGTGGCGGGCAATCTGGCGCTGACGCTGGGCGCCCAAGGCGGAATTTATATCGGTGGAGGGATTGTGCCGCGATTAGGCGAGCGGTTCGTCAACTCCGGCTTTCGCCAGCGCTTCGAGCAAAAGGGCAGGTTTTCACAATACCTTGCACAAATTCCGACTTTCGTCATCACCGCGAAAACCCCGGCACTCTTTGGCGTGTCCAAACTTCTGGCGCAACACCTGAGTCCCAGGTGATATGGTAGCGCCAGCGCTCAAGGAAATTCGGTGACAATTTTCCCTGAAGCCCCCCCAAGGCCCTTGGGAAGAGGGAAGGCCGTATTTTCCTCTACGCCATCCAGTCCCTGAACATGCGCTATCCCATGTTCTTTCAGCTTGTTTACCACAGCCTGAACCAGAATTTCAGGCGCTGATGCGCCAGCAGTGACGCCAACACGGTTGACGCCCTTCAGCCATGCAGGGTCGATCTGGGTCGCGTTGTCCACCATGTGCGCTACCGTCCCCATTTTTTCGGCCACTTCACGCAGTCGGTTGGAATTAGAGCTGTTGGGGCTCCCTACCACAATGACCATGTCGACATGTGAAACCAGTACCTTGACGGCCTGCTGACGGTTGGTCGTTGCGTAACAAATGTCAGCCTTTTTAGGTTCTGCGATGTTGGGAAAACGCTGCTTCAGGGCAGCAATGACGGTTGACGAGTCATCGACAGAGAGCGTTGTTTGCGTGACATAGGCCAGCCGTTCAGGATCTCTGACCTGCAAGTTGCCAACATCGGCGGGCGTCTGAACCAGGTGGATGCCGGCTTCGACCTGCCCCATCGTCCCTTCAACCTCGGGGTGGCCGCGATGCCCAACCATGATGATTTCACGACCATTTTTGTGCATCCTGATAACTTCGGTATGCACTTTTGTGACCAACGGGCAGGTGGCGTCGAACACTTTGAGCTGGCGTTCTATCGCCTGATTCTGCACAGCTTTCGACACACCGTGCGCCGAGAAAATCACGGTGCTGCCCGGTGGGACTTCATCTAGCTCTTCGACGAAAATTGCGCCTTTGCTGCGCAATCCCTCCACGACATAGGAGTTATGCACGATTTCATGCCTGACATAGATTGGGGCGCCAAATTGCTCAATTGCGCGCTCGACCACCTCGATTGCTCTATAAACCCCTGCGCAAAACCCGCGCGGCTGCGCCAGCAGAATTACCTTGTCCATTTCTTTCCTGACAACCATAATACCGTTTCGATTTGGCATTTTAAACCAGTTGAATAGGAGTGGCGGGATGCCACGGAGCGATTGAACCTTTTCGAAATATGTATACGCGATCATGGCAATTTCAGACTGGCCCGAAGATCAGCGGCCGCGCGAGCGGCTGATACGACATGGCGCTCAGGCGCTGTCCGATGCTGAGCTGCTTGCGATTTTCCTGCGGGTCGGCGTCAAGGGCAAATCTGCGGTCGACCTTGGCAGGGAAATAATCAGCCGTTTTGGCTCGCTAAATGGCCTGTTTTCCGCCAGTCTGGCGGAATTCTCGTCCATCAATGGCCTGGGTGAGGCCAAATACGCTCAGCTCCAGGCAACATTGGAACTGACGCGTCGTTCGCTTGGCGAGGCGTTGCAGGCAGGAGTTTCGCTGGCTTCGCCGGATGCCGTCAGGCACTATCTGCAACTGCTCCTGAATCTCAAGCGGTATGAGTCCTTTGTGGTTCTTTTCCTTGATGTAAAAAACCGGCTGATCGTTGCAAAAGAGTTGTTCAGGGGAACCCTGACGCAAACCAGCGTGTATCCGCGAGAAGTCGTCAAGGCGGCACTGGAGCACAATGCGGCAAGTGTGATACTGGCACACAACCATCCTTCAGGCACACCGGAGCCGAGCGTTGCCGATCAGGCCTTAACCAGATCGCTGAACCAGGCGCTGGCACTGGTCGATGTGCGGGTGCTTGATCATTTCATCGTGGCTGGCACAAGCATCTATTCATTCGCAGAGCATGGCAAATTGTGATGCTGACAAAAGCACGAGCACGGTTGCAGAATGTGCCTTGCACGATGGGAGGCTGATTGTACTGACGGATTGTGCGGACAAGGGCGCCATTCGCTTGAAGTGTTTCTGGCGGGTTTGGCGTTCCCCTAATTGTGAAGATCAGCTAAAATAGCAGACTTGACTCTGTGTAACGATGGGTGGTGGTGTCTTTTCAACCCTTTTTCATCGTTGCACGCGTGACCGAATTCTTATCTATTGGATGATTTACATGGCAACTGTTGAAACTCTGGAAAAACTCGAACGCCGCGTCACAATCAGCATTCCCCGCGACGAAGTGCAAGCTGAAGTCGACAAGCAACTCAAAATCCGTGCTCGTACTGCGAAGGCGCCTGGGTTCCGCCAGGGCAAGGTGCCCATGAAGATGGTAGCCATGTATCACGAAAATGAGATCAGAGGCAATGTGCTGCATGAAAAAATCAATGCTGCGTTTGGCGCGGCCACTGCGGAAAACAATCTGCGCGTGGCTGGTTATCCCCGTATTGAATCCAAACTCGGCGAAGATGTGCCAGAAACCGAGTTCGCTTTTCATGCCACTTTTGAGGTTTACCCGGAGGTAACGGTTGGTGACTTGTCGCAACTGGAAATTGAAAAGACAAGAACCGACATCGGCGACAGCGAAATCGAAGACACGCTGACCGTGTTGCGCAAGCGGCAGGCACACTTTCATGTCAAGGGCGAGCAGGGTGAGCACGGTGATGGTGGCCCCGACAAGTCGGCGCAAACCGGTGATCGTGTGACGATTGACTTTGTCGGCACGATCGATGGTGTTGAATTTGAAGGGGGCAAGTCTGAGGGTTTTGCTTTTGTCCTGGGCGAAGGGCAGATGCTGGCCGAGTTTGAGGCGGCCACGCTGGGCATGGGTGTTGGCGAATCCAGGAAATTCCCGCTGACCTTCCCGGATAACTATCATGGCAAGGATGTTGCCGGCAAAACGGCGGAGTTTGCCGTTCAGTTGAAAAAAGTCGAGTGGGCGCACATGCCGGAGATGGATGCCGATTTCGTCAAGTCGCTGGGCATAGTGTCTGGCGATGTCAATGCGATGCGTGAAGAAATCCGCGACAACCTGGTGCGTGAATCGAATACCCGGCTCAAGTCACTCAACAAGGATGGTGTAATGGACGCGCTCCTGAAAGTGGCGGAATTCGATGTGCCCAAAGCACTGATGGATGAGGAAATCGAGCACCTGATGGAAATGACCCGTCAGAATATGGCACAAAACGGAATGAATCCGGCCAATATGGCACTGCCGCCGGAGTTGTTCAAGCCGCAGGCCGAGCGCAGGGTGCGCCTTGGCATGATCCTCGGGGAACTGGTCAAGCAAAATGAACTGAAGGCGACACCAGAACAAATCAGGGAGCAGGTCGAGTCTCTGGCGAAAAGCTACCAGGATCCTCAGATGGTCATCAACTACTATTATGGCGACCGCAACCGCATGGCCGAAGTCGAATCCCTGGTTCTTGAGGACAACATGATGAATTTTGTACTCGGAAAAGCCAAAGTTACCGAGAAAGTCGTGCCGTTCAAAGAGTTGATGTCACAGAAGACTGCACCCTGATAGACTGACTGTTCGTTAAGCGATTTCAAAGGAATAGAGCATGACAAACCGGAAGAGGCAATCCGCAGTGGATACCGAGATGATCGGCATGATCCCGATGGTGATCGAACAAAGTGGTCGCGGCGAACGGGCTTTTGACATCTATTCCCGTTTGCTCAAGGAACGGGTTATCTTCTTGGTCGGACAGGTCAATGACCATATGGCCAACCTGATTGTCGCGCAGTTGCTGTTTCTGGAGAGCGAGAATCCGGACAAGGATATCTCGCTTTACATCAATTCTCCTGGCGGTTCGGTATCGGCCGGCATGGCGATTTACGACACGATGCAATTCATCAAACCGCAGGTTTCTACCCTGTGTACCGGCATGGCGGCCTCAATGGGTGCTTTCCTGCTGGCGGCTGGTGCGAAGGACAAGCGGTTTTCGTTGCCGAACTCGCGCATCATGATTCACCAGCCATCTGGTGGCGCACACGGTCAGGCATCTGATATCGAGATTCAGGCGCGGGAAATCCTGTATCTGCGCGAACGCCTGAACACGATACTTGCCGAAAAGACCGGGCAGTCGGTCGAGCAGATTGGCAAGGATACGGAGCGCGACAACTTCATGTCAGCCGACGAGGCAGTTTCGTATGGCATTATCGACAAGGTCCTGAGCACACGGATCTGACAGGGTCTCTCGATTTCTTCGCTCTGCTAACCCGTTCTCGGGCGTATTTTGAGGGCTGACTGGAACGACGAGCTTGTGTTATTGTTCAGGCGCGCGGGGCGTGACCTTGCTGTCGCAGACACAACCTATTTTCACTACGGTATTGCCAAATGGCTGAAAAAAAATCTTCTGGCGGTGAAAAACTGCTTTATTGCTCTTTTTGCGGTAAAAGCCAGCATGAGGTCAAGAAACTGATTGCGGGGCCTTCGGTGTTCATTTGTGATGAATGCATTGACTTGTGCAACGACATCATCCGCGATGAATCGTCTGCCATGCAGTTGGGCAAGGATGCCAATAAGTCTGATTTGCCAACGCCGCATGAAATCTGTGCATTGCTCGACCAGTATGTGATTGGCCAGGAGAAAGCCAAGCGCATTCTTTCTGTTGCGGTGTACAACCATTACAAGCGCCTCAAGCATCAGGACAAGAAGGACGAGGTCGAGCTTTCAAAGAGCAATATTCTGCTGGTGGGGCCGACCGGTTCCGGCAAGACGCTGCTGGCGCAGACAATGGCGCGCATGCTGAATGTGCCGTTTGTGATTGCCGATGCCACGACGCTGACCGAGGCTGGCTATGTTGGCGAGGATGTCGAAAACATCATCCAGAAGTTGCTGCAGAATTGCAATTATGATGTCGAAAAGGCGCAGCGCGGCATCGTATACATTGACG
>CAZAWA010000009.1:11537-38007 GCA_964488675.1 uncultured Oxalobacter sp. | reverse complement strand
GCGCGCCTTGTTCTTGTGCTGGCTGCGGTCGTCCTGGCATTCGACCACGATGCCGGTTGGGAGGTGGGTGATGCGCACCGCAGAATCGGTCTTGTTCACATGCTGCCCGCCAGCGCCGGAAGCACGGTAGGTGTCGATGCGGATATCCGCCGGATTGATTTCGACCTCGTTTACCTCGTCCGCTTCCGGCATAACCGCCACCGTGCAGGCCGAGGTATGGATGCGTCCCTGCGCCTCGGTCGCCGGGACGCGCTGCACGCGATGGCCGCCGGATTCGTACTTGAGTTTCGAATACGCTCCGTGACCGGCAATGCGCACGATCACCTCCTTGTAGCCGCCAAGATCGGCCGGCGACTCGGAAATGATCTCCGCCTGCCATCGGTTGCGCTCGGCAAAGCGCATATACATGCGCAACAAATCGCCGGCGAACAGTCCCGACTCGTCGCCGCCAGTGCCGGCGCGAATTTCAAGAAAAATATTGCGGTCGTCGTTCGGATCTTTGGGTAGCAGCATTTTCTGCAGGCCGGCTTCGAGCGATTCCATGCGCTGTCTCGCGGATGCAATTTCTTCCTGCGCGAAATCCTTCATTTCCGGATCGCCCTGCATGTCCTGCGCCGCCTTGAGATCGGCATCGGCCTGACGGTATTCGTTGTACAGCGCAACCAGTGGCGTCACCTCCGCATGTTCGCGCGTTAGCTTCAGGTAATTGTCGCGATTGGACGCAACGCCCTCCTGCATCAGCAGTTCATTCACTTCGATCAGGCGGTTCGCCACATTGTCCAGCTTGGCGAGCATTGAGGGTTTCATGATGATTTTTTGCGTTTGAATTCGTAACAACCAGCGAGAAGAAAATTTCAGGCGTCAGAGTAATTTTTGCTGCGCAAAAATAAACTTCCGACCCCAAATTCCTCCCGCTCACGATGGAGAAGGAAATAAGCGCCGCTAACGCCGCGTGCGAAACAGTTGCGGCAACAGTTCGGCCAGGCGCGCGCGTTCGTCGCCCTGCGAGTGGCGCAGTGCCCGTTTTGGGCCGTGCAGGAATTTGGCACTCATGCCCTTGGTCAGCAGATCCAGCACCGTATCGATATCTTCGCCACGCGCCAGCATCCTGCGGGCGCGCTCCAGTTCCTTCACGCGAATCGCGTCGCCGCTGTCGCGCATCTGCCGGATCACGGGCACGATGGCGCGATTGTCGATCCAGTGCATGAACGACTCAACCCGGCTTTCGATGATGGTTTCAGCCTGCGCAACTGCTGCCTGACGGTTTTCCATTCCGGTTGTCACTTCCGCCGCCAGATCGTCGACGCTATGCAGGAACACATTCGGCAGGCGGGCGATTTCCGGCTCCATGTCGCGCGGCACCGCCAGATCGAGCAGCCACATCGGCCTGCCCTGTCGTGCAGTGATTGCCCGCTCCGTCATGCCCAGTCCGATGATCGGCAGGGACGCAGCCGTGCAGGAAATCACCAGATCGAATTGCGCCATCTTTTGTGGCAATTCCGCCAGCCGCATCGCCTTGCCGCCAACGCGTTGCGCCAGCGCCTCGCAGCGATCCAGCGTGCGATTTGCAATCGTGAGCGATGCCGGGTGCTGGCTGGCAAAATGCGTCGCGCACAGGCCAATCATTTCGCCTGCGCCGATGAAAAGCACATGCTTGTCGGCCATCCCGCCCAGCTCGCGCAGCGCCAGCTTTACTGCCGCCGCCGCCATCGACACGCTGTTCGCGCCAATCGCGGTGGTGCTGCGCACCTCTTTCGCGACCGCAAACGAACGCTGGAACATTCGATGCAGATAAGTGCCGAGACCGCCAACTGCCTGCGACTGGCGCACGGTTTCCTTCATCTGACCCAGGATTTGCGTCTCGCCCAGCACCATTGAGTCCAGTCCGGAGGCCACGCGGAAGGCATGGCGCACCGCGTCGTCGTGCGGCCGTACATACAGATGCGGACGAATCGCTGAAAACGGGAGGCCGTGATAGTCGGCCAGAAAGCGGGCGGTTGTGTCCGACACATTGGGCGCATGGCAGGCGGCGTACAGCTCGGTGCGATTGCAGGTTGAGAGGATGGCTGCTTCACACGCGCACCCACACGCATCGGCGCGCTGGAACCAGTCGCGCGCAGCCATGACCGCATCGCCGATGCGCTCGGGCGGGAAGGCGATCTGCTCGCGCACCGAAACCGGCGCAGTAGTGTGGTTGAGTCCGACGGCGACTAGTTGCATGCAATGAAAGCCTGAAAAGTAGTTAGGTCATTATAGCCGGATGCGGCTCGGGTTGCTCGGAGGCCAACAGCCAGAATTTCATCACGAAATTACAATATACTCCCTCCCTGTATTTTTTCGCCGGCGCTTGGGGTATGGTGAAACCGTTATTTTAAGCACATACTCCCGATAAAAGTGGCATAAACATGCTAACAATGCCAACCTTCAGTTCAAACCGGCTGTTTTTCATGCTCCGGAAAACCCAAAATGACCGAAAAAAGCAGACTAATAACGCGCCGCGTTATTAGTCCTCCAGGCGCTCCAGCAGGTAGCCATAAGCATAAACCGGCACCAGCCGGAAACCGCTGGATGACTGCAAGCCGAGTTTGCTGCGAACCCGCGAAACATGCGTATCAACCGTGCGCGACGGCGCGCCCGCCTCTCGTGGCCAGATCGCCTCGCGCAAGGTGGCGCGCGAAAGCGGCCTTCCGAGATTCCGGAAAAACAGTAGCGCCAGATCGAATTCCTTGCGTGTCAGATCGACCGGCCTGCCATGCAGGGCAAGACGGCCTGCTGCGTCATCGAAAACGAAACCGCCGACCCGCAACTGCGCCGCCGCCCGCTTTTCCGGCCATGCGCGCGACAGAAGCACGCCGACGCGTGCGATTAATTCAGTACGCCGCACCGGCTTGAGGAGGTAATCGTCCGCACCAGCCGCAAGCGCAGCAATGATCGGATCCGCAAAGCTATCCTCGGTCAGCCATAGCGCCGGCAAGCGGCCAGTCGCTCTTGCAGCGCCCAGCAATGCCTCCACCCCCCTGCCCGGAAGCGACGAATCGATGATCAGGAGGTCAAAATTTGTGGCTGCATGCTGATCGAGAAAAGCTTGCGCGCTCGCACAAGTCGTGCAGGCATGCCCGGCCTGAACCAGAAACCCGACAACCCGCCCTATGCCAGTTCGGTCCTCGCTGTGCAGAATGGCGATGTTCATTTTCTGAAAATTTGGATGAATTGCAGCGGCACGGGAGATATTTTCGGATAAACTTCAGATTCGGATCAACTGCAAGGATTGTAACCATTAGCAGAATCGACGCCAATAAAATAACAACTGGAAAGCCTCTTTCCGCCTGACTAGGGAATAAATAGTGGAATCTCTCATCAAAAACGCTCTTTTCCGCAAGCACGCACGGTTTTCCGGCAATCTGGTAATGGTCGGTTTTGGCAGCATTGGGCGCGGCGTCCTGCCGCTCCTGCTGCGACACCTCCAGATCAACCAGTGGCAAATTCTAATATTCGCTCCCGAGGGCGACCCGGAAGGCATTGCGCGCAAGTACGGTGCCACATTTGAACGCATCGCCATCGACAAGGACAACTACAAGGCTGTGCTGGGACCGCATATCGGCAAGGGTGACTTCATGATCAACCTGTCGGTCGATGTCTCCAGCCTGGCGCTGATCGACCTCTGCTGGGAGCGCGAGGCGCATTACCTCGACACCTGCATCGAGCCCTGGAAAGGCGGCTACACCGATCCGTCGCTGTCCGCATCACAGCGCTCGAATTATGCGCTGCGCGAACAGGCGCTCAAATTCAGCGAAGGCCATCAAAAAGGGCCGACCATCGTGATCTCGCAGGGGGCAAACCCCGGCCTGGTTTCCGCTTTCGTCAAGCGCGGACTAATCAACATTGCGCGCGACAACGAGCTGGTCATCGATCGGCCAAAAACCGCAGAAGACTGGGCCAGGCTGGCGCAGCGCCTCGGCATCAAGGCCATCCATATCGCCGAGCGCGACACGCAAGTTCCACTCATGCGCAAGCGGCAAGGAGAATTCGTCAACACCTGGTCGGTCGATGGTTTCATCAGCGAAGGCATGCAGCCGGCTGAACTCGGTTGGGGAAGCCATGAAAAATATTGGCCGACAGAAGGGCGCAAGCACGACTTTGGATGCGGCTCCGCGATTTACCTCGACCGTCCCGGCCTGTCCACCCGCGTGCGAAGCTGGACACCAATCGAAGGCCCCTATCAGGGCTTCCTGATTACGCACAACGAATCCATTTCGATCGCTGATTACCTGACGCTGAAGGAGGGCGACCAGGTGATATACCGCCCAACCGTGCACTACGCCTACCACCCATGTGACGACGCCGTGCTGTCCGTGCATGAACTGCTCGGCAAAAACCTGCAGCAGCAGGTAAGCAACCGCCTGATACGCGACGAAATCGTCAGCGGCATCGATGAACTCGGCGTGCTGCTGATGGGCAACTCGGAAGGCGTGTACTGGTACGGCTCGCGCCTGTCAATCGAAGAAGCGCGCCAGCTTGCGCCGCACAACAGCGCAACCAGCCTGCAAGTTGCAGCGGGCGTGCTCGCGGGCGTGGTGTGGGCGCTGCAAAATCCGGATCTCGGCGTGGTAGAACCAGACGACATCGATGACGAAGCCATGCTCGAAGTTGCTGGCCCTTACCTCGGCGAAATCGTCGGCATCTACGGCGACTGGACGCCGCTGCAGGACAGGGGCGTGCTGTTCGAGGAAGATCTGGACATGGATGATCCGTGGCAGTTCAAGAATATTCTGGTGAGATAGCCACGAGGGTTGGATAGCCACGAGGGTTGGATAGCCAAGTAGGTTGGGCAGAGCGGAGCGAAGCCCAACACCTGCCGCGCATTGTTGGGCTTCCTGCGTCAGCCCAACCTACCCATTTGCATAGTTGGCACCGCGAGCGTGAAACCAACGAGTCAAAGTCGGTGCACATACTAAATGCTCCTCACAACACCAAACACGGATAGCTGCTATACTCCGCACCTCGCTGGCCATGCAATCAGTCCGCTGCCAGCGACCGCGTTCAGATTTCCTTTCCGCGTTTCATCCCCATAGCGATTCTGCCTGGACTGTTTCGTGCATAGCACGCAAGGCCGATTCCAGGAGTATTTTCCAAATGCATTTCACCGATCTCGGCCTGTCCGCCGACCTTTTGCGTGCCGTTTCCGAACAAGGTTATGACACCCCCACTCCCGTTCAGTTGCAGGCGATTCCCGTCGTGCTGGGCGGACATGATTTGATGGCCGCTGCCCAGACCGGCACTGGCAAAACTGCCGGATTTGTCCTGCCCGTATTGCAATTGCTGAGCCAGCGCCCGGCGCCATCGAAAAACAAACCGCGCGTGCTGGTGCTGACGCCAACGCGCGAGCTCGCCGCCCAGGTGGAGGAAAGCGTGCGCGCTTACGGCAAGTTCGTTCCCGTCAAATCCGCCGTGATCTACGGCGGCGTCGGCATGATGCCGCAGACCTCGGCACTGCGCAAAGGTGTTGACATCGTCGTGGCAACGCCGGGTCGTTTGCTCGACCATGTCGGCCAGCGCAATGTGGATCTTTCCGGCGTCGAGATTTTCATTCTCGATGAAGCCGACCGCATGCTCGACATGGGCTTCATTCGCGACATCCGCAAGGTTGTCGCGCTGCTGCCCAAGCAAAAGCAGACGCTGATGTTTTCCGCCACCTTCTCCGATGAAATCCGCACGCTGGCCGCGAGCTACCTGCGCAATCCGAAGCAAGTCGAAGTGGCGCGCTGCAATGCGCCGGCGGAAGCGGTCGGACAAAGCGTCTATTTTGTCGACAAGGCGAAGAAGCGCGATCTGCTCGTCAAGCTAATCGGCGATCATGGCTGGCATCAGGTGCTGGTGTTTACACGCACCAAGCATGGCGCCAACGCACTGTCCGAAAAACTGGACAAGGCAGGCATCCGCTCCGCTGCCATCCACGGCAACAAGAGTCAGGGCGCACGCACCCGCGCACTGGAAGACTTCAAAAACCTCAAGCTGCATGTGCTGGTGGCCACCGACATCGCCGCGCGCGGCATTGACATCGACCAGTTGCCGTTCGTGGTGAATTACGAGCTGCTGAATGTGCCCGAGGACTATGTGCACTGCATCGGCCGCATCGGCCGCGCCGGAAGTTCCGGCGAAGCCGTTTCGCTGGTGTGCGTGGATGAGCATAAACTGCTGCACGACATCGAGCGACTGCTCAAACGCGAAATCGAGGTCAAGGCCGTTGCCGGGTTCGAGCCCGATCCGCGCATCAAGGCCGAGCCCATCCAGAACGGTCGCAGCAACCCGTCGCCTCGTCGCGCCGCACCGTCCGGCCAGCGCACGCAGCAGCAACGACCGCAGCAAAACGCAAAGCCCGTCCATGGCCGGGGACAGGGGCGAAACAACGGCAGCCGCCACGCCAGCGCACGGGCTGCCTGATTACGATCTGAATCCGATTCAGAATTGAAAGCTGCGCAAATGTCGCCGAAGCGAGAAATTATCGCTTCGGCGCCCGCGCCAGTATCCCCTGCGCCTGCAGCAATACGGGCTTATCGACCATTTTGCCATCAAGTTGCACCGCGCCCTGACCACTGGACGCCGCCGCAATCACGCGGCGCGCCCACTCAATTTGCGCCAATGTCGGCATCATCGCCCGTTCGATGATTTTTACCTGATTCGGATGTATGCACAACTTCGCGCCGAAACCGAACGCACGGGCGAAGGCGAAATCAGCCAGCAATGCGGCTTGATCGTCAATCGCTAGCGTCACGCCCGAGATCGGCGACGCGATGCCAGCACAGCGAGACGCCGCAGCTATGCGGCTTAGCGGATAAATCAGGCCTCGTTCATCACCGGACAAGTTCATGTCGACCGCATAATCGAGCGCACCAAACGCAATCCGCTGCACGCGCGGCGCTTGTGCGATGATGTCAACATTTTGCAATCCGCGCGCGCTTTCAATCAGCGGCAACACCATGCCATCTTCCGGCATCGCTGCCAGCACGGCCGCGATGTCGTCTGCAGATTCTGCCTTGGGCAGTATCGCGTAACGGACTTTCGACTCCCGCAGCAGTGCGAGATCATCGGCAAACCACCGCGACTGCCTGGCGTTAACGCGCACCACGATGTCGCCGGCCGGGCTTTGCGCCAGCCAGCGTGCAATCTGGTCGCGTGCCGCCACCTTTCCGTCCGGTACGACAGAATCTTCCAGATCGAGAACAATCGCGCCCGCGCCAGACGCCTGCGCCTTGTCAAATCGCTGTGGCCGGTTGCCCGGAACGAACAGGTAAGTAAACGGTGGTTTCATCTCAGCTTCCCTCTTTCTTGATTGGTGCAAATCCGATTTTCACATGACTGCCATCGCAGAATGGCGCATTGCGCGTCGCGCCGCAACGGCACAGCGCGGCGGTGCGTGTCGTGCCGACCGTGGCGCCGGTGTCGTCGATCAACACAAAAAGGCCATCCACCAGCAACGGCCCATTCCTGGTGATCCTGATTGTTGCCACCGGCTGACCGCCATGCGCCGCGTCCTTCGACCCTGCCTTTCCTTCAAGTACATACTTCAGGGCACGCGACGGACACTGGTCGATGGTCGCGACAATCTGTTCGACAGTTGCGGCATCCGCACTGATCCACGGACTGCGCTTGATATCGAAAACCGCAGGCAAACTCTTCAGGCACGCCGCCGAATGGATGCAGATGTTCGGATCGAAGGTCACCGTAATGCCCGACACAGGGTAAGTTTGCAACGGCTTCATGTCTGGCTCCCTTTGCATGAAATGGCAAACAGCATCACATCAATCCCCGAGCAAACCGTTTCTCTTGAATTCCGCAACCATCCCGTTGGCCATCTGCCGGTATCCCCTGGCATTAGGGTGGATCGGATCCGCGCGCAGATCGGCTTGCGCAAGAACGCCAGAGAAAACGCCGCCAACGACCGCCACTTTTTCTTCCTTGCCGAGTTCTTCGTAGATGACCGCGTCCGACAGTCGCTGAACGACTGCGCCAAAGACGGATGCTTCCGGAACCGCAACCAGCACAGCACTGGCGCCGCTTCGACGGATTGTTGCCAGTATTTCGCGCAAATCTTCCTTCACCGCTTTCGGGGATCGCCCCCTGAGAAAATCGTTGCCGCCCATTTCGACAATGACCATCGCCGGACGATGTTCCTCCAGCAATGCACCAATCCGTTCTTTGCCCTGCGCCGCCGTGTCTCCGGGAATGCCGGCATTGACGATGTGCCACCCAGTCGCCCCGGCGAGCAGCGCAGGCCAGTCCTCGCCACTGCCTGCGCCGGTGCCGTAGGTCACGCTGTCGCCAAACGCCAGTACGATGCTTCCGGCTGGCAACGCAGAAAATTTTGGCGTGCGGCTGCAAGCCACAATCGCAAGCGAAATAATTATGAGCGCCAGGATGCGATGGAACATGATTGATGTCATCGACAATAAATTTTGTTTGATTTTTTCATCTCTTTCCGAGAAATGGCCTTCTCGCGATTTGCGACATTATCTATTTTTGTTCTTCAGCAGCCCTTCCAATGCAGCAAATGGATTATGCGTTGCCACCTGCGCAGGTGCCCTGCTTTGCCCTGATGTGCCATTCCGATCGGCCTCAATATAGCGCGAGTGTTCATTGTCATGACAGTACAGGCACAACAATTCCCAGTTGCTGCCGTCAGGAGGATTGTTGTCGTGGTTGTGGTCGCGATGATGAACCGTTAATTGCTGCAAGTTGATACGGGTAAATTCGCGCGTGCAACGACCGCATGTCCACGGATAAATCTGCAAAGCGCGCGCGCGATAGCCTTTGTCACGCTGCTCCGCGCTTTTATTGGCTTCGGCGACGATGCGATTCAGTCTTGCGGTATCTGGTTTCTTGCTGGCCAACAGCCCCCCCATTAAATACACCTGCTATCCACAACTCCCAATCGCGCCGCACGCCGTACAAAAATCGCAGCCATCCTTGCGAATCATCGCCATGTTGCCGCACTCGCGGCACAGCTTGCCCGCAATAATCGGCGCGGGTTTTGCCACATGCCGCTTCGGGTCTTCGGTCACGACACCCATGTTGCTGGTCGGCGTGCCATCCTCATTCAGAATGCCGAGCATCGCGTAGCGGTGGATCACGAGCTGTGCGATGTAGGCAACGGTGGAAGGATAACTCGTCTGCTTGTTGCCGCCGGGAACGCGCGCAAGAAAATCGCCAAGTGGCTCCGCATAATTCAGCAGCTTGCGCAGCTTCATGCCGATCCAGGCCGGATCGATGATACGCATATCCACACTCAATATCTTGCACAGGCCATCGAGCGCAGGCGGATGACCACCGGTCAGTCCCATGCTGTATGGCCTGCGCGTGCCGTCCGGCATCTGCAACTCTTTCAGCATCAGCACGAATTCGTCTTCGGTTGATGGATTGCGGATATCCGCCACCCATGCCAGTGTTCCATCGGTGCCGGTCTTGGGTTCATGCGGCGCGAACAGTGCGTCCAGAACCGGTGTCGGATCGCTGTCCCTTAAATCCAGCGCTCCCAGCTGGTTGTAGCGCCACCTGACCAGTTTGGCCAGCGCGGCCGTCGCACTCGGCACCTGCACCAGATCGCCATTCGGCGGCATCTGCATCCAGAACGGGGCGCCATAGGTTTGCTCCAGCATGGCAAATCGCTTGTGCAGCCAGCCGCGATCATTGGCGCGCATGTCGGTCGACAGGGTCTTGGCAATCGCATCCAGTCCGCGTGGCGGCTGCCCGCCCAGCACCCAGACTTCGAACGGGATGCCGCCATGATCGGACACGACGACGGCAAATTCGCCCTGCGGCGTCTGGATTTGCTCACTGACCCAGCCGGATGCGCCCATCGGCAGCGAGGGGCGGGATGGCCACCTTAGCGATGCAAGCGGTGCCGATGTCGTCGCCTCCTTCAACACCATGCGCCGGTCATGCTCGGACAGCATGACAGGTTGCGAATTGGCCGGCTCGGTATTCGCTGCCGGAACCGACAACACCGCACCGAGGACATTGTTCGGTCGGTAGGTGGTAATGCCCTTCAGGCCCTTGCGCCAGGCCTCCATGTACAGATCCTTGAAGTCCTCGTACGGATAGTCTTCGGCGACATTGACCGTCTTGGAAATTGCAGCGTCGATGTATGGCGCGACAACAGCCACCATCAGCATGTGATCGATGGCGGATATCTCCAGCGCAGAAACGAAGGCGTCCGGCAGGTTGTTCACATCGCGCCCCATCGAGCGATATACGCGGAATGCGTGATCCTCGACGGTGTAGTCCTTCTTGGTGCCATCCGGCATGCGCTTGGTACGGTTGTAGAACCAGGAGAACGCGGGCTCAATTCCGTTCGATGCATTGTCGGCAAACGCCAGCGAAATTGTGCCAGTCGGCGCAATCGAGGTGAGGTGAGAGTTGCGAATGCCATGAACGCGAATCGCGCCCTTCAAATCATCGGGCAGGCGCGAGGCAAAACCGCCCTTGAGGTATTGCTCCACATCGAGCAGCGGAAAAGCGCCGCGTTCTTTCGCCAGATCGACCGAGCCCCAATAGGCCGAATCGCGCATCACGCGAGAAATCCTGGCGGCAAGTTCACGCCCCTCCGGCGAGTCATAGCGAACACCCAGCATAATCAGCGCATCGCCCAGCCCCGTGAAGCCAAGGCCGAGGCGGCGCTTGGCCGACGCCTCGCGCGCCTGTTCTTCCAGCGGCCATTGCGTCGCAATCAGCACATTGTCGAGCATGCGCACCGCTACCCTGGTCACGCGTTCGAAAAGATCGAAATCAAACGACGGCTCGTCCGAAAACGGATCTTTTACATAGGCAGTCAGGTTCAGGCTGCCGAGGCAGCAACAGCCATAATCCGGCAGGGGCTGCTCGCCGCAGGGATTGGTCGCCTCGATCACTTCGCAATAAGAAAGGTTGTTTTCGTCGTTGATGCGATCCATGTAGAGCACGCCGGGTTCGGCAGCTGCGTAGGTGCATTTCATGATCAAGTCCCAGACATCCCGCGCGCGCATCTTCTGGTACAACCACACGCCGTCATCGCGTTTATAGGCGCCTGACTGCTTCAATTCATCATTGGGTTCTGCCGCATGCACCAACTCGTAATGCTCGTCTGCCTCTATCGCACGCATGAACGCGTCGGTCACACCGACCGACACATTGAAATTGTTGAGCTGCCCTCTTTCCTGCTTGGCTGTGATGAACTGGATCACATCCGGATGGTCGATGTTGAGGACTGCCATCTGCGCACCGCGCCGCGCGCCGGCCGACTCGACCGTTTCGCAGGAGCGATCAAACACTTTCATGTAGGAGAGCGGGCCGGAAGCGCTGCTGCCCGTGCCCTTGACCTTGGCACCTCTGGGACGAATGGCGGAAAAATTGTAGCCAACGCCGCCGCCGCGACGCATGGTTTCAGCAGCCTGTGCCAGCGCCGTATAGATTCCCGGCTTGTTGTTGACGACATTGGTGATCGAATCGCCAACCGGCTGGACAAAACAGTTGATCAGCGTGGTTTGCAAGCCCGTCCCCGCCGCGCTGCTGACGCGCCCTGCAGGAATGAACCCATGCTGCATGGCCCACAGAAATTCCTCGGCATGCTTGGTCCGGTTCTTTCCGGGTTCCACCTCGGCCAACGCCTCCGCCACCCTCGACAGCACTTCATCGACCGTCGTTTCTTCCCCCTTCGCATACTTTTCGATCAGGACCTCGGTAGAAATTTCTTGCGGCTCGGAGAGGGAAATAGTGGCGTTATGGTTTTGCTGCATCGTTTGCTCCTTGAAACCCGTCGACAACGGCATGATGATGCCCGGAGTCGCCGTCTAATCCGAAAAGTAAAATCTGTATGCGACACTATATATGGCGTTTAAATTTTAGAAAACACTATATATAGTTTTTTTTGATGTGTCGCGACGGCACGACACAGATTGGGCAAGTTTGCCAGATGGCAATGTTTTGTCAGGCTGAACAAATGATTATTGATCAGCGATCTTGAGATGAAAATGGCCCGAGATCGACAGCAATCGCGGGGAAGACAACCATTGCCATAGCGGCACACAACCCTCTGTCTCTTGCGGGTTTGCCGCCTGTTCGATGCGCCATCGGCGCATGAATCAAGTCAGCTGGCGTTATTCGAGTTCGGCAATGAGTTGCGGCACAAGTTCGAACAGGTCGCCAACGATGCCGTAATCGGATACGAGGAAAATGGGCGCATCCTCATCCTGATTGATGGCGACGATTGTTTTGGAACCCTTGATGCCCGCCACATGCTGGATCGCACCGGATATGCCGACCGCAATGTACAGATCGGGGGCGACAATCTTCCCCGTCTGCCCAATCTGCCAGTCGTTCGGGACAAACCCTGCATCGACCGCCGCGCGTGACGCGCCCATGGCCGCGCCAAGTTTGTCAGCAAGCTGACCGAGAAGTTCAAAGTCTTCGACCGAATCCAGTCCGCGCCCACCGGCCACAACGACCTTGGCCGAAGTCAGTTCCGGCCGGTCGGACGCGGCGAGTTCGCGTGAAACGAAGCGCACCTTGTCAAAACCGGCGACAGACTCCACTGTCTCGACCGCCGCTGCACCTGCAGATTCGGCCGCCTGAAAACAGGTGGTGCGCACCGTAATCACCTTGATCGGATCGGAGGACTGAACGGTCGCAATCGCATTGCCGGCATAAATTGTCCGGTCGAATGTGTCGGAAGATTCAATCCTGATGATTTCTGAAATCTGCCCGACATCGAGTCGTGCCGCAACGCGCGGCAACACATTCTTTCCGTAAGCCGAAGCCGGCGCGAGAATGTGCGAATAACCGCCTGCAATTGCGAGCGCCTGTTCGGCGACATTCTCGGCAAGGCCGTCGGCGAAATGCGGCGCCTCTGCCACCAGCACCTTCGATACGCCAGAAATTTTTGCCGCCGCATCGACTGCGGCACCGCATTGATGTCCCGCAATGAGGATATGAATGTCGCTCCCGCACTGCGCAGCGGCAGTGACGGTGTTCAGCGTATTCGCCTTGAGGGATGCGTTGTCGTGTTCTGCAATAACCAGTACAGCCATGTCTTTTCCTGTGATCAGATAACTTTAGCTTCGCTTTTGAGCTTGGCCACCAGCGTGGCAATATCGGGAACCATCACGCCTGCCGTGCGGGTGGGTGGCTCCGAAACTTTCAGCGTAAAGATGCGCGAAGTGACATCAACACCGAGATCTGCCGCGCTGATCGTTTCCAGCGGTTTCTTCTTGGCTTTCATCAGATTGGGCAGCGTCACATAACGAGGCTCGTTCAGGCGCAAATCAGCGGTAACGATGGCCGGAAGGGTCAGTTCAATGTTCTCCTGACCGCCGTCGACTTCGCGCGTTACAACCGCCTTGCCGCCGTCTATGACAATCTTTGACGCGAATGTCGCCTGCGGCCAACCCAGCAACGCAGCCAGCATCTGGCCGGTCTGATTGGCGTCGTCATCCGTCGCCTGCTTGCCGAGGATGATCAGTTGCGGCTGTTCCCGCTCAGCCACTGCCTTGAGCAGCTTGGCAACGGCAAGCGGTTGAAGTTCCAGATCGGTTTCCACCAGAATGGCTCGGTCGGCACCAACTGCCATGGCGGGGATTAGCACCGACTGGCTTTGTGCGACGCCGCAGGAAACAGTCACCACCTCAGTCGCCTTGCCCGCCTCCTTCTGGCGCACGGCTTCTTCTACTGCGATTTCATCGAACGGATTGATCGACATCTTGACATTGGCGACTTCGACGCCGCTGCCGTCTGCTTTGACACGCACCTTGACATTGTAGTCAACGACGCGCTTTACGGGCACCATGATTTTCATGACTGTTTTCTTGAGGTGTTGCTGATTAAGATTGTGCTGAATTATAGGGAAGTTTGTCACACCGGGTCAGACAGTTTTTACATAAGCTTAATTCGGATTTGTCTGCCGAATCGCCGCCCAATCATTTGCGCTTCATGAAAAACTCGTACTCCTTGCCCCGCTCCTGCTGCAACAGAAGTTCATTGCCGGTCTGTTTGGAAAACGCCTGGAAATCGCGCACCGATCCCGGATCGGTCGTCACGATGCGCAACACCTGGCCGCTTGCCATTTCCGCCAGCGCCTTCTTCGCTCGCAAAATCGGCAGGGGACAATTCAGTCCGCGCGCATCGAGATCCTTCTGAAATTCCATTTTCGCCTTCCCTTGCTTCAGCCGAGCTTCTCACCAACCCAAGTTGCCACGCCTTGCAACGCCTTGTCCAGTCCGGACGGGTCGGTGCCGCCAGCCTGCGCCATGTCGGGTCGCCCCCCGCCCTTGCCGCCAACCTGCTTTGCAACAAAATTGACCAGATCGCCGGCCTTCACTTTTGCCGTCGTGTCCGCCGTCACGCCGGCGATCAGGCTGACCTTGCCGTCCGCTACCGTCGCCAGCACGATGGCCGCCGTCTTCAGTTTGTCCTTGAGCTTGTCCATCGCTGTGCGCAATCCGGCAACATCAGCGCCGTCAATGATCGCAGCCAGCACCTTGACGCCACCCACTTCGACCGCCTGGTCGAGCAATTCGTCGCCCTGACCGGACGCCATTTTTGCCTTGACTGCGGAAAGCTCCTTCTCCAGCGATCTGACCTGGTCCTGCACCTGCAGAATACGAGAAACAAGTTCATCCGGTTGTGTTTTCAGCGCCGCCGCTGCTTCTCCGACACGGCGGTACAGGTTCTGCACCATTTCCATCGCGCTGATGCCGGTGACGGCTTCCACGCGGCGGATGCCGGCCGCGATGCCGCCTTCGCTGACAATCTTGAAGAAACCGATGTCGCCAGTGCGATCCACATGCACGCCGCCGCACAGTTCGCATGACGATCCGATGTCGAGCACGCGCACTTCGTCGCCGTATTTTTCTCCGAACAGCGCCATCGCGCCATGATTGATCGCTTCGTCGAACGACATGTGCTGCGCGACCGTCGCATTGTTTGCAAGGATTTCGCGATTGACGATCTCCTCGACCTGGCGAATTTCATCCGCCGTCATCGGCGCATTGTGGCTAAAGTCGAAGCGCGTCTTTTCGGCGTCGACGAGCGATCCTTTCTGCGCAACATGGCTGCCAAGTATCTGCCGCAGTGCCTTGTGCATCAGGTGCGTGGCGGAATGATTGCGCACGGTCTGCGCGCGCAGGGCCAGATCGACTTTCGCGCTAACGGTATCGCCAACCGCGAGCGAACCTATTTCTATCGCCCCATGATGCCCTGACACTTCCGGCTGGATGCGTTGCGTGTCTTCAACGAGAAAAGCGGCATGGGCCGAGCGCAGTGTGCCAGAATCGCCGCACTGGCCACCTGACTCTGCATAGAACGGTGTGGTATCAAGCACGACGATGCCGTGCTGGCCGACATCAATTTTCTGCACTGACACGCCATCGACATACAGTGCCAAGATTATTCCTTCATGTGCAAGCGTGTCGTAGCCGACGAATCTGGTCTTGTCGCCGTGGTATTCGACTGCTGCCGCCATCCTGAATTTGCCGGCGGCGCGCGCCTGTTCTTTTTGTTTGAGCATGCACTGCTCATACATCTGCATATCCACACCCAGGCCATGTTCACGACAAATGTCAGCCGTCAGATCAATGGGGAAACCGTATGTATCATGGAGCAAGAAAGCAATATCTCCCGGAAAGCGATGAACCTCACTTGCAATTCCCGGAATAACACCTTTCACATCGAAGCCAGGGCCATATCCATATTGACGCATGGTCGAAAAGAGGATATTCATCCCGTTTTCCAGCGTTTCGCTGAATCGTTCTTCCTCATGCCGCAACACGCGCTCGGCCTGATGCTGCGCCTCTGCCAGTTCGGGATACGCCTGTCCCATTTCCTGAACCAGATCCTTGACCAGCTTGTGGAAAAACAGGCCGGATTGCCCCAGCTTGTGGCCATGACGCAAAGCACGGCGAATGATGCGGCGCAAAACGAAGCCATGCCCTTCGCTGCCGGGGATCAAACCGTCAACAATCATGAACGAACAGGCGCGGATATGGTCGGCGATCACCTTCAGGGAATCGTTCGACAAGTCGGTCGTCTTGGTTTCCCTTGCCGCCGCCTTGATCAGCGCCTGAAACAGATCAATTTCGTAGTTGCTGTGCACATGCTGCAGCACTGCTGCAAGTCGTTCCAGTCCCATGCCAGTATCAACGCACGGCATCGGCAGCGGTGTCATGCCCCCCTGCTCGTCACGGTTGAACTGCATGAACACCAGGTTCCAGATTTCAATGTAACGGTCGCCATCCTCGTCCGGGCTTCCCGGCGGGCCACCCGCTATGCCAGGGCCGTGATCGTAAAAAATTTCGCTGCACGGGCCGCACGGGCCAGTGTCTGCCATCTGCCAGAAATTGTCCGATGCATAGCGCGCACCCTTGTTGTCGCCGATGCGCACGATGCGATCGCGCGGCACGCCAACTTCCCTCTCCCAGATATCATAGGCCTCGTCGTCCTCCTGATACACCGTGACCCAAAGCTTGTCCTTCGGTAGCTGGTACACATTAGTCAGCAAGTCCCACGCATAAATGATCGCGTCCCGCTTGAAATAGTCGCCGAAACTGAAATTGCCCAGCATCTCGAAAAAAGTAGGGTCCCGTCTGGTATAGCCGACATTTTCCAGATCGTTGTGCTTGCCGCCGGCGCGTACGCAGCGCTGCACCGAGGTCGCACGGGTATAAGCCCGTTTGTCCGTTCCCAGAAAAACATCCTTGAACTGCACCATGCCTGAGTTGGTCAGCAACATCGTCGGGTCGTTTCCGGGCACCAGCGGGCTGGAGCGGACCACGGCATGCCCTCTGGATTCGAAGAAGGCAAGGAATTTTTCGCGGATTTCAGATGAATTCATGTTCAGGAGGAATAGGACAAATACGGCAAAAGGGGGATTATAAGGGATAAGCACCTCTCAAATATCAGCCCGCTTGCCACTGTCACTGGCGCATCACCCCAATGCGTTGCAAATAAGAAACCTTGCTGCGCCGAAAATGCAATAAACTCTTCATTGCCACATGGAAATTTCACAAAAAAACAGTTAGGATCAATAATCGGGGCTCGAATGTCAGGTTCACATTGCCATAAACCTTCAATGAACCCGCCCCCGCAATGAATATGCCCCCTTCCGAACAAGACATCCGGAACCGCCTGCTGGTAGCACGACTACCCGCATTGCCTCATATAATCGTCAAACTGCTCGAATATTGCCGAGCCGACGATGTTGGCATGGCTGAGCTGGCCGAAATTATTGCCAAAGACCCGGCAATTGCCGCCAAGATACTGGGGGTCGCCAACAGCTCCGCCTTTCACCGCAACGGTCAGAAGGTGCGTCTGGAGCAGTCGCTGATTTCACTGGGCACCGACATGATCCGCACGCTGGTGATCAGCGAGTCAGTGTTCCAGACATTCAACGGCTTTGTGGCGTCCAGCAGAATCAATTTGCGGGGCTTCTGGAAACATTCGCTCACTTCGGCAGTGCTGGCACGCGATATTGCAAAGCGCATGGGGTATGCCAATATCGACGAAGCTTATCTGGGCGGGTTGCTGCACGATGTCGGCCGCCTGGCCATTCTGACCGTTGCCCCAAACGACTATGCACAGAATTTCCACGCCCACGACGACGAAATCTTGTGCGTTGTTGAACAGCGAACCATGCAAATATCGCACCCTGAGGTCGGCGCGTGGCTGATAGAAAGATGGAAACTCGACTCGTTTCTGGCTGACAGCGTGCTTTATCACCATGAGCCTATTTCCCGGATTGAATCCGCTCACCCGTTAATCCGGATTGTTTACCTCTCGCACCTGCTCGCCAACCATCGTCATGACGATCCCTCCGTTTCGCGCGCGGGAAACATGTGTCAGCTAAGCGTCAACGACATGGAAATCCTGAGGCAGGAAGCCGACTCAAAAGTCATTGAATCAGCGAACTTTCTGGGGATCGATTTGTCAGGCGCGGACGATGTGCCATCCCATGTCGCATACATTCCGCAATCGCCTGCGCAAAAGAAGCTGAACGATGAATTGCAAAGCATGCTTCATGCCTCTGAAACTGCTCGCACCTTCTCTCGGCAGACAAGCGAAACGGAACTCCTTGAATCCATTACGCGATCAGCGCGCATTCTGTTTCAACTGGATGACGCGATCATCCTTACGGCAAATGCATCGTCCAAAACGCTAAATGGCAACCCGGAAGATCTGCGCGCTCGGCTGTCGGGGTTTTCAATGCCCCTCTCGGGAAAGGGGCCGCTCGCCGAAGCCGTCATGCGCCAGCAACCCGTGTGCATCGTCGGAGACGCCCCCTCGCTGAGCATAGCGGAGGAGCAACTTATCCGCATACTCGAAACGGAATCTCTGGTCTGCCTTCCGCTCGCATTCAAGGAGCAGTTGTTTGGCGTTGTCGTAGGCAGTGCAGCATCGCTTGTCACTTCTGATTTGCGACGAAATCTGGGATTTTTGCAAACTTTCAGCAACCAGGCCTCATCTGCCCTGCATGCCTTGCGGAGCAAGCAGGAGGACGCTCAAAAGCACAGCGCGGCATCGGCAGAAGAATTCCGCCTGGCCTCGCTGAAAGTCGCGCATGAAGTCAACAATCCGCTTTTCATCATCAAAAACTACCTGAACCTGCTGAACGATAAATTGGCAAGACACGAACCCATCAGCGGCGAAATATCGGTGCTAAATGAGGAGATTGACCGTGTCAGCAAAATCCTTAGCCAATTTGCCAATCCTCAGCCGACAAACCGCCAGAACACAACCGAACTGAACAAGGTTGTGCAGAGCGTCATCCGGATTTTCCGCGATACCGGGTTTGCGCCAGCGTCAGTGAAATTGACTTCGAAAACAGAAGGGCAGCCGGATGAAATCGACTGCGAAGATGGCGCAGTCAAGCAAATCCTGATCAATCTGCTCAAGAATGCCATCGAAGCAATGCCTAAGGGCGGCGAAATTCTTGTCGAGAATCGGGGGTATGCCACCCATGATCGCCAGTTGTATATCGAACTTTGCGTCAAGGACTCCGGCCCGGGAATTCCGAAATCAATCCTTGAGAATATTTTTGCTCCGCATAACAGCACCAGGGATGGGCCTAATCGCGGCCTTGGCCTGTCAATCGTCAACGACCTGGTCAAGAATGCTCAGGGATTTATTACCTGCCGCAGCAATAGCAATGGCACGACATACGAAATACTCTTCCCGGTAAGCAACCGGCGAACGACGACCTCTGCACCAGGATCACGGCCCTGAACATGGATAACAAGGATTTCACGGCAATCAATTTCGCGCTTGGCTGCATCAATTTCCCCGCCGATTCGGAAGTTGAAAAAATCCCGCATCTGCTTCTTGTCGATGATGAGCCCAGGCTGCTGGACAGCCTGGGGCAATTGCTGCGCAACCGCGGCTACAAACTGTCGGAAGCGAGCAGCGGAGGCGATGCCGTCGCCATGCTGAGCCAGCATTATTTCGACATCGTTCTGCTCGACATCCAGTTGCCGGACATGAGCGGTCATGAGGTCATGGACTTCATCAATGCCAACTCGATGGATGTTACCGTCATTATCAGCAGTGGCGACACACGGATCGAATCTGCGATTGGCGCTCTGCAACGAGGCGCGTATGGCTATCTGCGCAAGCCCTATCAGCATGAAGAACTGTTTCGCCTTCTGGATAATGCAGCACACAAACGCGCTCTGGAGGCGCGGAATCGCCATATTGCATGGCGACTTGAGTACTCGGAAAAGCTCTATCGCAATCTTATCGACAGTTCTCCGGACATTATCTACACGCTGGACAAGCACGGACGGTTTACCTTCGTGAATCACCGGGCGCAGCAACTTCTTGGGTTTAGCGCAAGCGACCTAATCGGCCAGCACTACTCTGCGCTGGTTCCGGAAGAGGATTTGACGAAGGCGCAGTATGTTTTCAATGAGCGGCGGACGGATGAGCGCGCCTCAAGAAATGTCGAACTTCGACTCCGGAGCAACAATATCGATGCTGCGGAACGAACCTTCGAACAAACCTTGATGACCATTTCCTTTGATTCAACCGGCATGTATTTACCCTATCAGGATGTCGGTCAGCATGAATACTTTGGCACCTATGTGGTCGCCCGGGACATCACAGAACGGAAGCGTGCCGAGGAACTTATTTCATACCAGGCTTATCACGACATACTGACCGGCCTGCCCAACCGCATCCTGCTCAAGGAGCAAGTTAATCTGGCCATCATCCAGGCAAGGCGAAGCGACGCTAAGCTGGCGGTAATGCTGATCAATCTCGACCGCTTCAAACTCATTAACGACACCTTCGGCCATGTCAAGGGTGACGAACTGCTGCAACAAGTCGCTGCACGACTAAAAGACAGGCTGCGCAACGGCGCCATGCTGGCCCGGCACGGCGGTGATGAATTTACGCTGATCCTCCCTTGCACCAAGGGCCGGACGGAAACGGGTGAATTTGCCCAGGAACTCCTCCAGTGTCTTCAGGCGCCCTTCATGATTGACGGTTTTGAAGCGAATGTTTCTGCCAGTATTGGCATCGCCATTTATCCTGACGATGGCGACACCATCAATGAATTGTTTCGTCATGCCGACATTGCCATGCACCAGGTGAAGTCATCGAGCAAGGACGGGTTTGGCTTTTATGACCGCACAATGCGAGATGTCTCACATCTGAAAATTGCGAAGGAAAAAAAGCTGCGCAAGGCTATCGACAAGCAAGAACTCGAAATGTACTACCAGCCGCAGATTGATATTGCCACCGGCAGGATTGTTGGCGCGGAGGCCTTGATGCGCTGGAATCATCCCGAACGCGGCCTTATTGCAGCGGCCGATTTTCTTCCTTTTGCCGAG
Source organism: uncultured Oxalobacter sp. (assembly GCA_964488675.1). Taxonomy (GTDB): domain Bacteria; phylum Pseudomonadota; class Gammaproteobacteria; order Burkholderiales; family Burkholderiaceae_D; genus QZKY01. The sequence continues at coordinate 17,161 of CAZAWA010000009.1, read as the reverse complement.
GAAATTGGTTTGATGACCCTGCTTAGCGACTGGATGCTGAAAGCGGTCTGCGTGGACATGATCGCCTGCCGCGATGCCGGCTGCGAACCGATACGCCTGGCGATCAACATTTCGCCGCAATATCTGGACCACAGGGACTTTTACAAAAAATTGCAGGATGCCCTGTCACACCATGACATTCCCCCGTCCCAGCTTGAACTTGAAATCACCGAAAACATCTGCATTCGCAATCCGCAACATGCAAACGAGCAGTTAAACAAACTATCGGAACTGGGCGTCTGCATCGCGATTGATGATTTTGGAACAGGATATTCATCTCTGGCCTACTTGCACCGCTTTCCCGTCCATACCATCAAGGTTGACAAGACCTTCGTCAAGGAAATTCTGACTGAAGAAGGCCACTTTCCGGTCGTACTGGCGATCATCTCGATCGCCAAAGGCCTGGGGCTGAATCTGATAGCGGAAGGCGTTGAAACCCACGCGCAATCTCGATATCTGGAACTGGCTGGATGCAACACCATGCAGGGATACCTGTTTCACAAGCCACTTCCCTGCGCAAGGCTGATTGAACTGTTGAAGGAGCAGGCCCGCAAGGATGCGCTTTAGTCGCCAAAGTGCGAATGCGTGCGCAGGCCGTCGTTCTTATGCTGATCCAACGGTTCACAGAAAGATCTGTCACTGAAAGCGAGGCATGAACAACCCAAAAACCGCTGCCTACTGGATCGAGCAGGCTCAAAAGGGAAGCCCGATTGCGCAATATAACCTTGGCTTACTGTACAGCAAGGGGCAGGGTGTTGAGCAAAGCTTTTCCGAGGCGCTGGTCTGGTATGGCAAGGCCGCAGCGCAAGGCAATGTCGACGCACAGAACAATCTGGGGCTTATGTACGGAAACGCCCAGGGCACCTCGCTGGATTTCGAGCAAGCCCAGTTCTGGTTCCACAAGGCGGCTGAGCAGGGAAGCGACCGTGCGCAATTCAATCTGGGGTTAATCTATGAAAACGGAAAAGGCGTAGCGCAGGACTTCGAACTGGCAATAAAGTGGTATCGCGAGGCAGCTGAGCAAGGTCACTCCCGCGCGCAGAACAACCTTGCCGTCATGCTTGACCACGGCAAGGGTGTTTCGCAGGATCAGCAGAATGCGCTAGCCTGGTTTACCAAGGCGGCGGAACAGGGATATCCGCTTGCGCAGTTCAATTTGGGCAAGCTTTTCGAAGAAGGGCGAGGCACGACCCAAAATCTCCAGCAGGCGATCTTCTGGTATCGCAAGGCAGCCGAGCAGGAATATGTCAAGGCGCAATTCAACCTTGGCCTTATTTTCGACAGCGGGAAAGGTGTGCCGCAGGACTATCGCTCCGCCACCGCCTGGTATAGCAAGGCAGCCGAACACGGACATGCTCGATCCCAGTTCAACCTCGGCCTGATGTACATAACCGGCCACGGCATCTCCAGAAATCTGGTTCAGGCACACAAGTGGCTCAGCCTCGCCGCTGCCAGCGGCAACCATAAAGCGCACAAGTACGCGAGCATGATCGAAACATCAATGGACCGATCGCAGCTTAAGGAGGCTCGGGCTATTGCGCAAAACTGGCTTGAAGATCACAAGCATCTCTTGATCGCCAGCAAAAGTGCTTGATCGGCTTGGCAAAACGCAACCGATACACGCACCACCTTGCCCGTCAAGATGGTGGTGCACCCGCACAAACCGGGTTTGACCGCCAAAACTTAATTCTTGAGTTGGCCCACGGGTATTTCCATACCCGCATAGCCGATGCTGACAATTTTTTTGCCAAGCGCATGCTGCATCTGTTCCGCCGCGTTGGGACCCGTGCAATGGCAGGGAACGAGTAATTCTGGTGCCCATTCTCCCATTGCGCTGAAAGTTTTTTCCAGGCGCTGCTGATCGGCATTGACGAGATGCATCCCGCCAATTACGCCGTGGACTTTCTGGATGCCGGAAACCTTGCGAATGTAATCGATGGTGTTTACCAGTCCGGCGTGGCAGCAGCCCAGCAGAACGACCAGCCCTTCATCGGTCTCGAACCACATTGACTGGTCGTCATCGATCAAATCGTTTTTGTGACTGTCGGGGTCGACAAAAAATGGCCCGCCGACATCTTCGAAAGAGGATAGGCGCGGCACCGGGCCGGTCAGGCCGATGCCGGGCGCAAGGTAGTGCGGTTCTTTCAAGTCGTGCAGCCGCTCCGACGGAAGGGCAGCGAGTGCCTGTCGTGACGCCTCAGGCATGCCGATAGCGCGAACCGGCGTGCCTGGCTTGCAGCTGTATCGGTCGATGTGCAGTCCATGCGCGAAGTAGACATGGGCCTTGTCATTTTCCGCCAGAAATTCCGGCAGGGTGCCAGTATGGTCGAAATGTCCGTGACTCAGAACCAGCGCATCGGCCTGCTTCAGATCAATGCCGAGTTTGGCCGCATTGGCCTGCATGACGCCAGCCTGGCCCGTATCGAAAAGGAAGCAATGCCGCCCCGCCTCCACCCACGCAGCAAAGCCATGTTCGGTGTCCAGACCCTCCTTGGAGGCGTAATCCACCAGCACGGTGATTTTCACGGTGTCACGAGCCATCATCCCCTCCCGGATATTCCAAATTAACGAGGAAATACTATTCGATCTGCTTTGCCCGTGGCGCATACCCACATTTTACAAGCGGTTATCGGCCTGCCTGTGGCTCGTAGCGTCATCGATCAACTGGTTACCAGCCAGCGTGTCATGCTAGCGACCAATGAGATCACGATTATTACCGGTATCGTGCAGATCGTTGCCGCTTTCGCCGTCTGGCTGGTGCCGAGGCCCAAGCGAGTGGCAGATGGTGCAGCGGCCGGCGGGTTGCTCCTTTTGTCAGCTGCGCCCCCGAAAAAGCGCAAAATAGGCATACTGGGGGAGTGTAATTTTTCTCCGGCGCATCCAATATGGCTAATAGCGACATTTAGACATATACTCCCGAGTAAATTGCATTTTCCGGGCTGAAATTGCCTGTTTTTCAGGCACTTTCAAGTTTTGGGGCGGCAAAAAAGCCTGAAAATGCCGCTTTTGGGCACAATAATAACGCGACGCGTTACTACCGGAGCGCGCACCCTATGAGGCCTCAGACAAGCGCATCCGCATACGCAAACAGCGCCGGGCCGCCGCCGGTGTGCCAGAACAGCACGCTGTCCTCGCGGGAGAATTCTCTGCTTCGGATCATGCCGATCAGCCCCGCCATGGCGCGCGCCGTGTACACCGGATCGAGCAGGATGCCTTCATGCCTGGCCAGCAACGCAATCGCTTCTCGCTCTGCATCGCCAACTACACCGTAACCGCCTTCGACGAAATCATCGCGCAACTGCAGGTCTTTTTTGCTATAACCTGCGCCAGTGCCGATAAGCGCCGAAGCATCGCTTGCCAGCTGCAGGATGGATTCCGCCAGCGATTGCTCGCCTGGATGATTCTTTTCATTGCGGATGCCGATAATCCGGCACTCATGGCCAAAGACGCGCTGCCCAACAAGCAGCCCGGCATGCGTGCCGCCGGAACTTGATGCAAACACCATGTGCGTCATGCGCTCGCCGCTGGCGGCCAGTTGCGCCAGCAGTTCGCGTGTCGCATCGACATAACCGAGCGCGCCGACAGCGCTGGAGCCGCCATAGGGCACGACATACGGCGTTCTGCCTGCTGCCTTGAGTTGCGCCACGATTTGCGGGATGTCCTCGCCCTTGCGCCGTTCTCCGCACCAGTGAACCTGCGCACCCAGGAGCTGATCGAGCAGCAGATTGCCGTTGGCCAGCGAAGGCGCGCTGCCGCCCAGGGCGAGATGGCATTCCAGTCCACACGCAGCAGCAGCAGCAGCCGTCTGGCGGCAATGGTTCGATTGCGCCGCGCCGCCAGTGACCAATGTGTCAGCGCCCTGTGCAAGCGCATCGCCGAGCAGGAATTCAAGCTTGCGCGTCTTGTTGCCGCCGAATGCCAGCCCGGTCTGATCGTCGCGCTTGATCCAGAGTCGCGGGCCGTTCAGGAGTCGTGCCAGGCGTTTCAGCTCAACCAACGGTGTCGGCAGGAAGCCGAGCAGCTGGCGCGGCAGTTTGTGCAGCTTATCGGAGTGTTCCGGCATCTACCACCATACCCGCATGACCATGTTTGACCGTCTGGCTGCCGATGGCGGCTTCCATTTTCCTTGCCGATTCCATGCCGGTGCAGTGGCACGGGATGAGAAAATCCGCTTTCCAGCCCCCCATCACTTCGAAGGTTTTTTCCAGCCGCTGGGGATTCGCCTGCAACAGGTGCATGCCGCCCAGAACGCCGCGCACCTTGTCAATGCCGGAAATCTTGCGGATGTAGTCGATGGTGTTCGACAGGCCGGAATGGCAGCAACCCACCAGCACGACGAGGCCGTCATCCGTCTCGAACCACATCGACTGGTCGTCCTCGATCTCGTCTACCGAGCCACGCTGGTCGTCGAGATGAAAGGTGCCGCCCGTGTCCTCGAAATCGTTCAGTCGCGGCACCGGGCCGGTGATGCCAACGCCGGGCGCAAGATAGTGAAATGAGGTCAACGAACGAACGCGGCTCGGCGGCAGCGCATTGAATGCCTGGCGCGAATGCTCCGGCATGCCGTAGCTATCCGCGTCCGGCATGTACCACCAGCGCGCCTGGTCAATCGTGTGCGCAAAATAAATTTCGGCTCGCTTGTTTTCCGCCAGCACCTTGTCGAGCGTTCCGGTATGGTCGCGATGGCCGTGGCTGATCACAATCGCTTCGGCCTGCCTGAGATCGACGCCCATGCGCTCGGCGTTCTTCTGCAATGCGCCCATGTGACCGGTATCGAACAGGATGCGGTGCTCGCCGAACTCGATCCACGCGGCAAACCCATGCTCCTTTTCCAGCCCCTCGGCGGCCTCGTTATCGACCAGCAGCGTGATCTTGACGGATTCCTTCGGCATATGTCTGCTACCTAAAAGATGGAATTAAGCGGCAATCGTACACCATAAAACTGCCTGCAGGAACTATCGTTTCCCCGACTTGACCGGCACCCCGCCCTTACGGTGCTTGCTGTCGCCAGCAAACTTCCCGGCAGCGGGTTTGGCCGGTTTTTGCCCGCCCTTGCCCTGCGGCTGCTTCTGGTGGCCCGTTTCGTGGCGGCGCACGCCAAGGCTGCCCTTGCCCATGCCACCCATTCCAACACCGGGCGCAGATTTGAACGGCGGCACCAGATGTTGCGGCCCCGTGCCGATCAGATCAGATCTTCCCATGCGGCGCAGCGCTTCGCGCAGGATGGTCCAGTTCTCCGGGTCGTGGTAACGCAGGAATGCCTTGTGCAGGCGCCGTACCTGCCCCTTGCGCGGCGTCTCGACCGTCTCGGAGTCCGCACTCACTCTGTGCAGCGGATTCTTGCGGCTGTGGTACATGGTGGTCGCCATCGCCATCGGCGTCGGCATGAAGGTCTGCACCTGATCGAGCCGGAAATTGTTTTTCTTCAGCCACAGCGCGAGGTTCACCATGTCCTCGTCGGTGGTGCCGGGATGCGCGGCGATGAAGTACGGCACCAGATACTGCTCCTTGCCCGCTTCCTTCGAAAAACGATCGAACATCCTCTTGAACTCGTTGTAAGAACCCATGCCCGGCTTCTGCATCTT
>CAZAWA010000009.1:0-11437 GCA_964488675.1 uncultured Oxalobacter sp. | reverse complement strand
GTCTTGTCACGAATCTCTTCAATCTCGCGCAGGATGGAGGGTTCGGATCGGCTCTGAATAATGCGCCCCTCATGCTCGGTGATCGAGCAGAAGGTGCAACCGCCGAAACAGCCTCGCATGATGGTCACGGAAAACTTGATCATTTCCCAGGCCGGTATTTTCGCCTTGCCATAGCCCGGGTTCGGCGCTCTGGCATACGGCAGGCCATAGACGCGATCCATCTCTTCCATTGTGAGCGGGAGCGGCGGCGGATTGAGCCACACATCGCGCCTGTCGTGCGCCTGCACCAGTGCGCGTGCATTGCCGGGGTTCGACTCCAGATGGAACACGCGCGAGGCATGCGCATACATGACCGGATCGTCCTTCACCTGCTCGAACGACGGCAGGCGCACCACGGTTTTGTTGTGGATTTCCTTTTGTGCAGCCTGTCGCTGCTCGCGCGTCAGCATCAGGATCGCTTTTTCAACCGGCTCGGCCACTGCTTCTGCTGCGCATGCTGCTGCGCTGCCCGGCCCGGCGTCATACGGGTTCAAATGCGCATCGATCCTGCCGGGCGTGTCAACGCGGGTCGAACCGGCCTCGCTCCAGTCGCTACCCGGCTTCCAGCCCGGCGCCACCATGAATGCCGTGCCGCGCAAATCGCGGATGGTTTCGATTTCCTCGCCCGCCGCCAGCCGGTGCGTGAGCGCAACCAGCGCGCGTTCGGCATTGCCGAACAGCAGGATGTCGGCCTTGGAATCCGGCAGCACGGAGCGCCGCACGGTGTCCGACCAGTAATCGTAATGCGCAATGCGGCGCAGGCTCGCCTCGATGCTGCCGATCACGATATTCGCATCCGGGTAGGCCTCGCGCGCGCGCTGCGCGTACACCACCAGCGCACGATCCGGGCGCTTGCCGCCCGCACCGCCTGCCGTGTAGGCATCGTCCGAACGGAACTTGCGTTCCGCCGTATAGCGGTTGACCATCGAATCCATGTTGCCGGCCGTGATGCCAAAATACAGGCGCGGCTTGCCCAGCTTGCGAAAGTCCTTGGCCGACTGCCAGTCCGGCTGGCTGATGATGCCAACACGATAGCCCTGCGCTTCCAGCAATCGCCCGATCAGTGCCATGCCGAAACTGGGGTGATCGATATAGGCATCGCCCGTCACCAGTATCACATCGCACGCATCCCAGCCGAGCACATCCATCTCGGCGCGCGACATCGGCAGAAACGGCGCGGCGTCCTGCGGGCGCGGGCGTTTCTGCGTGTAGGAGAAAAGGTTCTTGGGATGCGTCATAAAATAGGCCAGCCTTGCGGGGGCTTCATTGTACAGGGTGGCTGAAGAAACCGCCTGCACACGATGTTTTCGCCCCCAGGCAGGAAAGCATGGGAAAATGTCGGAGTGTGGCCGCTTACTGGGCCGCCGACAACCTTCTATCCAGTTGAGATTTCACAATGCGCCAATTGCCAAACTGCCCCAAATGCAAATCAGCCTTTACCTATGAAGACGGCAGCATGCTGGTTTGCCCCGAGTGCGGGAATGAATGGTCTGCCGGCGATGCTGCGCCAGTCGAGGCGACTGCGCTGGTGGTGAAAGATGCGAACGGCAATCTGCTTCAAGATGGCGATACCGTGACCGTCATCAAGGACCTGAAAATCAAAGGCTCCTCGCAGGTGGTCAAGGTTGGCACCAAAGTCCGCAATATTCGCCTGGTCGAAGGCGATCACGACATCGACTGCAAGGTTGATGGTGTCGGGCCGATGAAGCTGAAGTCGGAGTTTGTTAAAAAGGCTTAAAAGAGCGACTGATGTCTGGCGCCATCGAAAGCATCGCGCGGAAATAATTCTAGCCTGACCCTTTTATTGCCATTGCCCTCAGGTAGTTTTTTTCATGTAGGAAAAAACTTCGATATTGTGTTGGCGTGCGTCTAGATTTGTTACCCTCGCTGATGTGTGGTGGCAAGTCAGAATTCTCGCAGCGGTCATCTTTGACAGATAGATGTGCGATTTCCTTGCAACCCCTCCAACCAGAACAATGCAGCACAAATTCGGCATCGCTGAAATTAAGGGCTGCAAGTATTTCATCCCTGCTTCAAAATCTTTGTTGTTTGTAGCGCGAATCGCCGTACCTGACTCATTACCGAGATACCAAGGCACAATGTTCCAGATCGCAATTTCTTCGCGAGGTATGCCAGCCTGATCCAATTGTTTCTGGAAATTTTTGGCTGTTGGGTCTTGGTTATCCAAAGAAATCTTGTCAGAGTTCACAGCCTTCGGGCCAGGCGCCTCAAGGAGGAAGAGATATTTTGCGCGTTCGTTTCCGTTCTTGGGCTCGAAACCAGGCACCTTCTTACCCGTGTTTTCTTCGCGAATTTTCTTTACAAGATTTGAGAAGTTCATTGCACACCATTAGCAGGGAGGTGCGTCAAAATAGCATTAATCTTTGCCGCATACATATCGATATCCGCTTTTAGAAATGCGATATCCAAATCCCAGGCATCAATTCCTGATCGGCAGGCTTTCTTGGCCAACCTCGAGTAATTTTCATTTGTGGCTGTTTCCGGTTCGTGAAGGAGCGAATCCAGCATGGCCTGCTCAGAAGCCATGTTGCTTATACATTCTGAAAGTCTGGCTTCCCCGCTTCTTCTTTCGCAGCGTTCAATTCACGAATCTCCATCCCAGCTATTGAATTGAATGCATACTCCTGCGATTCACTTTCGTTTTGCATATTCAATTGACTCCTTTCCATTCCCTCTTAATTTTCCGGTTTCTTACTCATAGTGCGACCACATGCGAAGCACACGAACCACACGCTCCTGGGGGAATACCTCGTAGACCAGCCGGTGTTGAATATTGATGCGCCTTGAGTAAGCACCCGCCAAATCGCCGACTAATTTTTCATATGAAGGCGGGTTCTGAAACGGATCGATAGCGAGAATGTCGAGAAGTTCCTGCGCCTTGGCTTTCAGGCCAGTAGCTGCCAACTTCTTGGCGTCCTTTCCTGCATGCCTGGAAAAGACGACTTGCCAACTCACCACTTAAGCTCCTTGGTGCTCTTGCCAAGTGGTTCGGCCATCCCCTCCTTGATGGATTCGCGCATACCCGGAACAGAAAGCAGGTACAGCGTTTCCTGAATGGCCTGCCAGTCATCTGCGGACAGGAGAACAGCACTCGCCCGCTTACCGGCAATGTGAATAGGTTGATGCGACGCAGCGGTCTGGTCGATGAGCCGGTACAGATTAGCGCGCGCTTCGCTTGCTGTGAGTGTTGTCATTTTATGCCTCCCGAGGTTTTGATGGTACGCTATTGCGTACGCAATGTCAAGAAGCACAGGATATCCAGATCGCTACCTTGTGCGTCCTGGAAAGCTGATGTCAGTGGCATAAAATTCAGGGTCAGAGTAATTTACGCAGAAAAGCTCCGCGTAAAAAAACTGCTGACCCCGAGTGCCTCGACTTCGAATGACCTGTCAGGCGCTCAATGCCTGCCTGAAGTCCGCAACCAGATCTTCAGTATCTTCGATCCCCATCGACACGCGGATCAGATTTTCCGCAATATCGACGGCCGCACGCGCTTCCGGCCCGATTTCGGCGTAGATCGTTTGCGCCACCGGAATCACCAGCGTGCGCGAGTCGCCCAGATTGCTGGCCGCGATGCCAAGTTGCAGGCGGTTAATGTAATCGAAACAGTCAATGCCGTCCTTCAGTTCGAAGCTGAACATCGAACCGTAGGCGCTAAACAATTCAGTTGCAACAGCATGCTGCGGGTGCGAAGCCAGTCCGGGGTAATACACAGCCTTGACACGCTCATCCGCCTGCAGCATTGTTGCCACCGCCATCGCGTTGGCGCAGGTGCGCTCCATCCGCAGCGCCAGCGTTTCGGCACCAATGGAAATACGGTGTGCGGCCTCCGGCGCAAGACAGGCGCCAAAATCGCGCAGGCCGCGCACGCGAATTTGCGCCGCGCCCCACATCGGCTGCGGGTTTTTCTTGATGCCGTCAAAAATATTCGGGTATTTGCTCCAGTCGAACACGCCGGTATCAGTGATCGCGCCGCCCATCGCGTTGCCGTGGCCGTTGATCGATTTGGTCAGCGCATTGACCACGAGTCCCGCGCCGACATATTTTGGACGAAACAGATATGGCGTGGTCATGGTGTTGTCAACCACGAGCAGGATGCCACGCGCCTTGCAAAGATCGCCGATGCGTTTGAGATCGGCAACCTGCGTGCGCGGATTGGCAATCGATTCGACATACACGATGCGCGTGTCCGGCTTGATCGCTGCTTCGACATTATCAACATCGGTCGCGTCCACCAGCGAAATGTCGATACCCTGATGAACAATCGTTTGCCAGATGCTGCTGGTATTGCCAAATAAAAAGGCTGATGACACTACATGATCGCCCGCACGCAACAGCGTCTGCGGAATCACGCCAACTGCCGCCATGCCGCTGGAAAAACAGATCGTCGTCAGACCGTCTTCCATCCGGTTGATCTTTTCTTCCAGCGCCAGCACGGTGGGGTTGCCCTGGCGCGCGTAGCGGAAACCGGGCTTCTTGTTCTGGAACACATCGGCCAGTTCGCGCGCATCGGCGTAGCCGAAAGTCGCGGAGGTATGGATCGGGCGATGCAAGGAACCGTGCTCGATCGCTTTTTGCTGATCGCTATGGACGAGGTTGGTGGTGAAACCAAATTTTTTGGGTGCGTTCATGGCAGTGCTTCCATCAATAAATTTATACAGCCCAACAACTGCTCAAAGTGAGTCAGCATTTCAATTCAAAATCGCCCGTGGCGCAGCGTCAAGCCGAATACAGTACGAATAGCCCGGCAAGGCGATGACAACAATGCCTCGAGGGATTTTTAATTGAAATAAATTAGTCGATCAGGGCGAGGTTCAGATTCAATTGCGAACGCTCGCTGTCTTCCTGTTCTGCGCGAGAATTGCTGCGCTTCAACTCCAGCTGATCCAGATACTCTGGCGTAATGTCGCCCGTGACATACTTGCCGTCGAAACAGGACGCATCCAGGCTTCGCAGCACCGGATTGATGTCGGAGATCGACTGACGCAAGCCTTCAAGATCCTGATACACCAGCGCGTCTGCCGTAATCTCGCGGCAGACCTCTTCCTCGGTACGACCGTGCGCGATCAGTTCGCTGCGGGTCGGCATGTCAATGCCGTACACATTGGGGAACATGACCGGCGGCGCTGCCGACGCGAAGATGACCCGCCTTGCGCCTGCGGCGCGCGCCATCTGCACGATTTCCCGGCTGGTCGTGCCGCGCACGATCGAGTCATCGACCACCAGCACCGACTTGCCCTTGAATTCGGATGGATTGACATTGAGTTTCTGGCGCACTGAGCGAGAGCGGATTTCCTGCCCCGGCATGATGAAGGTGCGACCGATGTAGCGGTTTCGTACAAATCCTTCGCGGTACTCGAGGTTGAGTTTGCTCGCCAGTTCCACGGTCGACGGACGGGAGGATTCCGGAATCGGCATCACGACATCGATTTCGCCGTGCCGGAATTCCTTCTTGATTTTCTCTGCCAGATACTCGCCCATCTTGAGGCGCGTGGCATACACCGAGGCGCCGTCAATAATCGAGTCAGGTCGTGCAAAATAAACGAATTCGAATGCGCACGGATTGAGCGACGGATTTTCTGCGCATTGCTGGTTATAGAGCTTGCCTTCCAGATCGATGAAAATCGCCTCGCCCGGCATCACATCGCGCAGCAACTGAAAACCCATGCCCTCGAGCGCGGCCGACTCGCTGGCGATCATGTATTCGATGCCCTTGTCGCTTTCGGAAAATCCCAGACACAGCGGACGAATGCCGAAAGGATCACGAAACGCGATCAGGCCGAAGTCCGCAATTTGCGCCACCACGCCGTACGACCCACGCACGCGTTTATGCAACTGCGTTACCGCCTTGAACACCGATGCCGGATCGAGCGAATCCCCCGTAGTGGCCTGTTCGATTTCGTGCGCCAGCACATTGAGCAGCACTTCGGAATCGGAATTGGTGTTGATGTGGCGACGATCATTTTTGAACATCTCGCTTCTGAGCTGCTCCCAGTTCGTCAGATTGCCATTGTGTGCCAGCGTAATGCCGAACGGCGCATTCACATAAAACGGCTGCGCCTCCTCCGCGCTCGATGAACCGGCCGTCGGATAGCGCACCTGCCCAATGCCTGAATGCCCGAGGAGAGAGCGCATGTTCCGGGTGCGGAACACATCACGCACCAGGCCGTTCGCCTTGTGCATTGTGAATGTGTTGCCATTGTTGGTTGCAATGCCAGCCGCGTCCTGACCGCGATGCTGCAACAGCAGCAAGGTGTCATAGATCAACTGGTTTACGGGAGCATACGATACGATGCCGACAACACCACACATGGTGGACTCCTAAAAATAGCTGCTTACCTAAAAACGAATTTGTCGTGCAAAACTGACTGGCAAAAACGGCTTGATGGTGCGCGCGCCCGCTTCCGCCAGCGGGCTCAGCAGAGCGTTTTTCCAGAACGGCTGCTGCGGCACCGCCGTCATGCCGCACAGCAACACCACCACCATCACGATCACAATACCGCGCGCCAGACCAAACAGGCCACCCAGACCGCGATCGGCGACCGTCAATCCGCCCGCCTTGATCAATCCTTCCAGCACCTTCCCCAACAGCATGGTCAACAGGCGCACACCAATGAACAAGGCCACATAAGCCACTATCAGACGCACCGCATTGCCCGTCAAAGACTCCGGCAGCAATTTTGCCAGAGACTCGCCAAACGCGTTTGCCGCCAGAAAGGCCACAATCCAGCCAAATAGCGACAACCCCTCCCTGACCAGGCCATTCATGGTGCTGATCAGGATCGAGCAAACCAGCACAAACAGAACGAGGTAATCAAAGACCGTCAAAGCTGGCGCCCCCTACCGGCCATGTCAATTCGTCACAACCGTACAATTCAGTTTCATTTTAATCAACTTCGGACAAGCCTTGTCAGCCTCATCCTTACTGGCAAACGGGCCCACCCGCACCCGGATGCGATCGCCGTCCTTGGTCGCCACTTTCTGCGTTTGGGATTTGAAGCCTTCCTCGTTCAGCTTTGCTCGCAATTCGTCAACCTTTTCCTGACTCGCCAGTGCCGCCACCTGAATCAGGACTTTCGGTTGCGCCGCCTCGGCGACAGGCTTGGCGTTGCCATTCTTCGCTTCAGCCTTCACTGCCTTGGCCGGTTCCGGCGCCGCCTTGACGGAAGCGGGTTTTTCAGCGGGCGCAGCATTGCCTGATGGCTTGCCATTTTCGGCAGCGGCGGTAGCGGTCAGTGAAGGAGTTTCGGCATTCTTCTCCGGCGCGGAAGGTGCTGCAGCAGACGCTACCGGACGGCTCGCCACCAATTTGGAGAGTTTGTCTCGAGAAGGGATCTGGATCACGATTTCGCCTGAAGTCGATTTGGGTTCGGAATCGAGCACCATGGGCAGCGCAATGAACAAACCCAGCGTAATCGCCACAGCGCCAACCAGACGACGGCGCGCGCGTTTCTTTTCCGGTAGTACGGGATCGATAGCTTCTTCCTTGGCTTTGCCGCGCCTGCGTGAAGTTGCAGGAATATCCTCGGCGTGGGAATAAAACTCGCTTTCGTCCGGCGCGGGTTCCAGCTTGTTTTTTCGAAAAAAGGAAAACCAGCTCATTTGATCAATTAGGGGCGTCGGTTAGTTTCTGCTTCAATCGCTCCAGCGACCGTCCAGAAGGATCCAAACACCGCAATTCTATCATTTTCCCCTGCCCGGCTGAGCGCATTCGCGAGCGCCTTTGCCGGGGACGAAAATGCCTGCACCGTCCGGTGATTGACGCCGCCACCTTCCGTGCCCACACCAGCTGCGCGCAGCCTGTCACCGAGCTCGACTGCCGAAGCCGCCCGCGCCATGGGCAAATCGGTCACACACCAGTAATCGATGCGATCCCTGAGGTATTCGATCACGCCGTCGATGTCCTTGTCGCGCATCGCGCCGAACACTGCGTAGGTATTCGTGTATTTTCCCGTCCGGTCGAGATTGTCCGCCAATACCGCTGCCGCATGCGGGTTATGCGCGACATCGAGGATGACGACCGGCTTGCCGGGCAACACCTGAAAACGCCCCGGCAATACAGCCTGCGCCAGTCCGGCTCGCACGGCGCTCTCACCGACCGGCAAGCGATCCTGCAGGGCTTCCAGCGCTGCCAGCGCAACCGAAGCATTGGCAATCTGGTTGGCACCCGGCAATGCCGGGTAGTCGAGCGCATCATACCGCGCACTTCGACCGCTCCAGTTCCAATGATCCCCACCATCCTCGCTGCGGAAATCGCGGCCAATCACCCGCAAGTCGGCGCGAATCGCCAGTGCATGCTCCACCAGCGATGCCGGCGGGTCGAAGTCGCCGCAGATCGCGATGCGTTTTCGCCTGAAAATGCCCGCCTTTTCGAAACCAATCTGCTCGCGCGTATCGCCCAGGTAATCGACATGATCGATGCCGACATTGGTCACAACGGCGACATCGGCGTCGAGGATGTTAACCGCGTCCAGCCGTCCGCCCAGACCGACTTCAAGAATCGCGACATCCAGTTCCGCTTCGGCGAACAGTCCGAATATCGCCAGCGAGGTGAATTCGAAATAGGTCAGCTGCGTATCGCCGCGCACTGCTTCGACCCTTTCGAAATGTCGCACCAGCGCCTCGTCAGAAGCAGGTTCGCCATTGATGCGCGCCCGTTCGTTGAAATGGTGGAGATGAGGTGAGGTATACAGCCCGGCGCGATAACCCGCTGCCTTCAGCATTGCTTCCAGCATAGTGCAGGTGGAGCCTTTGCCATTGGTGCCGCCAACCGTGATGATGGGGCAGGACAGCGGCAACGACATGCGCACAAACACCTGCGCGACGCGTTCCAGCCCCAGTTCGATGCTCTGCGGATGCAGTTGCTCGACATAAGCCAGCCAGTCGGCGAAGGTGCGGGAAGGTGAGGTCATAAATCAAACGAGCCTGACGGTGGCGTCAGGCTCGTTGAAAATGAAATCAGCCGGTTACATGAGCGCTTCAATGGGCTTGTTCTGCAACAGCGCCAGCATCCGCGCAATTTCTTCGCGCATCTGGCGACGGTCGACAATCATGTCGATCGCGCCCTTCTGCATCAGGAACTCCGCGCGCTGGAATCCTTCCGGCAGTTTCTCGCGCACGGTGTTGGCGATCACGCGCTGACCGGCAAAACCGACCAGCGCCTTCGGCTCGGCAATCACGACATCGCCAAGGAACGCGAACGACGCGGAGACACCGCCCATGGTCGGGTCAGTCAGCACCGAAATGAACGGCAGCTTGCGCTCCGACAATTGCGTCAGGATGGCCGTCGTCTTGGCCATCTGGAACAGCGAGAGCAAGCCTTCCTGCATGCGCGCGCCGCCGCTGGCAGCGATGCAGATGAATGGTACGCGCTGCTCGATCGCCGCCTGCGCGCCACGCACGAATCGCTCGCCGACGACAGACCCCATCGAGCCGCCCATGAACTCGAATTCAAAACACGACACCACCACCGGCAGCGTCATGATCGACCCGCCCATCACGATCAGGGCATCAGTCTCGCCGGTCGCTTCCAGCGCCGCTTTCAGTCGTTCCGGATATTTTTTGCTGTCCTTGAATTTCAGCGTGTCTATCGGCAATGTTTCGTGTCCGATTTCGTAGCGGCCTTCCGCATCAAGCAGAGCGTCAAGGCGTTCGCGCGCCCGGATGCGCATGTGGTGGCTGCATTTCGGACAGACATGCACATTGGTTTCCAGATCGGAACGGTACAGAACCGTCTCGCACGACGGACACTTGACCCACAAACCCTCCGGCATCGATTTGCGGGTGGCGGATACCGAGCGCTGTATGCGCGGGGGCAGCAATTTATCTAACCAGCTCATGACATCTCCTGACTAACCTACTCATTCAAGCGCGCATTGCCCCCTCCCTCCGTAAGGGGGAGGCCGGGTTGGGGGTGAAGGCATGCACCATCACACCATCCCCATCCTAACCTTCCCCCTGCCAAGGGGAAGGTGCGCCACGATTACTGCAAATTCTACTCGTCCAGCGCCTTGCGGATGCCGGATAAAAACGCCTGCACCGTATCGGCAGCCTTGTCGTGCGGCACGCTTTCAAGTTCCTGAATGATGCGGCTGCCTATTACAACCGCATCGGACACCGACGCAATCGCCCTGGCCGTCGCCGCATCCCGGATGCCGAACCCGACACCGACCGGCACCGACACGAACTTTCTGATCTTCGGGATCATCGCCGCGACCCCGTCCAGATCCAGGTTTCCGGATCCGGTTACACCCTTCAGGGATACGTAATATACATAACCGGACGCAATTTTACCCACTTTTTCGATTCGTTCGTCGGTTGAGGTTGGCGCCAGCAAAAAAATCGCATCCAGACCGTTTGCTTTCATCGTTGCGGCAAAGACCTCCGATTCCTCTGGCGGATAGTCAACCACCAGCACACCGTCAACGCCCGAAGTGGTTGCCAACTGAATAAAATTCTCGATACCCATGCGTTCAATCGGGTTGGCATAGCCCATCAGCACTACCGGGGTGGTCTGATTGGCAGATCGAAAATCTTGCACGAAGCTCAACACATCGCGCAGGCGTACGCCCTTTGCCAGTGCGCGTTCGGAAGCGCGCTGAATGACCGGGCCGTCCGCCATCGGGTCGGAAAACGGCACACCCAGTTCGATGATGTCGGCCCCGCCAGCAACCAGCGCATGCATCACCGGAACCGTCAGTTCCGGTGACGGATCGCCGGCGGTGAAGAACGGAATCAGGCCCTTTTTGTTCTGGCGGGCGAGTTCGGAAAATGTTTTTTGTATGCGTGACATAATTTTCTGTCGTCTCGTATTTTACGAAGTGATTTTTCCAGCGTCAGTCAGGGGCGAGAACAAGGCGCTCAGCCGCAGACAGTACGAATAGTACGGCAAGGCCATGCAACGCCGTTATCGGCCTTGAATGGGGCTGAATTCACCATTTGATGCCGGATTTCTCGGCGACCGTATGCATGTCCTTGTCGCCTCGTCCAGACAGATTCACCAGAATGCTCTTGTCCTTGCCCATGGCAGGCGCCAGTTTCACCGCATGGGCAATCGCATGACTGGACTCCAGCGCCGGAATGATGCCCTCGATGCGGCAACAATCATGGAACGCCTTCAGCGCTTCGTCGTCCGTGATGCTCACATATTGCGCGCGGCCGGAGTCCTTGAGCCAGGCGTGTTCCGGGCCGACGCCGGGATAGTCCAGCCCCGCCGACACCGAATGCGTCTCGATGATCTGGCCATCCTCATCCTGCAGCAGATAGGTGCGGTTGCCGTGCAACACGCCCGGCGACCCGGCTGTCAGTGAAGCAGCGTGGCGGCCGCTTGCCATGCCGTCTCCGGCAGCCTCGATACCGATCAATTGCACGCTTTTTT
>CAZAWA010000008.1:36321-38254 GCA_964488675.1 uncultured Oxalobacter sp. | reverse complement strand
ATAAGTTGCCCGCTAGTACCAAAGTCCAATGTACTGCGCTTAATGACTGCGCCATCATCCCAATCTGCGCTAATTGCGCAGGCATTCTGCTGCTCGACGCGTGGGCCACCACCTTCAAGCGCAAACCTGAATTTTGAGATTGGCTATGGCAAAAACCAAATCGATAACCGCAAACAACCAGGCATTTGAGGATGACTCAAACAATGCCCTTCTGCCAGGTAGCGAAGGCGATAATATTCATCTGGGCAACACTGAATTCGGTGCGCCCACGGTCAGGGCTTTGGCTGGCGTGACTGAATTGCAACTTGGTATTGAGCAAGAAGCCCTAAACATCCGCGATCTGATAGCCGACCACGCTGCACCAGATAATTCTGGCGGCTATCTGCATTTTTCCATCAGCGATGGCACCGTCACCCTGGAACTGGACATTGGCAACCCGGGCGGCAGCGCAAATTCCACATTCGTATCGCTAGCCACAATCGAAGGTGCCTCCGGACTAAGCGCTTCCCAGATTATGAATTCTCTGCTGGCGCACCATGAAATCAAATTCGATTGATTCCGATGCTTGACAACAATCATCTTGACTCATGTCAATTTGCAACATTATTTATATTGCGCCACAGAAACAAATTATAATTTATTCAATGTAACAAGGCCGGTGCCGAACACGAAACCAGCTCTTCTCCATACCCCCTGCGAAGAGCGTCCCACGAATAGAAATGTGAGAACTTATATGGCAAAAGCTTCCACCAACAATGCTCAATCCATCGGCACCGTCAAAGGTCTGATCGGCAGCGCAACCGCTACCGACACCAGCGGTGTTGTACGCGTGCTACAAATCGGCGACAAGGTCTATGCGGATGATGTTATCCAGACAGCCGCTGCCGACACGGTTCAAATTGAGTTTGAAAATGCCAGTTTTGCCACTGTAGGCCATGGGAGCTCTCTCGCTCTCGATAAAACTGCGTTTGACCCGAAGCCAAAGTCAGGTATTGAAAGCGGCAATGAAATCACCAAAACGCAGGCGCAGATTGCTGCAGGCGCCGACCCGACCGCAGTCACTGACCCGGCAGCCGCGGGGCCAACCGCAGGCGGCGACGATGGCCAGGGCGCGCATAGTGCCGTGTTCGTGACTCAGAACGCAGCCAGTGGGGTTGTGACAGCGGGGTTTGAGACGGGGACATTCAGCAATCCGCTTACATCGCCGTCGACAGAAATTGGCACGCAAGGGACCCGTGTGACCACCACCGTCACGCTCGACAATGTCACGGTCGACGAAGGCAGCGGCACCGCCACGATTTCCGCCTCGGTCACCAACACCCCGCAAACCGACCTGACGATCACGCTGTCCAACGGCGCGACCATCACCATCGCCGCGGGCGACACCACCGGCATCTCGACCGCGTTTCCGATCCAGGGCGACGATGTCTACAACGATGGCGAGTCCTACACGGTTTCCATCACCGGCACCACCGGCGGCAACTACGAAGCGATCGACACCACCGATACCGCCACTGTCACGATCGAAGACACCATTGATCCGACCACTGTCAGCCTCTCGGCTACACCGTCCATCGCCGAAGGCGGCCAGATCACCTACACCGTCTCGGTCGACAACCCCGTCACCGGCGAAGCGCTCGTCGTCACGCTCTCCAACGGCCAGGTCATCACCATCCCGGTCGGCGACAGCAGCGCCAGCGGCGCCCCGACGGATGTGCGCGCCGATGAGGCCTATGTCCAGGGCAGCCAGGATGTCACGGTCACCATCAACACCGCGACCGGCGGCAACTACGAAGCAATCGACACCACCGACTCCGCCACCACCACCGTGCGCGACGACGGCGATGTCACGCATGTCACGGTCACCGCTTCGGCCGAGTCCATCGCCGAAGGCGGCCAGATCACCTACACCGTCTCGGTCGACAACCCCGTC
>CAZAWA010000008.1:0-36221 GCA_964488675.1 uncultured Oxalobacter sp. | reverse complement strand
GGTCACCGCTTCGGCCGAGTCCATCGCCGAAGGCGGCCAGATCACCTACACCGTCAGCCTTAGCAACGAGGCACACGGTGATGTAACTGTCACCATCAATTACACCGGAACTGCCACCAATGGTGCCGATTACACTGGCACCACCACCGTGACCATTCCGAACGGTCAAAGCAGCGTCTACTTCAACTTGCCAACCGTGGATGACACTGCAGTCGAAAATTCTGAATCCATTATCCTTACCATCGCCAGCGCTACAGGCGGCAATTTTGAGAACCTGGTTAGTGGATCCAGCATTACGACGATCATTACTGACAATGACTCGAATGTCCCATCAGTCGACAATGTAACAGTGAGTGTTTCCGAAGAAGGGCTAACTCACGGTATTCCAGATACTTCGGGAACTCCCGCCGACACAACCAACTCAACGGTTGCTTCCGGCAATCTCGTCATTCAAGATGCTGACAGCACCTCCTTCACCATTACATTGACCGCCCCGACAACATCGCTGACATCTGATGGACATCCTGTCACTTGGTCTGGCTCCGATACGCAAACCCTGATTGGCACAGCCAATGGCACCCCAATCATCACGGCAACGATCAACAACAGCGGCCATTACGACATTACTCTTTCCGGCCCAGTTGACCATGCCACGATCGGCGTAGAAGACATTACCTCGTTCAATATCGGCGTCAACACCAGTGACGGTACGCATATAACTGCCAGCACCATCACTGTTAATGTTGAAGACGATTCGCCTGCCACGCTTGTTCCTATTACCGGACAACTCGATTCGATCGACAGCAATCTTCTCTTCGTGATTGATGTCTCAGGATCCATGTCTACAACGGACGGCATCAATGGAACAACACGCCTGGTGAGCGAAGTCGATTCGATCAAGACTTTGCTTGACCGATACGATGCAAACGGGGATGTCATGGTTCGTATCGTGACATTCTCAAGCACCGCGGATGCTTATGGTTCCAATTGGGTCACCATATCGGCCGCCAAAGCCCACCTTGATACGCTGGTCGCCAACGGCGGCACCAATTATGACGAAGGCCTGGGCGATGCAATAACCGCCTTTGACAGCACCGGTGCCATATCCGGCGCACAAAATGTCGCGTATTTCTTCACGGACGGCTTGCCAACTTATGGGGCCGGATCGACAAGTACCCTGACCGGCACAACCAACGGTACTGGTTACGACCAAACTGGTAGTGATGTAGGCATTCAGTCTACTGAAGCGGCGACCTGGACAAACTTCCTCGTCGAAAACGGCATCAAAGCCTACTCCATTGCTGTCGGCAATGGCGTAACCACGACCACATGGATCGACCCGATTGCTTATGACGGACAGACCAACACTGACTTGAATGGTCTGCTGGTCAATGATTTGGCCCAGCTTGATAGCGTTCTTGAAAACACCGTCAATACCATGTCGGGCAGCCTGATTGTCGGGGATATGGAAGCTGGCCTCGGTGGCGATGGCGGCTATGTCAAATCGATTACCGTCGACGGGGTCACCTATGCCTATGACCCAGATTCAGGCGGTTCGATTGTCGTTTCTGGTGGCACAAGCCATGGCACTTTTGACACCGCCACAGATACCATCACCGTCACCACAGGCTATGGCGGCCAGTTTGTCGTTGATCTGGATGCCGCCACCTTCCAGTATGTTGCGCCAGGGAATATCAACCCCAGCGCACACGAGGTAATGAATTACACCGTTACCGACATGGATGGCGACACCAGATCCTCTTCAGTCACGATTGATGTGACCAAGGCACTGATAGCGAAGGACGATAGCGCCAGTGCATCCGAGGGATACTGGGCGGCAAGTGGATCCTCCACCTATACCGCAGTTGGCGCAGATGCATGGAGCGCATCGTCTGCAGCATATCCAGTGACTGGGTCTTGGTTTATCGATCCACAAAACAACGGTTCTGCTGTTTCCATAACTTCATCCAGCTTCACCCTTTCCGCAGATTCCACACACCCTGCCAGCGCATCCGTCTATGTTGATGTCAGCAACGGCTATAGAGGGAATGATGTTGTTACCGTACGGCTCATTAACTCATCCGGCGTAACCGTTGGCGCCGTCCAGAATATATCTGCTGATGGAACATTTACCTTTAATAATATTCAGGCTAGCGGCACCTATAGCATTGTGTTGACTGGTGATGACAATTCGAATGGGGATGGCAATCTTCAAGTAACAATGAACAGCTTGAGCTATACGGCCTACTCATATGGCCCGACAACTATTGCCACCGTCACCGCCCCTGGCGAGTGGTTTGATCCGGTCATCGCAAGCGGAAATGTAACCGCCAATGATATTGGCTCTGGCGCAGTGGTTACTTCAGTTGACGGCATCACTGTTACCGCTGGCGGCGTGAATATTGTCGGAGACTATGGCGCACTGCATATTGCTTCGAATGGATCCTATACCTACACACCATACTCCCTTGATCTGGTGTCTGGCGAATCCGATAGCTTTACCTACACTCTGTACCAGCCCTCGGACGGAAATACCGAGACCGCAACGCTTGTTGTGAATCTGTCTCAGGTTTATGCCATCAATACAACAGCGACCTCTGATGCCGACTTCCTGGTCAGCGGCAGCGGTAACGATGCGCTGTCCGGTCAAGGCGGCAACGATGTCATATACGGCGCTGCAGGCAATGACACGCTGAGCGGAGATGCCGGAAACGACCATCTGATTGGCGACACAGGAAACGATACCCTGTATGGCGATTCCGCAAGTAGCGCTGGCACCAGCACGGATATTCTGGAAGGTGGTGCAGGCAATGACAGTCTGTATGGCGGTGGCGGCAGTGATTATCTCGCTGGCGGCACCGGCAGCGATCTCCTCGTTGGCGGCGATGGCAATGACATTCTCGTCGGCGGTGCGGGTGACGATACGCTCACAGGCGGGCTTGGCATCGATGTGTTCAGGTATCTGAGTGGTGATTTTGCAGGCACCACCAATGGCGACACCCTCACCGACTTCCAGGCAGGGGCGGGAGGCGACATCCTCGACATCAGCGATGTGTTGCAGACAGGTCACCCGACGACCACTGCTGGCCTCATCAGTGGTGGTTATCTGCAGTTCAGCGTTGATGCCAGCAACAATGTCACGATTCGCCTTGACTCGGATGGTGGTGGAACCTACCAACAAGTTGCCACCTTTAATATGACAGGAGCAAGCGGCATGACACAGACGCAGATTCTTGACTCATTGCTTAACAACCACAACCTCAATATCTGAGTGGACTTGCTCACCATCTGATCGGCGAAACGACAAATGAAAGGCGGGCAACCGCCTTTCATTCTTTCCGAGCCATTGTCTTCACTCCCACATACCCCTCACCTGAAAAAGAGGGAATAGCGCATATCATTTTGACCAACCCGCAATGGCAGGATGTATCTTGGGTTCACAAAAGCCCCGTTCTTTGCATTTCTAGCACCTAAGTACAATAGACCCCCCCCAAAAAAAAACTTAGTCTTCACGAATGCTAGGCTCTCTGCGCACTGGTCGCAGTAGTCCATCAACACACCAACAATAACGAACATAACAAGAACTGGGGAAAGAACATGGCCAAGAACGCTTCCGGCAGCATCAACGCAAAATCCATCGGTGTCGTCAAGGGATTAATCGGCAGTGCGACCGCCACCGATGCCAACGGCATCGTGAGAGAGTTGCAAGTTGGCGACAGGGTTTATGCCAACGAAGTCGTTCAGACATCCGCAGCCGGAACGGTGCATATCGAATTCGGCAACAACAGTTATGTCAACATCGGTCACGGCAGCACGCTGGCGCTCGACAAAACCGTCTTTGACCCCAACGCCAAATCGGGATCGGGGGATGGCAATCTCGCCGATATGCGCGCCAAGATTGCCGCCGGTGCCGACCCGACGGAAGTGACCGACCCGACGGCAGCCGGCCCCGGCGCAGGAGGTGACGGCGGCGAACAAGGCGGGCACCATGCCGTTTTTGTGCAGCAAAACGCGGCACAAGGTTCTCTGTCCGTATCCCAGGGATTTGAAACTTCTTCCGCGAGCAATCCGCAGGCAGCGGCAGGCAACGAAGGCGCGGTTCTGCGCGTGAACCACGATCCAGTCGCCGAACCCGGCACCGCAGCAGCGGTTGAGGGCGGTGACACCATTGTCGGCAATGTCATCGCAACTGACATCGATGGCGACCCGCTCACCTACAGTCTTGCCGATCCTGCCCCAGCCGGCCTGATCTTCACTCCCGACGGCAGCTACAGTTTCGATCCGAAGCACTCTGCTTACGACAGCATGGCGCAGGGCGACACCCAGACCATCACCGTCAATTACACGGTTGCTGACGCTTTTGGCGGCACCGACAGCAGCACGCTGACCATCACCCTCACCGGCACCAACGACACTGCCACCATCACCGCATCGGATGCCGAAGAAACAGCTGCGGTAGAGGCCGGTGGCGTAGCCAACTTTGTACCCGGCGATCCGGATGCCAGCGGCACGCTGACCGTTAGCGATGTGGATCATGACGAAAACCATTTCCAGACCCCGGCCAGTCTGGTGGGTCAGTATGGAACTTTTACCTTTGACCCTGATACCGGCGCGTGGACTTACAAGCTGGGCAACGACCTGCCAGCCACCCAAGCGTTAAACCAAGGCGACCAGGTAACCGATACCCTGACCGTCCAGTCGCATGACGGCACCGCCAGCTACGACATCACTGTCAACATCGCCGGCAGCAATGACAACGCCACCATCACGGTTGACGGCACGCCAGATACCGCCGTCATTGAAGCCGGCGGCGTGGCCAACGGCACCGCTGGTGATCCGGACGCAACCGGCAAGCTGACCGTCACCGATGTGGACGCAGGCGAAGCCGTGTTCCAGACACCCGCCAGCTTGGATGGCACCTACGGCACCTTTACTTTTAGCGCCAGCACCGGCACATGGACCTATGCGCTGAACAATGACCTGCCCGCCACGCAGGCACTCAACGCCGGCGACCCGGCAAGCGATTCACTTACCGTTACCAGCCTTGACGGCACTGCCAGCCAAGTCATCACCGTCAACATCACCGGTGCGAATGACACTGCCGTTGTTACTGGCACCGCAACGGATACTGTCAGGGAAGCTGGTAGCGGATTCAATTTTGGTGATCCTTTTGCCAGCGGCGATCTGGATGTGTCCGATGTGGACGCAGGCGAAGCCCATTTCCACATGCCGGCTCTGGACAGTTTGGTTGGCGACTATGGTTTCTTTACCTTCGTCCCATCTAGTGGTGTCTGGACTTACACGCTCAACAACCTGTCACCTGCCACGCAGGCGCTAAATGCGGGTGACACAGCGCAGGACACTTTGACTGTCATGACGCATGATGGCACGCCACAGATCATCACCGTCAACATCACAGGCACCAACGACAACGCCGTCATCTGGGGTGATGATCGAGGCTCTGTCAGAGAAGCCGGCGGACTCAACAACGCCTCGCCTGGAACGCAATCCACATCGGGCGATCTGAATATCTTCGATTTTGATGATGGTGAAGCCAGATTCCAGACGCCCGCCAGCCTCGAAGGTACCTACGGGACTTTCACTTTTAACGCTGACACCGGCGCGTGGACCTATACCCTCGACAATAGCCGCGACGCCACCCAGGCGCTGAACCAGGGCGACCGCGTCTTTGACAGCCTGACGGTTCGATCGCTCGACGGCACTGACACTGAAACCATTACCGTTACCATTAATGGCAGCAATGACTATGCCGAAATCACCGGCAGTTATACCGGCAATGTCGTTGAATCAGGCGGCACGGGCAACACTACCCCGGGAACTCCCTCCGTATCCGGCGATCTGAATGTCACTGATGTCGATGACGGTGAAGCTCACTTCCATCTCGCCAGCAGTCTCAACGGCACCTACGGCAACTTCCTCTTCGACACCGCTACCGGCGAGTGGACCTACAACCTCGCCAACGACCGTCTCGCCACGCAGGCGCTGAATCAGGGCGACCAGGTTACCGATACCCTGACCGTCCGGTCGCACGACGGCACTGACAGCCAGATCATCACCGTCAATATTACCGGCACCAACGACAGTGCGGCGATATCCGGGTCTTATGTCGGCTCGGTCATCGAAGCCGGCGGCACGGGCAACACTACCCCGGGAACCCCGTCCGCCTCTGGCGATCTGAATGTCACCGATGTTGATGCCGGTGAAGCCCATTTCCACCTTGTCAGCAGCCTGAATGGCACCTACGGTGACTTTATCTTCAACACCACTACCGGCGCGTGGACCTACAACCTCGCCAACGACCGCCTCGCCAC
Organism: uncultured Oxalobacter sp.; assembly: GCA_964488675.1. Lineage (GTDB taxonomy): Bacteria > Pseudomonadota > Gammaproteobacteria > Burkholderiales > Burkholderiaceae_D > QZKY01. Next base: position 29,889 of record CAZAWA010000008.1, on the reverse strand, counting down.
GCAGGCGCTGAATCAGGGCGATCAGGTCACTGATACCTTGACGGTCCAGTCGCACGACGGAACCGCGAATCAGATCATCACCGTTAACATCACCGGCACCAATGACACTGCCATCATCACGGGCGACACCTCGGGCTCCGTCATCGAAGCTGGCGGCGCGGGCAACATGACCCTGGGAACCGCGTCTGTTTCCGGCAATCTGAATGTCAGCGATGTCGATGACGGCGAGGCTCACTTTCATCCGACTGGCAGCCTCAACGGTACTTACGGTGACTTCCTCTTCGACAGCACAACCGGCGAGTGGGCCTACAACCTCGACAACGACCGCCTCGCCACGCAGGCGCTGAATCAGGGCGACGAGGTTACCGATACCCTGACCGTCCAGTCGCACGATGGCACTTCGCAAACCATCACCGTCACCATTACCGGCCACAACGACGCGCCAACTATTTCGGCTGCGGTCATCGATGGTGAAACCTACGAATCCGGGCTGGCACTGGGCACATCCCCGTCAAGTGATTCAATCCTTGCTTCCGGCACCTTTACAGTCGGCGATGTGGACGGATTGGCCAATATCAAATCGGTCACGATTGCAGGCGAAACATTCACGGTTGGATCGGGAGGACTCGCTGGGCTGATTGGTCAGGACGCAAACACCGCGCACGGCACGGTGACCATTACCGGGTACGACAACGGCGTCTTCAACTATGAATACAAGCTCACCAGTGCAACCAAGGATGTCGATGCCGTCAATGAAATAGACAGCTTTGTCGTGACTGTCACGGACAATTCATCTGCATCTGCCAGCGCAACCGTTACCGTCAACATCAACGACGATGCGCCGGTACTGGATGTGACGCAGGGCGTTGACCAAGGCATCGTGCCAGCGACACTGGTCGGAGAGCTGGTTCATATGGGCGCTGATGTCAGCCACGATGTGCCGGGCAGCCATGTGACCTGGAACAGCCTGCCAACCAACCTGACATCGAACGGCGTAGCAGTCACCTACACAGGCCTGGGAACGAACACCGTCACCGGCATGGCTGGCGACAAAGCGGTGTTTACGCTCACCGGCAATCCGAATGGCACTTACCAATACACACAGTTTTCGCAGCTTGCAACCAAGGTTTCCGCGAACTTCAATCAGGCGTTAGATGATGCGGATGCCTTTTATCTTTACAAGAATGGAACATTGCGCCCCACAGTCGACACAACGAATGAGTGGGTCGTGAAAATAACGGCGGGCTCCGACGAAGTTAGCCCGACATCCGGCGGTCTGGCCGTTGACAGTGATGGGCTTGATGTAGGAGATTGGCTCAACAGTGGTGAAGCCATGCGCTTTGAATTCAACGAAGGCGCCAACCAGACTTCTGCCGTCCAGATTTCCGTGAATGGATTGACGGACAACTGGTTGAATTATGAGAAGCTCAACTGGACAGCACACTACACTGACGGCACCAGCGCCAGCGGTTCCATAGATCAATATGCAGCGTCAGGCATATTCACTATCACTGCGCCTGACGGCAAATACCTGGATTTCGTCGATCTCGTGCCAAACACGGGTTTCCTCAGCCTGACTTATGTCCATATTGAATCCATCACCGTCACATCGCAGCAGGGTTTGCCCTTTGGCTTCACGGCGACCGATGGCGATGGTGATTCTGTCAGCGGCACGCTAAGCATCGATGGCAGCCTCGTCATCGTCAACGACGCACCAACAGTCTCCCATAGCGGCAACCTCAATGTTGCGGAGTCCGGCCTGCCAAGCGGAACCAACGCTTTGGCAAATACCGAACAAGCCAGTGGCACATTCACCTTGCATGATGACCAAGGGATGGGGGATATCAGTTCTGTCACGATCGGTGGCACAACATTCACAATTGGATCGGCAGGGCTAACAGGGCTTATTGGTACAACCGTCAACACCGCAAATGGCAAGGTCGAAATCACAGGTTTCAATACTGCCGCCAATGGTACCGACGGAACTTTTTCTTACGAATACACGCTGACAACGGCGAGCAACGCCACAACTGACAGCTTTGCCGTCAGCGTATCGGACGGCGCAATTTCATCTTCCAATGCCACGGTCACCATCAACATTGCTGACGACAAGCCTATCGCCAGCAATGACGCGACATCTCAGACGGAAGCTTCCTCAGTCACCTACACCGGTGTCAACGGCCTGACATTCAACGATATTTTCGGCGCGGACGGTGCGGGAACACCAGCCCTCGTTTCTGCCAGCTACGGAAGTCAAAGCCACACTTTTACATCCGCGACTGATTCCCACACATTCAATTTGGGAGCGGCCGGCACCGCCACCGTCTATGGCGACGGGCATTACACCTTTAACGCTGCCGATGTCAAAGACAATGTGACTGCAAACATCAGCTATGTCATCAAGGACAGTGGCGGATCACAATCGGACGCCGTGCTCAGCCTTTCAACCGCTGACCGTAGTGAAGTCAGCGCAACGAACGATCCGGCGAATGCTTCGGAAGGATACTGGCAGGCGGGAGCAGACCTGACCCATTCCGTCACGATTGGATCTTCAACCTGGTCAAGTGGAACAACAAGCTACGACATTCAAACGAACACCTTAAACATAAATAATGTCTCGAACAGGTCTAGCGCATCCATCAACTCCAGCAACTTCGAGGTAGCATCAGCAGATACCCTTCACCCTGCTTCGGTTTCTTTCAATATCGATTTGTCCGATTTTTCAGGATTTTGGGGCGATCGGTGGCAAGCTGTCGTGAAAGACAGTAATGGCAACACGGTAGCATCCCTCCTTAATCAGTCATCTAACCCAGACGGGGGAAGCGTATCCATCCCCGGCATCACCGCACCGGGCACCTACCACATTGAATTTACCCTTTTCGACAATACAATCGGCACCAACAGCAACAGAGCCGACCTCACTGTCACCAATCTGGATTTCCACGCATACACCTACACGCCTGGTACGCCGCATACCATTGCCGTTACCGCACCGGACAGCGAATGGCACGCTGCATCGATTGCAAGCGGCAATGTCATGTTCAACGACTCTCCGGGCTCGGAGGGCGCTGCGGTAACCCTGATTAGCTCGTCAATGGCAAGCAATGTCGCGGTCGACCTGGCGGGCGTGAACATAAACGGCACTTACGGCACCCTGCACATCGAAGCTGACGGTGATTACACCTATACGCCAACGGCAGCCGATCTTCCGGCCGGTGCGGTTGACACCTTCACCTACACGCTGGCGCAAGCCGATGGGGACAGCCTCACCGCCGCGCTCACGGTGACGCTGGCCAACCACGAATATGGCGCAACGGGTACCACTGGCAACGACCTGCTCTTTGGCAGTAGCAGCGCCGATACCCTCACGGGCCTGGAAGGAAATGATCACCTTTTGGGCAACGCCGGTAACGACACACTGTATGGTGGGGACGGAACCGATATCCTTGAAGGCGGTGACAATGATGACTCCCTGTACGGTGGAGCAGCCAGCGACTCCCTGCTAGGCGGCAATGGCGCTGACATTCTGGTTGGTGGACAAGGCGATGACATACTTGTCGGCGGTTCTGGAAGCGACACTTTCAGGTATCAAAGCGGCGACCTGACCAATGCCCCCTACGGCGATGTCATCAAAGACTTCAAGGTGGCCACCATTGCCAACGGCGGCGATGTGCTAGATGTGAGCGACTTGTTGCCTACTCTCACACAATCCCAGTTGACAAGTGGCGGCTACCTGAAGTTCGAGTATGTTTCAGGCGATGCCAACACGACCGTTGTCAAGTTGAGTATCGACGCTGACGGCTCGGCGGTAGGTGGCAGCGTTTACACCCCGCTGGCGACCATCACCATGACCGGCGCCGGCACCATCGATCCGACGGCGATCATGAACAAGTTGCTTGCAAATGGTGAGATCCAGTTCTAGCAAAGGCAATTTGGCAATCAAGAAGCGGAGGGCGACAATGCCTTCCGCTTTTTTATTGCCTCCCGCGCCCCAACTCACTAATAACGCGTCGCGTTATTAGTGGTGCCTGAACCGGCTTGCGAGGCAATTTTTGAGCCTCAAAACAGCCGTTTTGCACAAAATATAGGCAGATTCATGCCGAAATTTGACCATTTTCCGGGGAGTATGCAATCAAATATTTCTAAGAACCATACACGACGAGCCGGAAAATAAATGCTCCGGGAGAGTATGCCTAAAATTACCGCTCCCCAAGCGCGTTCTCCCTGGCCTTGAAAATGGGCTTGAGCAGATAGCTCATGACCGACTTGTGGCCGGTGCGGATGCTGGCGGTGGCCAGCATGCCGGGAATGATCTGCAGGCGCTTGTCTTCCGCGCCGAGGTAATTCTTGTTGGTGCGCACCCGCACGAGGTAGAAGCTCTCGCCCTTCTCGTTGGTGATCGAGTCAGCGGTGATGTTTTCAACCACTGCGTCCATGCCACCATAGATCGAGTAGTCGTAGGCCGAGATCTTGACCGTTGTCGGCTGCCCCGCGCGCAGGAAGCCGATGTCCGACGGGCGCACGCGCACCTCGATCAGCAGGTTGTCCTCGACCGGCACGATTTCCATCACTTCCATGCCGGGCTGAATCACGCCGCCCACCGTATTGACCTTCAGGGTCTTGACAATGCCGTTAACGGGCGAACGAACGGTGGTGCGCGCCAGCCGGTCTTCGGCCGCCATGCCGGTTGCTGCCGCGCCGGCAAATTCGGCGCGTACCTGCGCCAGCTCATTGGCTGCGTCGGCGCGGAATTTGGCCTGCGCCCCGTCGAGCTTGCTTTGCGCTTCGGGAATGCCAATGCGCGCAGCATCCATTTCACGGCGCAGGTCCGTGACCGTGCGCTCCAGGCGCAGCATCTCAACCTGCGACACGACGCCCTGCTTCGCCAGCGGCCGCGTCATCTCCAGCTCTTTGGCGCTTAGCGAATGGCTGGTTTGCAAATGGCTCAAACGGGAGCGCTTTTCATCGAGTTGCTGCTTCAGCACGCTAAGCGTGGCGGTCAATTCCTTCTTGCGAGACTCGAACAGCGCCTTTTCCTCTGCAACAATCTTGGAATTTTCCTTCTCGAACTCTTCGGTGACCTTGAAGTCCTCACCACTGGATTCTGCCGTCAGGCGGGCGATCTTGGCTTGCTGGGCGTTGACCTTGGCCTTGTTTTCCCCGGCCGATGAAGCAAAGCGCGTCTCGTCGAGTTGCAATACGATTTGATCCTTCTGCACCAGTTCGCCGATCTTCACCGGTATTTTGGCGACGATGCCGCCCTCCAGATTCTGAATCACCTGCACCTGACTGGACGGAATGACTTTGCCATCGCCGTTGGTGATTTCGTCCAGATCAGAGAGCACTGCCCAGACAATGAAAATCACCACCAGCACCATTGTGCAGCGAACGATCAGGAATGTCGTCTGCGGCGGACGCAAAAACAGCGCCGCCAGCGTATTGGGCATGAAGGGAATGTCTTCGCGCTTGGGCTGGTTGGTCGGCGGCGGCGGCGGCAGAATCAGCTTTTTGACCCGCTCGAGCAGACCCTTTCCGCGCTCGCCTAAATCATGGTTTGGCAACATGCAGCTTCCCTCCTGACAGCGCTTCCATCACTTGCCCCTTCGGCCCGTCGGCAATAATACGGCCGCCATCCATGACGATCAGACGATTCACCAGGGTCAGCAGCGATGCCCGATGGGTGACCAGCACCAGCGTGCGCCCTTCCAGTTGCGCCGTCAGCCGGTTCTTGAAATTTTCTTCCGAACGGTTGTCGAGCGAATTGCTGGGCTCATCCAGCACCAGAATTGGCGGCTCCAGCAACAATGCACGCGCGTTGGCAATAGTCTGACGCTGCCCGCCCGACAGACCTTCACCCCTTTCGCCCACCAGCATGTCAAACCCGCGCGGGTGGCGGTTGACGAACTCGGCCACGCCGGCGATTTCAGCGGCATGCAGCATGGCGGCATCATCGACATAGGGCGCGCCCAGCACAATATTGTCGCGCACGCTGCCGTAGAACAGCATGACATCCTGCGGAACATAGCCGATGTTGTGGCGCAAGTCGGCTGGGTCGATCTGCTGCAGGTCGATGCCATCAATCCATATCGACCCCTGCGTCGGATCGTACAGCCCCAGAAGCAGTTTCTCGATCGTGGTTTTGCCGGACCCGATGCGCCCGATGATCCCGACCCGCTCCCCCGGGTTGATGTGGAACGAGACATTGGTCAGCGCCGCCACCTCCTGATCCGGATAGGAAAAGGTGACATTGCGGAACTCGATGTCGCCGCGAAAACCCGGACGGTGCACGAAGCTCTTTCCGGCGGGTCTTTCGACCGGCAGGTTCATGATGTTGTCGATTCCCGCCAGCGCCTGCTGCGCCTGGAAGTAGCGGGTAATCAGGCTGGCCACCTGCGACAGCGGTGCCAGCACGCGGTTGGTCAGCAGCGCGCAAGCGATCAAGCCACCGACCGTAAGCGAACGATCCGCAATCAGGTAAACACCAAAGATGACCACGCCAACATAGGCAGCCTGCTGGAAGAAACTCGACTGGTTGACGATGGCGCCGGTCAGCAGCCTCGAACTCAGGCCGAGCCGGTTTTGTTCGCCGATGATCTGCTCCCATTTGCGCTGCTCGTAACCTTCTGCGCCGACCGCCTTGATGGTGTCAATGCCGGTAAGCGTTTCGATCAGCGTTGCCTGTTTCTGCGACGAGACACGGAAGCTCTGCTGGATGATATTCTGCAACGGTCGTTGCAATGCCATGGCGATGCCGACGATGATTGGCATGGCGAGAATCGGCACCAGCACGGTCGGGCCGCCAATCACGAAGATGATGAACAGGAACAGCAGCACAAACGGCAAGTCGATCAGCGCCGTGATTGTGGCCGAAGTGATGAAGTCGCGGAACATCTCGAATTCCTGCAGGTTATTGGCCAGACTGCCAACTGATCGCGGCCGGACTGCTGCCTTGAGTCCCAGCACCCGCTCAAAAATGGTGGCCGAGAGAATCACATCAATCTGCTTCCCGGCGACATCGAGAAAATAGCCGCGCAGCGTTCGCATCAGCAAATCAAACAGAAACACAATCAGCGCGCCGATCGATAGCACCCAGAGCGTTTCCATCGCCATGTTCGGAACGACGCGGTCGTACACATTCATCACAAACAGCGGCGTAACCAGCGCAAAAATATTCGTCAGGAAGGTGGCGATCAGCACTTCGGCATACAAGGGCCATGAGCGAGTAAACACGCTCCAGAACCAGTGCTGTCCGCGCGGTATGGCCTGGTCTTCGGCACGGGCGTCGAACTTGAAGGAAGGCCGGCTGAATATCGTGTAGCCGTCATACTGCTCGGCCAGTTCACTGGTGGACATGGTGATCATGCCGCCATTCGACTCCGGCTGAATCAGCTTCCAGCCGACTGCTCCGTCGCGTTCGGCCACCACGCAGGCGTTACCGTTTTTGAGCAGCAGCACCGCCGGCAAGGTCATGGCCGAAATCTGATCCAGCGGGCGCTTGACCACGCGTGCCGACAGCCCGGCTCGCGCCGCCGCGCGCAGGAACAGCTCCGGGGTCAGCCGCATGTTTTCCAGCGGCAGTCCGGCCGTCAGCGTTTGTGCTGACATGGGATTGTGAAACAGTCGTGTCAGTATCACCAGACACCGCGTCAGCGGGTCATCTGGCAACATCGCATCCCCGTGCATTTTCCAGCTTGGTGATTTCGGTGTCGAATCAGGCATAAGCTTCTGGTAGTTTCATCGTTGTCGCATTGCGCGAACCGGAACGGTTATTGTCTTTCTCTCGCGATAGCCGTACGCCATCATTGTGCACGAATTGCAACAGCGAAATGTTGGCTGAAATCAAGAAGTAAGGTTTTCTCTGTCAGCTTTTGTCTTAAAGCAACGTCGAGTCATCCACCAGAATATCGCTGGAAACGAATTTTTCGCGGGCTGTCCGTTTGCACAGGATTTTCTCCTGCACAGGCGATGGCAACTCCGAGAACATGATGATCCCCTTGAGCGTCAGCAGATCAATCAAGTCCTCCACCACGCGAATCATCTTCAGGTCAGCGGCAAATAACTCAAGGCTAATCTTGTCTGGGCCGCCTCCCCCAACCATGGGGTGTGTCAAAAACTCTATGATCTCCGGGTCGTCCGGCAAAAGAAATTGATCTTTGTCAGAAACGGGGAGCGCCGTCAGTGAGACGATCGAGCCGGTTTGGTTTCGTTGAATGTAGGGCATGGTTATCTGCCTTTCTTTTTTTGCACAAAATATTGCGCCAGGGAAACTTTGCGATTTCCTTTTGGAAATTTTCAATACATAATGCCAGCTAGCGAACCGTTTGAGAATACCTGAAACAGGATGTGATGCATGTTTGTGCTAGCGACGGACAGAACTGACTTCTCTCGCGACTGGGCGCTTCTGCTTGGCAAGCGGGGCGAGGTTGCGCTCGTCCGCAGTCTGGATGAACTCAATGAACTCCTGCTTTCAACCAACCCCAAACTGGTCATGCTGGATCTTGAACTGCCGGGCAGCCGCGATCCGGCGCAGCTCCGCTCGCTGCATCTGGCATGCAACACCGCCAAACTGCTGCTGGGCGGCGTCCATTTCGAACCCTCCAGCGAGCTCTCCGGACTGGCGGTCGGCGCCTCCGCCTGCCTGGATGCGTCCATGCCACCCGGCGAATGTGACGGAATCATTGATGTCGTGCTCCAGGGCGGCATCTGGCTATCGAGCGCCAGCATCCCGGTGCTGGTTAACAGGCTGCAAAATTTCCCGACTGTGCAGAAAGCGACACAGACATCATCAGCGGCGCAATCCCCGTCAACAATCGACGATGCGGATTTCCTCAAGCTGACGCCACGCGAACGGGAAGTGGCGAAACTTGTCTCCAATGGCGCAAATAACAAAACCATCGCGCGACAACTCCTGATCACGGATCGCACGGTGAAGGCGCATCTGACTTCCATATTCGACAAGCTCAATGTGCCGGATCGCTTGCAACTCGCCTTGCGCGTATCTTCCCGTGAGTCGGCCCAGCAATAATAACCGCCCCCACCGCCGTCAGCAGCGCCAAATCACGCATCCCAAATTTCCGGGCGACATACGCCATAACCTTGTATGCCATCGACGCGCAGAGTGCGCACCATTGCCATCTCTGTCTCAGTTTCAACCGACTCCGCAATCACCAGAATATCCATGCTGTGAGCAATATTGACGAAAGACTCGACCAGCGCCTGATTTTCCCTGTTGCCATCGATCCCGCGGATGAAACTTCCGTCAATCTTGATGTACTCAACCCTCAATGCGCTCAAGTGCGCAACAGAAGCAAAGCCCTTGCCGAAATGATCGATGCCGACCTTCGCGCCGGTCGGCGCAATTCGCCTGATCCATGCCTGGACGGCATGCAGGTTACGCATTACGGCGTAATCGCTCAACTCGAAACGAATACGCGCCGCCTGAACCGGATGAGCGCTCAACTCAGCGTGCGCCCAATCGACAAATTCGGGATCACTAATCGATGCCGGCAACAGGTTGATGGCAACGGTTCCGACCGTGTCACCCTGTCGCCTCAGCCGCGCCAGCACTTCGGCCATGACCATCCGATCCAGTGCCTGTGTGTAGCCATGCCGCACCACCATCGGAATAAAAATCCCTGCCGGAATCAAACGGCCATCGTCGCCAGCAATCCGCAGCAGCACTTCCTGATGAAGCATTTCGGACGGATCGCGCGTCCTGACCGTTGACTGCCACAAGAGCGTACTCTGCCCCTGATTGACCGCTCTTCTCAATAGCGCTATCCACTGGGTTCCGGTCAAGGCGCCAAATTCCCCAAGCAGATGCGGATCGTGCTGATGGGTCGCATTGACGCCCTTGATTTGCGCTGCCCTCAGCGCCATGTCCGCCTCCGACATCAATTGACTGAACGACTGACCGCGGTACATGGCCAGACCAATGTGTCCTATGTCGCCGGTATCGGCTAGCCCCTTGAACTGAAGTTCCGGCAAAGCGCAGGATACGCTGGTGACAAAACGCATGGCATCATCGGACGATGCGTCCACAATAATCACCGCAAAGGTCGGTCCGGACAATCTGGCGACGGTACTTTGCGTAATGTCGGTATGATTCAATTTTTCCTGAATCAGATCGGCCACACCCCGTAACAATGCGTCACCGCGCTGGTAGCCTATCCGTTCGTTAATCGCGATGATGTTTGCCACTTCAAGAAAAACCAGCGCGCCGTGACCGAATTCGTCCTCGGACTCGATCAGATGCCGCAATTGCATCTCAAAATAGCTGCGATTTGCCACACCGGTGAGCGCATCCCGATAGGCATCATTGCGCAGACGATCAAGCGTGGCGCCCTGCTCGGTGAACATTTCCCTGACCTTGACGGACATCAGGTTCATTGCCTCAACCACGCTGCGCAACTCGCGCGTCCAGGGCAGGCGGGTTTGCACCGGATACTCGCGATCGCAGATGGCCCTTGCCTGCACCTCGACCGCCCGTAGCGGTCTCAGCACATAGTACAAGGCAAGCATTCCAAGCAGAAAAACCACCACCGAGGCGCCGAGAAACCAGAAAAAATCGTGCACGGCATTGGTCCAGAGCGTCGCATACGCAAACCCCGGGCTGGCGCTGATCCGGATCGTGCCGCCCTGCTGCCATCCGTCCATGATCAAGCCTTCGGCTCTGGGCGTTTCAAGCGGTATCATCTTGACGAACCATGACGGTGCCATTTCCTTGACGACCGGCTGCGTCCTTTCCACTAGGGGCTTGCCGTCTATGTCCAGCACCGTCACCTCACGGTAGTAACCGCTGTCAAATACCGCATTGACCATGCTCTCGATGACGACCATTTCCTTGTTGACCATATGCGGCGACATGGTCAGGCCAAGCGAGGTTGCCATGTCCTGCGAAACCGTCTGTAACTGCGCATTCAGAAAGTCGCGAGTGTTGTTGACATTGATCGCGAAGGTTCCTGCAAACATCAGCAGGAACAAGGTCACGATGACGATGATCAGTTGGCGTAGCAGAGTCATATTGTTGGCCTCAAGTTGAAATCGTTGTTGGCGGCATGCGCCTTCGCTGTCAGGTTAATCTTCATGCTCAGAATTCCTTTCCCATGCGCGCGCGCAACTCACGCCAGGGGCGGATGTTGCCCGGCCCGCTCGAAACGCGCCCGAGGCTGCGCGCCTTCGCCAGCCACAGTCCCTCACCGTTGAAAGCGTAGACTGGCGTCAGGTCGCGCCGTTGCGTGGCAGGCTTTATCTCGTTGATCAGGTTGTCCAGTACCAGCGGGACAGCGGAAGGCGTCGAATAATAGGTCAGCACCATGTGCGACTGGTTGATCGGGTTGTAGCTGGTCGCCTTGACATAGGTGATCTTCAGCTTGTCCACCTTGACACCCAGCGCTACCAATGTGAAATACTTGGCAATGGCGAAATCTTCGCAGTCTGCTCCGTTTGAAGCCAGCATTTCAACCGGTGTCGCCCAGTAATCCACCACGCCCCAGTGCTGCAGATCGGACACATACCGGACCCGATTGAAAAACTCGTTGACGATCCTGAGCTTATGCGCCTCGGACTTGTCGCCATTTTCTGCCATCAACCGTGTCCACGCCACCAGTCGGTGACGGGCCCCCGCGCCATATTTTTTTTCCGCCTTTGCCAGCACCGATTCGTGCACGGTGATATTGATGTCGTCGGCAAACGGCAGACGACCTGCAATCGCCAACAGCAGAACCAGCAACAGCACGCGCACGAACGGCAGCCAACCCCGCACCAAAAAAGCGGGGGCTCGAACATGCCAGGGAGAATGTGTCGGGAGTTGCATCATGCCGTGATGATACAACCCCCTTGTGCATGGCTGTCTATGCGATCAATCAACGCACCAACAGCCACGGGCGTCACTGCTTGGTCGTAGCGCCCTCTTCACGCTTTGGCTCCTCAGCAGGTGATGCTGCCGGCGCAGGCGTTTGAGGTGATACGGTTTCGGTCCTGGGTTCAGAGACCGGTACCGTCACCGGTGCAGGTGCCTGGGTTGAAGCATTCTCCTCGCGCTTGGGTTCAGCCGCTGCTGCCGGCGCGGGCGCAGGCCGGGGAGCGGCTTCTTCCGGCTTCGGCAAAGGCAAGGCGCCTGCCAACAAGCTCTCGTCGCGCTGCTGCACATTCAACGACTCCAGCAAACGGCCCATGTCAGCCATCAGACGATAACGCGCGAACAGCTCGAGGTATTGTGCATTGTTGTATTCGACGCTCGAGGTATAGTACTCGTTTTCCGTATCCAGCAGGTCGATCAGGGTGCGCTGGCCAATGCTGAACTGCTGCACATAGGCATCTCGCGTCATCAGACTGGACTCGGCGTGCTGCTTCAGGTTGGGCAGTCTGGAGTTCACCGACGAATAGGCATTCCAGGAAAGGTTGACGCTCTGATCAAGTTGGCGAATCGTGCGGTTCCTGATCTCGGTTGCTTCATACGAAAGCGCCTTGGTTTCGGCGATGCGCGCAACATCGGCCCCGCCGCGGAAAATGTTCCAGCGCATGCGCAGCATCGCATACCTGTCATCGGTATGCCCGGGCACACCCGAGGCATTATCCAGATCGCTGGCGCCCAACTCAAGATCGACCCGTGGGCCCAGCGCCGACTTGGCCGCATTGTGCTGGGCATTGGCCGCCTTGATGTCGGCCTCGGCCTGCTTCAGCAGGGGATTGGCGCTCTTCGCTTTGTCAAACGCATCCATCGCATTCTTCGGCATCAGATCCAGCTTGGGGCCTTCGGGCTTGACCAGATTGTCCGGTGCCGTGCCAGTGTAGCGCGCGTAGTTGATCTCGGCATCGCGCAGGTTGGCTTCTGCTGAAACCAGATTGGCCTTGGCCAGCGCAAGACGAGCCTGCGACTGATCCTGATCGGCCTTGCGCCCCACGCCGCTGTCCGCACGAAGCTTGATCTGGTCATAAGTCTTTTCATGCGATGCCAGGTTATCTTTGGTAAGGCGAACCGTCTCCCGCAAACGCAGCACATCCAGGTAGGACTCCACCGCCTTGAGCGCGATCTGCTCGGCGGTGCCAGCCACGCGATGGGCAGATGACTCGACACGCGCTTCATTGCGCTTGACTTCGTTGTAGGTCGCCAGGCTGTCGAAAATCATCTGCGAAGCGGTGACGGAGGCTTCGCGCCGGGTCCAGTAATCCTCATGAGTTGGAGGCGTTGAGCGTCTGGATGTAGCATTGGATGCCTTTTCCTTGCCGATGCCCAGCCCGACATCCACGCGCGGCAGATAGCCGCCCCGGGCGCCGCGCAGCGCTTCGTCAACGGAGAGACGGCGATGCGCGTCAATGGCAACATCCGGGCTCTTCTTCACGGCCAGATCAACTGCCGCCGTCAGGGTCGTCTGCGCAAACGCCGCGCCCGACAAGGCCAGCACCAATGGCGTCAGCGCCAGACCAATCCATTTTGAACTCTTTGGTTTTTTCATATTTTTCTCCATGGGGTAACCGTGACAGCACAAACTTTCTCTATGTCCAATCGCAAAATTCATTGAAATCATTTCTTGTTGCTGATACTACCAAAGGTTACATAATGGCAACAGCGGCGGATTCGGAAATAAATCAATAGGGGTTGACATACCGCAAATCGAGCCATGAGTTTTGACTCGACTGACAGACACCGAAACCATGCCGTGATTTTCGTGATTTCATTCTAATCGCACAAAACAAAAATGATGCTGCCGCTGCGCATCGCTTTTGTTCAAGCGCAAACTTTATTATTTTTGCAGTTGCCCCAGGGCAACAATGTTGGCGATCCCCAAAAATGCAATCGGAATTGGCATAAAATGCCAAAGTCCATTTAAAAAATAATTGGCAAAAGTTAATTCTGAAAATATTTGCATGAATCAAGACGAACTCAAGCTGGCCGTTGCCCGCTCCGCGATCGATTTCGTGATCGACGGCGAAATCATCGGCGTCGGCACCGGCTCAACCGCCAACCTGTTCATCGATGAACTCGGTAAAGCCAAGCATCGCATCAAGGCAGCGGTTGCATCGTCCGACGCAACCGCCATGCGACTGAGGTCACACGGCATTGAAGTCCTCGATTTGAACCAGGTCGAATCCATTCCCGTTTACATAGACGGTGCGGATGAAATCACGCCGCACGGCGCCATGATCAAGGGCGGCGGCGGCGCGCTCACGCGAGAAAAAATCATTGCGTCCGCCTCGAAAAAATTTGTCTGCATTGCCGACGAATCCAAGCTGGTCGAGGCCCTCGGAAAATTTCCGTTGCCGGTCGAGGTGATTCCGATGGCGCACAATGTCGTCGCGCGCAAACTGGCCGCGCTTGGCGGTCAACCCCAACTCCGAATGAACCATGACCGGAGCGCGCCATTTCTCACCGACAATGGCAATGTGATCATTGACATTGCCGGCATGCGAATCACTCGGCCGGCGGAACTGGAAATGCAGATAAACAACATTGTTGGTGTCGTGACAGTAGGCCTTTTCGCCCGACAGGGTGCCGACATATGTTTGCTAGGCACGGCTGCCGGCGTCCGCGTCATGAAGTTCGACCATTATTAGGCCGGCACGAATAATTCACGAATTTTCGTGCTCCGTTCTCGCCCTCTCCCGCAGGCGGGGGAGGGTCGGGGGGGGGGGATGCGGCTCATTTTCAATTCATGCCGCATCAACAAGCCTGCAATTTTCCCTTGACGCGCAGAAACATCGTTTCGTAAACTCTCTTGATTAATATCAAAGCAAGCCACTGGCGAGCGGCGACCTGAAAGGGAGTTCATGAAGCCTTCAAATGTGAGTATCCTTGCGTTGGCGGTGTTTTTATTCTGCGGCGCGCCGGTTGCACAGGCCAACGACCTTTCACTGCACCCGCTAGGCAAGGATGTCCAGATCGCTTCACTGAACCCATCCGCACCTGATGGCAGCAAGCTAAGCTTCGGCAATGCCGAATCCGACGAGATTTCCATGAAGGAAGTCGATGTGTGGGAGCGCATTCGTCAAGGTTTTTTCATTCCTGACCTGGACAACAATCCACTGGTTCAAAATCAGATCGACTGGTACAGCGCTCGACCGGAATATATTCAGCGCATCAGTGACAGGGCGTCGCGTTACCTGTTCCACATTGTGCAGGAACTGGAAGCGCGCGGGATGCCGACGGAACTGGCTCTCCTGCCTTTCATCGAATCCGCCTTCAACCCGCATGCCAAGTCCACCGCGAAAGCGGTCGGCATGTGGCAGTTCATCCCGTCAACGGGCCGCAGCTACAACCTGAACCAGAGCTCGATGAAAGACGAGCGGCGCAATGTGCTGGCATCGACCGAGGCAGCGCTGAACTACCTGCAAAAACTCCACAACCTGTTCGGCGACTGGCAACTGGCGCTGGCCGCATACAACTGGGGTGAGGGTTCGGTGCAGCGCGCCATCAGGAAAAATCAGGCTGCCGGCCTGCCCGCCGACTTCAACAGTCTGTCAGACAGGATGCCGGCCGAAACGCGCAACTATGTCCCCAAGCTCCAGGCCGTGAAAAGCATTATTGCTGCGCCGGCCAAATATGGCATTACCCTGCCGAAGATTGAAAACCAGCCGTTTTTTGTCAACATCGGCAAAACGCGTGACATGGATGTGAAGGTTGCCGCCAAACTGGCTGACCTGACCGTGGATGAATTCCGCGCGCTGAACCCGCAGTTCGGACAGCATGTAATCACCGGCGGCGTCAAGACGCAAATCCTGCTGCCGCATGACAATGCGGACAAGTTCAAGGCCAATCTGGAAAAATGGAATAGCGCAAAGAAGGCACTGTGCTCATGGACCGCGTACAAGGTCACGGGAAAGCGCGAAAAGATCGAGGAGATTGCCACCAAGTTCGGCGCCTCGCCCGAACTCCTGCGCGAAGTGAACCATATCCCGCCCAAGATGCTGCTTAAGGCCGGCTCCACCATTCTGGTACCGAAATCCGAAACGGCGTCCGACAAGGACATCGCGCCGGAAATTGCGGAAAATGCCATCATCTCAGTCGAGCGCGACGGCCCCTCCACCCGGCGCATTATGGTCAAGGTTGGCAAGCAAGATACCCTGGCGACCCTTGCCAAACGGCACCGAGTGAGTGTCGCGCAAATCAAGTCATGGAACAAGCTCAAGAGCGACAAAGTTGCCGGCGGCGCCAAATTGGAGCTGCATGTGCCGCACAATCTGGCCAATGGCAAATCTGGCAAAGGCAAGGTGACGAAACGCAAGAATCGCAACGGGAAAAAAACCGTTGTGGCACGCAGCAAGTCCGGCAGCAAGCGGCCAGGTTAAACCAAAATTTCGCAGCGATTGCCAAAAACTTGCCCCGACTTCAAGGACACCCTACAATCTCGCTAGCTGCATTTTTTCAGGTTTTTTTACATCTGCAAGTAGAATACCCACTTTCGCAAAATTCTTTCACTCAAGAACCAAACGATCCTTGTAACCGCATCTGGAGTCACGCATGGCATTTCTGCAAGGCAAGAAAATACTCATCACGGGTTTGTTATCCAACCGTTCCATCGCTTATGGCATAGCAGAGGCCTGCAGGCGCGAAGGAGCTGAACTCGCTTTCACTTATGTCGGCGAGCGCTTCAAAGGACGCATCACCGAATTTGCCAAAGAGTTCGGCAGCAACCTGACATTTGAGTGCGATGTTTCCAGCGACGAGCAGATCAACGCCCTTTTCACCAACCTTGCCCAATCCTGGGACTCGCTGGACGGCCTGGTGCATTCGATCGGCTTTGCACCGCGTGAGGCAATCGCCGGCGATTTCTTCGACGGTCTGTCGCGCGAAGCCTTCAAGATTGCGCATGACATTTCCGCCTACAGTTTTCCGGCCATGATCAAGGCAGCCATGCCCCTGCTGAAGGAGGGATCTTCCTGCCTGACGCTCACCTACCTTGGTGCAAAGCGCGCCATTCCGTACTACAACACCATGGGCCTGGCCAAAGCCGCGCTTGAAGCCAGTGTGCGCTATTCGGCAGACTCGCTGGGCAAAAAGGGCATTCGCGTCAACGGCGTTTCCGCCGGCCCGATCAAAACGCTGGCTGCCAGCGGCATCAAGGACTTCGGCATCCTGCTGAATTTTGTCGCCGAACATGCGCCGCTGCGCCGCAATGTGACCATTGAAGAAGTAGGCAATGTAGCCGCCTTCCTGCTGTCCGACCTGTCGTCCGGCATTACCGGCGACATTGTGTATGTCGATGGCGGGTTCTCCCATGTGATGGGGCTGAACCCGGATCAGGAATTCATCGTCAAACGCGGTAATGGTGACTGATTCCTGAAAAGCCGTTATAATACGAGGCTGTGCGCTGCTTAGGGCGGCGCACAGACAACAAACCAAGCAGCACCGCAAGCCTTCGCGCATCCCATGGGTAGCGCAGAATAAAGCCCCACCGCCCCCTTGTGCCTTCATTTGGCACTGTCCCGGCGCAAAGCTTTTGTGCCGAAATTTTCTTGTTTCCCAAGTCATTTCGATCGGTTGGCGTTGCATTTTCTCGTTCGCGCACAAGCGCGGTCGTTGCCGTATCTATTAAGGAACAAAATGACTTTTGAAGCACTCGGCCTCCATCCGGCCATCGTCAAGGCCGTCGCTGACGCCGGCTACACCCAACCCACCCCCGTGCAGGTGCAGGCAATTCCTGCCGCGCTGCAAGGCTCCGACCTGCTCGTCTCTTCGCAGACCGGTTCCGGCAAAACCGCAGCATTCATGCTGCCGGCGCTGCATCGTTTTTTCTCCGACCCGCTAGCAACGAATGGCAAGACGCCGAACCAGGAAAAACAATCAGCCCGTTCAAAAGGCGACAGCATCCGCTTCAAGGCAGCGCAACCAAAAATGCTGGTGCTGACGCCAACGCGCGAACTCGCGCTGCAGGTCACGAATGCCAGCGAGCAGTATGGCGCGCACATGCGCCGCGTGAAAGCCGTTGCCATCCTCGGCGGCATGCCCTACCCGAAACAACTGCAACTGCTGAGCCGCAATCCGGAAATCCTGGTTGCCACACCGGGCCGACTGATCGACCACATGGAATCCGGCAAGATCGACTTCTCGCAACTGCAGGTGCTGGTGCTGGACGAAGCCGATCGCATGCTTGACATGGGATTCATCGACGACATCGACAAAATTGTCGACGCCACGCCAGAATCGCGCCAGACCATGCTGTTTTCGGCCACGCTTGACGGCGTCGTCGGCAGCATGGCCAAGCGCATCACGCGCGACCCGACTGTCATTCGCATCGCCTCAGTCACAAGCCGGCACGAAAACATCATGCAATGCGTCCACTTCGTCGACGACCTGTCGCACAAGAACCGCGTGCTGGATCACCTGCTGCGCGACATATCGATTGATCAGGCGCTGGTCTTCACCGCCACCAAACGCGATGCTGACATGATCGCAGACCGTCTGAATATCGCCGGCTTTTCCGCCGCCGCGCTGCATGGCGACATGCATCAAGGCGCGCGCAATCGCACGCTGGACGGGCTGCGCTGCGGCCGCGTAAAAATTCTGGTTGCCACCGATGTTGCCGCACGCGGCATCGATGTGCCAACCATCACCCATGTGGTCAATTACGACCTGCCGAAATTCGCCGAAGACTATGTGCACCGCATTGGCCGCACCGGCCGCGCAGGCCGCAACGGCCTGGCGATTTCGCTGGTCAACCACGCCGAATCCGTCAATGTCAAACGCATCGAACGCTTCACCAAGCAACTGATTCCGGTGAATGTGATCGAAGGCCTGGAGCCGAAAAAATCTGCCTCGGCGCCGCGCGCCGGACGCAAGCCAGACGGCTGGAAACCGGGCGGCAAGCGCAACCCGGCACACAAGCCGGGGCAACGCTCGTTCGGCAAGCCGGACGCTCCGCGCAAGGATGGCGGGTTCAAACACGCCCGCAACAGCGACAGCACGCGCCGCGCGTTCGGCGATCGTTAAGCCCTAAAGTTCCACGCAGCCAGCTACAGCGGCCCGCCTCGTCGGCTAATACCGGCAAGGCGGGCCGCTTTGTTTCACAATCGAGCGCCACGCACCGGAAACATATACTCCACCCCAGCATTATTTCTCCGGCGCATCTGATATGAACGATAGCCAGATTATCTCTTATACCCCCATTCAATTTGCCATTTTCCGGATCAAATTTGCCTGTTTTTTGTGCAATCTGGCCGTTTTTCGGTCTCACAACGATCGCAAGGGCCGCTTGGCGGCAAAATAATAACGCGGCGCGTTATTATCTGCAAAGTTTATAATTCCCC
The DNA here is from genome assembly GCA_964488675.1 of uncultured Oxalobacter sp. GTDB lineage: Bacteria > Pseudomonadota > Gammaproteobacteria > Burkholderiales > Burkholderiaceae_D > QZKY01. The sequence continues at coordinate 10,644 of CAZAWA010000008.1, read as the reverse complement.
CGCGCCGACGCCCCCACGCAATCATCCATCCATTGAAGCCACCATGAATTCATCAGGCACCCCAACAATCCGGCTTACCACCTTCTCCCATGGCGGCGGCTGCGGCTGCAAAATCGCGCCCGGCGTGCTGTCCGAAATCCTGAAAGGCTCAAATGGCTTCCCGATACCGAAGGAATTGCTGGTCGGCATCGAAACTTCGGACGACGCGGCGGTGTACAAGCTGAACGACGAACAGGCGCTCATCGCCACCACCGATTTTTTCATGCCAATCGTCGACGATCCTTTTGACTTCGGACGCATCGCCGCCACCAACGCCATCTCGGATGTGTACGCCATGGGGGGCACACCTATCATGGCCCTGGCGCTGGTCGGCATGCCGATTGACAAGCTGCCGATCGAAGTCATCAGTCAAATCATTCGCGGCGGTGAATCCGTGTGCGCAGAGGCCGGCATACCGATCGCAGGCGGACACACCATCGACTCGATTGAGCCGATTTACGGTCTGGTCGTGATGGGACTGGTGCATCCGGCGCGCATCAAGCGCAACGCGGACGCCAGGGCCGGCGACAAGCTGATTCTCGGCAAACCCCTGGGCGTGGGCATTCTTTCGGCCGCGCTCAAAAAGAACGCACTCGATGCTGATGGCTACGCAGCGATGATTGCCAGCACAACCAAGCTGAACACGCCGGGCAAGAACCTGTCGGCGCTGCCTGCGGTCCATGCCATGACCGACATCACCGGATTCGGCCTGCTTGGTCACACACTGGAAATGGCGCGCGGCTCCGGGCTGACGGCAAGAATCGACATGGGCAGAGTGCCACTTTTGCCTGGCGTCGAGCAGCTGATTGGCTTCGGCTGCCAGACCGGTGCGTCCGGACGCAACTGGACCGGCTACGGCCACGACATCGAGCTGGCTGAAACACTCACCCTCGCGCAACGCACGCTTCTGACTGACCCGCAAACATCGGGGGGCTTGCTGGTTGCGTGCGATGCCGGCGCGGTGGACGAAGTGCTGTCGCTATTCAGGCGCGAAGGGTTTCACGAAGTGGCGGTTATCGGCGAAATGGCCGCCGGCGCCTCCAAAGTCGAGGTTTCAGCCTGAATGTAGCCAGCGGCTATTTGCGTCAAATACGCGAAGCGGTCGGCAATGTTCCTTGTTTCCGGTCAAATCATGCGTACGCACCAGCGTTACAATCGACCCGGAGCGATGGCTATCATGATATGGCTGCCTTAGGACAGCGCGGCAATCATCAAGCTTGGCGATGTTCGTCCGCCTGAAGCGTTCGCCAGAAATGACTCACTGTTACCAGACTAGATGATTTTTTCAGAACGCACCGATTCCATGCCAACCTGGCCCATGCGTCGCCGTTCCCGCTGGCTGCCGCTGCTGGTGCTGTCCGCCACGCTTTGCGTGACCTGGCTGCTGTGGCAAAGCGCGCGCAGTCAGGCGGCGCGGGAACTGCAAGCCGAATTCAATTACAGCGTGCAGGAGGCGGTTCGCGACATCGAGTTGCGCACGGAAACCTACAGAACCGTGCTGCAGGGCTTGCAGGGTCTGTTCGCATCCTCGACCGAAGTATCACGGAACGAATTCCGTACCTATGTCGGAGCGCTGGATCTGAAAACGCGTTACCCCGGCATTCAGGGGCTTGGCTATTCGGTCATTGTGCCTCACAAACAAAAACGGGCGCACATTGCGTCAGTTCGAAGCGACGATTTTCCGCAGTACGACATCAGGCCAGCAGGCGAGCGCGAACTGGTGACATCGATCATATATATCGAACCTTTCTCAAATCGCAACATGCGTGCATTAGGTTATGACATGTATTCCGATCCGGTGCGCAGAAATGCGATGGAACTCGCACGAGACCTGAACAAGGTAGCGCTTTCCGGCAAGGTATTACTGCAGCAGGAAACCGACGACGGTGTCCGGCCGGGGTTCATCATGTACCTGCCAATTTTCAGAAACCACACCGTCAACGACGATGCCAGCAGTCGACTGACGCACATCGTCGGCTGGGTGCATGCTCAATTCCATGCGGACGATCTGATGACCGTTCCGTCTGCCGCACATCTCAGCAGGATTGAACTGGCCATATATGACAGCACCGAAATATCCGCGCAAACCCGCCTGACGACCAGCCTCAGTGCAAAACCGGCCGCGCCAACGCGCGAACCTCACCTCAGAACAACTCGCCAGATTGAAATTGCTGGCCATACCTGGACGCTGGAAGCGGCTTCGCTCCCCGCCCTGGAGAGCCGTTTCGACCGCGACAAGCCACGCATCATTCTGTTTTCCGGCATTGGCACCAGCCTGCTGCTCGCCCTTCTGATGCAGATGCTGATTCATGGGCGCGCTCACGCGCTGCGCATGGCCGAGGACATGAACAGTGCCTTGATCAAGAGCGAGTACCGCTGGAAATTTGCGCTCGAAGGTGCGGGTGAAGGCGTGTGGGACTGGAACCTGGAAACCGGTTCGGTGTTCCTGTCGCCCCGCATGAAGGAAATGTTCGGTTATGAAACCGGCGACCAGCTGGGGAATATTGAGTCCTTGCGGAATAAATTCCACCCTGACGACCTGCAACAGGTGGCGGACGCAAGGGCCGCCTGCTTCGAGGGGAAAACCACCGGATTGGAGGCCGAGGCTCGCATACTGTGCAGGAACGGGGCCTGGAAATGGTCCCTGATCCGCGGCATGGTGGTCAGCCGCGACTGGGAAGGCAAGCCTCTGCGCATGATCGGCACGCTCGCCGACATCAGCGAACGGCACAAAAATGACGAGTCTCTGCGCCTGGCAGCAACTGTCCTGGAAACCATGAACGAAGCGGTGCTGGTCACCAACGCAGACAACCTCATCATATCGGTCAACCCATCCTTCACCAAGATCACCGGATACGAACCTGATGAAGTAATCGGGAATGACCCCGCCATGCTTTCCGATGGCAATGTGCGGCCAGACCTTGCCAAGGCCATGTGGCAATCGCTGAAAAGCACCGGTAGCTGGGTGGGCGAAATCGTGAACCGCCGCAAAACAGGCGAACTGTATGTCGCCTGGATTTCGATTAGCAGCGTGCGCAACACCCGTGGCGAGATCAGCAATTTCGTTGGCGCATTCTCCGACATCAGCGAGCGCAAGGCGATTGAGCAGCGCATGCAGTATCTGGCTCATTTCGATCCGTTGACCGACTTGCCGAACCGCTCGCTGTTCCACGACCGTCTCAGACGGGCGCTCGCAACCTGTCGTCGCAACCAGACGCATCTGGCGCTGTTGTTTGTCGACCTGGACAAGTTCAAACCAATCAACGACTCGCTGGGGCATGCAGTCGGCGATCTGCTGCTGAAAGAAATTGCCTACCGCCTGCTGGACAATCTCCGCGAGTCCGACACGGCGGCGAGAATTGGCGGCGACGAATTCGTCGTGCTGCTGCCCGAAATCGACACCGAAAGCGATGCCATCACCGTGGCAGAAAAGATCCTCAGCGCCATCCAGCAACCGTGCAGGCTGGATGCGCATACTGTCCAGGTTTCCGCCAGCATCGGCATTGCGCTCTACCCTGAGGATGGCATGAACGACGAGGCCATCCTCACCAACGCCGATAACGCGATGTATCACGCCAAACATTCCGGCGGATCCTCGATTGCAACATACAGCCGGTTGCGCGTCGAGGGGCCGCCCGGTTAGGGAAGCCCCCCACCCCCAATCCACATAAACTGCCGGGAAACGCCAAAAAACGCTAGAATTCGTGGTTTATGAAACATCCCTGCGAACGGCTCATCACCAGCAAGCAGGAAGGAATCTATATGCTCACTTTTCAGCAAGTCATCCTGACACTACAAAACTACTGGGACCAGCAGGGCTGCGCCATACTCCAGCCCTACGACATGGAAGTCGGTGCAGGCACCTCGCACACCGGCACCTTCCTGCGCGCCATCGGCCCGGAACCCTGGCGTGCTGCCTATGTCCAGCCGTCGCGCCGTCCAAAAGACGGGCGCTATGGCGAAAACCCCAATCGCATGCAGCATTACTATCAGTTTCAGGTCGTGCTCAAGCCCTCGCCTGAAAACATACTCGACATCTACCTCGGTTCGCTCGAAGCGCTTGGGCTGGATCTCAAGCAAAACGATGTCCGTTTTGTCGAGGATGACTGGGAAAACCCGACTCTGGGCGCATGGGGCCTGGGCTGGGAAGTCTGGCTCAACGGAATGGAAATCACCCAGTTCACCTACTTCCAGCAAGTCGGCGGCATCGACTGCAATCCGATTCTCGGTGAGATCACCTACGGTCTTGAGCGCCTGACCATGTACCTGCAAGGCGTGGAAAATGTGTATGACCTGATCTGGACCGAGCGCAAGGATCGCGGCGTGAAAAAAGCGCTGACTTACGGCGATGTATTCCACCAGAACGAGGTTGAACAGTCCGCCTACAACTTCGAAGGCGCCAACACCAAATTCCTGTTCTCGCTGTTCTCAAATTATGAATCGGAAGCCAAGCGGCTGATGGAACTGAACCTGACCATCCCCGCTTACGAGATGATCCTGAAAGCAGCGCACAGCTTCAACATGCTGGATGCACGCAATGCGATTTCCGTTACCGAACGCGCTGCCTATATCGGACGCATCCGCAACCTGTCCCGTTCCGTCGCACAAGCGTACTACGAGTCGCGCAAAAAACTGGGCTTTCCGATGGCCGGTGACGGACGCAGGGCGGCATAATGCCCGGCGGCCAGAACCTGCCCTGAATATCCGATACATGTAAACCCATACTGAATTTCCGAAAAACGCGGAATTGACGGCAAAATGAACCAGACACTGTTAGTTGAACTCCTGACCGAAGAACTCCCGCCAAAAGCGCTGACCCGGCTGGCAGACGCTTTCGCCAACACCATCTTCGCCGGCCTCAAGACACGCGATTTTCTTGCGGCAGATTCTGCGCTGAACATCTACGCCACGCCGCGACGGCTGGCGCTGACAATTACTGGCGTGTCAGCCACTTCGCCTGACAAGCCGATTCGTGTCAAGGTGCTCCCGGTTTCGGTTGCGGTTGACGCCATCGGCAACCCAACCCCGCCGCTCATGAAAAAACTGGCTGCGCTCGGCTTCCCGGACATCAAGATCGGGGACATGGAGATCAAAGCCGACGGCAAGACCGATACTTTCTTCTACACCCACACCGCGCCCGGCTCAAACTTGCGCACAGGCCTGCAGGCCGCGCTGGAAGAATCGATCAGCAAATTGCCCATTCCGAAGCAGATGACCTATCAGCGACCGGATGGCGGCACGGTGGAGTTCGTCCGCCCCGCGCACAAGCTGATTGCCTTGCACGGAAGCACCGTTGTTCCGATTTCGATTCTTGGCCTGTCTGCCGGAAGAACCACGCTGGGACACCGTTTTCTGTCGCAGGGCGAAATCGCCATTCCGGATGCGATTTCCTATTCCCCCTTACTGGAAGCGCAAGGCAAGGTCATTGCCAGCGTCGATGCGCGCAAAGATAGAATCCGCGCCATGCTCCAGTCGAAGGCGCGCACCGATCGCGTGCTAATGCCCGAGGCGCTGCTAGACGAAGTCGCGGCGCTGGTCGAGTGGCCCGTCATCTACGAATGCAATTTCGAAAACGAGTTCCTCGATGTGCCGCAGGAATGCCTGGTACTGACCATGCAAACCCACCAGAAATATTTCGCACTGACTGATGCCAATGGCCGCTTGCGCCCACGATTCCTGATCGTCTCCAACATGGAAACATCAAGCCCGCAGCGCATCATCAGCGGCAACGAACGCGTCATCCGGCCTCGCCTGTCGGATGCGCGTTTCTTCTTCGAGCAGGACAAAAAAAAGAGACTCGAGGATCGCGTTCCCGGACTCAGCAATGTCGTCTATCACAACAAGCTTGGCACGCTGGCGCAACGCATGGCGCGCGTGCGCATCCTGGCGGTCGACATCGCCGGCATGATGGGCATCGACCAGAATCTGGTCGATCGCGGCGCACGGCTGGCAAAAGCCGACCTGCTAACCGACATGGTTGGCGAATTCCCTGAACTTCAGGGCATCATGGGGACCTACTATGCGCGCCACGACGGCGAGCACGAAGAAGTGGCGATGGCGGCGACCGAACATTACCTGCCGCGCTTTGCTGGCGACAGACTGCCCTCCACACCAACCGGCACCGCGATTGCGCTGGCTGACAAGCTCGAAGCCCTGGCCGGCATCTGGGGGATCGGCCTGCAGCCAACCGGCGATCGTGATCCCTTCGCACTGCGCCGCCATGCCCTTGGCATCCTGCGCATCCTGATCGAAAAACGCCTGCCCCTCTCCTTGCGCGCGATGCTGTCCTCGATTGTCCGTGTGCTTGCCAACAACGCCAGCTACCGGGATTCCACCGGGGGGGTGACTGCATTCATGATGGATCGCCTGCGCGGTCTGCTGCGTGATCGTGGCTTTTCGGTGGATGAGGTCGAGGCCGTTCTGGCGCAGAACCCGGATCGATTCGACAACATCATCGAGCGCCTGACCGCCGTAAAATCCTTTGCCGCGCTGCCGGAAGCGGATGCGCTCGCCGCTGCCAACAAACGCATCGGCAATATCCTGAAGAAGGCGAACATTACGGCCGGCAATGTCCAGGACAACCTGCTGCAGGAGGTTCCGGAAAGGAACTTGCACACTGCCATGGCCGGTTTGAAACCCCAGGTCGAATCGATGTTTGCGCAAGGCGACTATGCAGGCACGCTGAAGGCGCTCGCCCATCTGCGCAAGGATGTGGACGCGTTCTTCGACACCGTCATGGTGATGGCGGAAGACCAGCGCCTGCGCAACAACCGCATCGCGCTTCTGACCGAGTTGCATGGCATGATGAACCGCGTGGCCGACATTTCCAAACTGGCCAGCTAGGAGGGAAGCGCACATGGCGACGAAACTGATCATTCTTGACCGGGACGGCGTCATCAATGTTGATCAGGCGTCCACGATTCGGTCGCCCGAAGAATGGGTGCCGATCGAAGGTTCGCTCGAAGCAATTGCGCGACTGAATCAGGCGGATTACCGCGTGGTCATCGCCACCAACCAGTCCGGCATCGCTCAGGGATTTTACGATCTCACTGCGCTGAATGCCATCCATCAAAAAATGCTGACGGCTGCCATGGCTGTCGGCGCCGAAATCGACTCGATATTTTTCTGCCCGCACAGCGCCAAGGAAAACTGCGATTGCCGCAAACCCAGGCCGGGCATGTTTGAAGAAATCGCCAAGCGATACGGCGTCAAGGCGAAAGGAATCCCGTCCATCGGCGATTCCCTGCGCGACCTGCAAGCCAGTTTCATTGCGGGCTGCACGCCCTATCTGGTGCTGACCGGAAAAGGAAAGAGCACGCTTGAGGCTGGCGGCCTGCCGCCCGGCACCCTGATCTATCCCGATCTGGCGTCCGCTGTCGACAAACTGCTGCTCGAAGATGACGCCTCCTGAATCCGTTCCCCGCTGGAGACACGATGCTCCGTAAGATCCATCTGTTCCTGCGATCATTGCTGTTCGTGTCGATCATGGTGGTTTTTACGCCGCCGTGGGCCCTCATCTGCCTTCTGGCGATACCTCTGCCGTATCGGCAAAGATACTATTTGATCACGCGCTGGAATGTCTTCATCATCTGGCTGGCCAAAGTCGTATGCGGCATTCGTTATGAAATCAAGGGCGCTGAGAATCTGCCTGACTCCGCAGCCATCCTGCTGTGCAAGCACCAGTCTGCCTGGGAAACGATTTTCATGCTGGCCAAAATGCCGCACCCGATCGTTTATGTGCTCAAGAAGGAACTGATGCGCATCCCGTTCTTCGGATGGGGCCTGGCACAATTGCAGATGATCCCGATCGACCGCAGTCAGGGCGTACGCGCTTTCCGCCAAGTTGTGATCGAAGGCAGGAAGCGGCTGGAGGATGGCCTGTGGATCACCATGTTCCCCGAGGGGACGCGCACCGCCGTTGGCGGGCAGGGAGAATACAAGGGCGGTGGCACACGGCTTGCCATCGCCACCCATGCGCCCGTCGTTCCGATCGCGTTGAACGCGGGAGAATGCTGGCCACCAGGCGCCTTTATCAAAAAACCGGGGCTGGTGACCGTATCCATTGGCCCGCCGATTTCGCCCCAGGGACGCAACCACGACGAAATCATGCAGATTGTCGAAAACTGGATAGAATCGGAAATGCGTGTAATATCGCCGCATGCCTATGCCAGCCAACAGGAAAAATGAAACGACGACAATTCCTGCAAGCGCCTTTGCAACTTAGCCTGTTCGATTTCGAGCAGGTCGCGGAACCCGCACCGGTAGCGGGACACCCGTCCCGTGCAAATTTTCCCGTCTCGCCGGATTCATCTGGGAAAACTGCGCCAAAACGCCGTTGCCTTCCAGGTGCACATGCCATCGACTACTCGCTACGCCGCTCGGCACGCCGCTCCATCGGCTTTCTGATTGAGGAAGACGGATTGCGCGTGACGGCGCCCAGATGGGTCACCGTCGCAGAAATTGAGGACGCTATCCGAAGCAAGCTGCGCTGGATAGTCGCCAAGCTCGACGAGCGACGAACGAGATTGGCGCAACAGCAGGAAAAAGCCTTTTACTGGCATAACGGTGCCATTCTGGCCTTGCTCGGAAAACCGCTTACCCTGCGCACATCCGCTACCGGAGATGGCAACGATGTTTTCGACGATGCTTCCGGCACACTGACTGTGCCGCTACCGCCAGATGCGCCGATCGAACAGCTTGAAGGGCAGGTGCAGCGCTGGTTTCAGAACGAGGCGCATCGCCTGTTCGCGCAGCGGCTGACGATCTACGCAGAAAAACTGGGGGTCAGTTACCAATCGTTCGCGCTGTCCGGTGCAAACACGCAATGGGGATCATGTACCGCGCAAGGCCGTATCCGCCTGAACTGGCGCCTGATTCACCTGCCAATGCATTTGATTGATTATGTCATCGCTCACGAGCTGGCACACCTGCGCGAAATGAACCACAGCGCCAAATTCTGGGCCACGGTAGAATCCGTATTCCCCGAATATGAAAGCGCCAGAAAATCGCTGCGCGCCCATTCGCCCAATACCTCTCCGGCCTTTTGAACGAAAGAAACAAACATGCGCATACTGCATACCATGCTGCGGGTCGGCGACCTGCAACGATCCATCGATTTTTACACCAATGTGCTCGGCATGAAACTGCTGCGCACTCGTGACAATCCCGAATATAAATATACGCTGGCTTATCTGGGATATGGCAGCAATCCGGAGCACGCAGAACTGGAGCTGACCTACAACTACGGCGTCGACAAATACGAACTTGGCACTGCCTACGGCCATCTTGCCATCTCGGTCGAGGACGCCTACAAAACCTGCGGCAACATCAAGGCGCGAGGCGGCACGGTCACGCGCGAAGCCGGCCCGGTGAAGGGCGGAACAACTGTCATTGCATTCATCCGCGATCCGGATGGCTATCTGGTGGAGCTGATCCAGCACGGCACAGACTGAAGCGACACCACTGCGCGATCCGGGCAAGAAAATCCGCCTCTGCCGGCCCTCTTGCGCAAAATCCGGAAAAATAGGTTATCATGGACATTCCCGCAGTTTCTGCCTCATGCTCTTGCAGGTCAGAGCATGTTTCACGCCTCCGCAATACGGTTGCAAATCCCGCACCTTTGACGGCCAGACAGGCAGAAATGGCAAGCCTGATTCCAACAATTTGACCACTCCCCCTCAACCCGAGGATTATCATGAGCAAAAACATCAAAGACATTACAGACGCATCCTTTGAATCCGATGTACTGAAATCCGATCGCCCGGTGCTGGTCGACTTCTGGGCAGAGTGGTGCGGCCCCTGCAAGATGATTGCCCCCACGCTGGAGGAAGTCGCAAAAGAGTACGGTGACAAGATTCAGGTTGTCAAAGTGAATGTGGACACCAATCAGGCCACTCCGGCCAAGTTCGGCGTTCGCGGCATTCCGACGCTGATCCTGTTCAAAAATGGTGTCGCCGCCGCGCAGAAAGTCGGCGCGCTCAGCAAGGGACAGCTAACCTCCTTCATCGACAGTAATATTTAACTCCGATTGCAGCGGCGCACTGGCTGCGCCGCCATTTCAAATACGCCGCAAACCAAGCACTTCGCCCCATCCCTCCTTTACCATTCCCCTTACGGGACACTCAAACAGTATGCATCTATCAGAATTAAAGGCCATGCATGTCTCAGCGCTGCTGGACATGGCCACCAGTCTCGACATCGACAATGCCGCACGACTGCGCAAGCAGGAACTGATGTTCGCCATTCTCAAGAAACGCGCAAAAACCGGCGAACAGATCTTTGGCGACGGCGCGCTCGAAGTGCTGCCAGACGGCTTTGGCTTCCTGCGCTCGCCAGACGCCAGCTACATGGCCTCGACCGACGACATTTATATCTCTCCATCGCAAATCCGGCGCTTCAACCTGCACACCGGCGACTCGATCGAAGGCGAGGTTCGCACCCCAAAGGACGGTGAACGCTACTTCGCGCTGGTCAAGGTGGACAAGGTCAACGGCGAATCGCCCGAAGCATCCAAGAACCGCATCCTGTTCGAGAACCTGACCCCGCTGCATCCGGATGAACCGCTAAAGCTCGAGCGCGACATCACCAGCAATGAAAACATTACGG
>CAZAWA010000007.1:0-42092 GCA_964488675.1 uncultured Oxalobacter sp. | reverse complement strand
GCACTGTCGCCGAACTCGAAGCCCGGCAGCTTCGATGCCAGCGGGTTGCGGTTGCGCTCGTACTGCACCACACCAAGCACGCGGTTGCCCGCAGCCGGTGCGCCGTAGAGATAATCGCCGCGCACCTGCACCTTGAACGGCTGCGCCGCGTTCAATCCCTCTTTTGTTGTAGACAGGTCCAGCTTCATTCGCTCCGGCAGAAATTCTTCTACGCCGAAACGGAACACGGTCGCAGGCACCACATCGGCCGGATCGGCTCGCAGTTCCAGCTTCCAGAACCCGGTCGGTGCGTCCGCCGGCACATCGACCCGTCGCAGGTAGTAGCCGACATCGCTGCCCTCGGGCTGCCAGGTCGACGACAAATGCACCTTGCCATCAGGCCGTTTCAGAACCGCCTGAACCGGCTGCTGCGGCACCGGCTGCCCGTCAGCATCGCGCGCCAGCACGGAAAGCGTGAAACTTTCTCCCGGCCGGTACAAATCGCGACCGGAGTAGGCGAACAATCGCACCGGCTTGTAGGTGCCACCGGTGGTGTTGAACTCCGACAGATCAAGCGCCGGTTCCTTCAGCGCGATCATCGACATGTGCTGTCCCCTGCGCGCAATCACCACCTTGGCGTCTTTCGGGCGTTCGGCAAAACTGGCGCGGCCGTCACTGTCGGTTTCACCGTGCGCGAGTGTCTTGCCCTGCGCATCCAGCCAGGCAATCTCGACACCGCTAATCGCCTTGCCGGTGGTCAGCGAACTGATATAAGCATCAGCGCCTTTTTCGAAGCGGCGCAGGTGCAGGCCGAAATCGCTCACATAGAAATAGGTGGCCTGATAGTCATAGCGGAAGCGCCCCGGCTGGCTCATCACCGCGACATAGATGCCTGGCTCCTGCAGCTCCTTGATGTTTTCCACTGGCAGGTAGGTGACCGCGCGCCGGTTGCTGCGCTTTTCGGTCAGGAAGCGGCCAAGATAGACGCTGTCGCTCATGCTGCGCAGGGTGTCCAGCTCGTAGATATTGACCGCGCCCTTGTACTTGCGCGAGTTGTCGCCGTAACTGTGCGACGCCTCTTCGTCACCGCCATCCCTGCGCGCCGTCTGTTTTGGCGCGGCTGAAATCACGCGGTCCAGAAATTTCGGCAACTGATCCGGCCTTATGCGCAGGAACTGCACATCGACTTCCGGCACATTCACCGTCACCACCGGCAGGCCACCGTTCTGTTTTGCGGGCAGCACCATCCCGTTGCTGGCGAAATGATAGGTCGGCGCAACCGATGCGGTCAGTATTGAATAACTGGCGCCCGCCGTGAGTTTGGTTCCGTTTTTCAGCGCCAGTTCATGGCTGACCTTGATCACGAAACGGGTATCCGGCTTCACATTCGGGAAAAACAGCAGCCGCGGATTCTCACCGACGATCCACGCGCCCGATACCAGCTTGCCGCCCTCGGTGTTGATGTCCGCAGCCGCCGTACTGACCTTGGAATCGGGATTCTTTACCGCTACATCGTCATCTCCGCCTGATTCATCTTCGTCGGATCTCGGTTGCGCAGCTTGCGCCGTCTTGTCGCCCGGCATCTCGAACACCTGAATGTAACGGTCGTAATTGCTGCGCGCATCAAGCGGCAGGCTGAACGACAGCGCCAGCGCGGGACTGCCGTCGAATTCACGGTTGGATGCCTCAACCAGCACGAACTCCCCGCTCGCCTCGGACTCGGCACCATCGCCTCGCAGGGTCACAAATGCAAAAACCGCCCCTATCAGGACGGCAACGGCGACCACTGCAAAAATGATATTCCTGCGGCTGATAAGCGGATGCATGGGAGATCCTCGGGTGAGATGGGGTGAGGTGCGGCAGACATGAATACCTTACTTGATTGCCTTGTTAACATGCAAGCATCTTTTCATGATGCGGATCAAACCCCTATCCGATCCCTGGTTCCTTCGTACACATGCGGCAGATTTCACAATGGTCATATAATGCGCGGTGAACTTTAAACGCTCATAAAACACACCCCATGCCAGGGTACGATCCATGTCCGAATCGTTTCGACGGCATTGAGCATTCACCGAAAATATCATGCAACGATCACCCATCACTTATGTTGAACCCCTGTTTCGCCCACCCAGTGAAGCGCGTTCGCTCATCTTTCAGGTCACCAATGGCTGCAGCTGGAACAAGTGCACCTATTGCGACATGTACACCCAGCCGCAGAAGCGCTTTGCCGTCAAGCCAGAGGAAGAAGTGTTTAAGGAAATCGAATGGGCCGGTCGCCACCTTCAGGGTGTGCGCCGGGTGTTCCTGGCCGACGGTGATGCGATAGCCCTGTCCAACCGGCGCCTGCTAAACATTCTCAACGCAATCCGCGAACATTTGCCCGGCGTGTCGCGGGTGTCGTCCTACTGCTCGCCCAACAATGTGACCGGAAAGTCAGTGGCGGATCTGAAAGCCCTGCACGAAGCCGGACTGGATCTGGTTTACCTGGGCGCTGAATCGGGCGACGACTTCGTCCTGAAGAGCATCAACAAGGGTGAAACCCATGACGGCACAGTCGATGCGCTCAACAGGCTGGGGGAAGCAGGAATCAAACGCTCGGTCATGCTGATCAACGGGGTGGGCGGCAGGCGCTTTTCCGAACAGCACGCGCTCAACTCCGCGCTGCTGGTGAACAAGACCCAGCCAGAGTATCTGGCAACCCTGGTCATCAACCACCCGCACGGAACAGCACGATTCCAGGAAGGTTTTGGCGGACAGTACGAGGAAATGGACCAGCACGAGCGGTTTCGCGAGATTCGCCAACTGATGGGCGCACTGGAATTGAAGTCCACGATATTCAGGAGCGATCACGCGTCCAACCAGCTTGTGCTCAAAGGTGTGCTGGGCAAGGACAAGCAGAAATTGCTGGACCAGATCGACCTGGCGATTGTCGTGCCGCAAGCGGCCAAACTGCGGCCGGTGTGGGTGAGGCCGTTTTAAATGTCGGGTCGGCCGTTTTAAATGTCGGGTCGGCAGTTTTTTTACGCGCAGCGTAAATTACTCCGACCCCAAATTTTGACCCCAAATTTTTGGGCCCCGAATTTTTGAACCTCGAATTCCCAGAATTCCGCTAAGGCGCCAGCCTGACAATTTTCCAGCTACCGTCCGGCTGGCAGGTATAGAGGATACGGTCGTGCAGCCGGGATGGCCGCCCCTGCCAGAACTCGATGGCCTCGGGAATGACGACATACCCGCCCCAGTGCGGCGGTCGCGGCGGATTCATTGCATAGCGGGCGGCGTATTTCGCGGCATTGGCGACAAGTGCCAGACGGCTGGACAATTCCCGGCTCTGATTGGATGCCCAGGCACCGATGCGCGAATCCAGCGGGCGCGAGTCAAAATACCCGTCGCTTTCCTCCTCCGGCAGTTTCTCGACGCGCCCGTCAATGCGCACCTGCCGCTCCAGTTCGATCCAGTAAAAGACCAGCGAAGCATGCGGGTTGGCTTCCAGGTCACGACCCTTGTGGCTCTCGTAATTGGTGAAGAACACGAAGCCGCGCTGATCCACACCCTTGATCAACAGGACGCGAGCCGATGGCTTGCCGTCCGCGCCCACGGTCGCCACCGTCATCGCGTTCGGCTCCGGCAGCTCTGCATCCAATGCCTCGTTCATCCATGTCCTGAACTGGATAATCGGATCGGGATCGACCGCAGACTCTGTCAGCGATTCCCGTGCATAGGTTTTGCGCAAATCGGCGAGCGATTTCATTGGGCGATGGAGAGGGGGTTAAAGGTGAGTACGAGTATATAGGGAGCGCCTGATTTAATCCATGCCGCCCAACCCCGCCACTTGCGGGAGAGAACACTAATAACGCGTCGCGTTAATAGCGGGTCTGAACCCGTTGCTTTGAACCGCTTTTGGCCTCCATAAAGCCAATATTGCACAAAAAAACAGGCGCTTTTAGCCTGTTTATGAGCACATATTCAGGGAGTATATGGCAAAATATTGAGCTTAACCATATCGGGTGCGCCGGAAAAATATTACTCTAGGAGAGTATAAGATTTTTCGACTCCCTTCGCAGAGGTGGCGCAGGACAACAGACGAGTAGGTCGGGCTGCCGCAGAAAGGCCAGCATTGCAGTGTAACGCTGCGCTGTTTTTGGGTTTCGCGTCGCTCAGCGCCAACCTACTTCGTCAACCTTCCCGCCTCGCAGGGGGAAGGGAAAAGCGTCATTTCCGCTGCGAATCAAACTGCCACAAAGCGCGCGATGCCGTCCTCGGCACCCACCTCGCGCCTCAGCCTGCCCTGCTCTTCCAGGTAGTTCAGGTGCGCAATGGTTTCGCTCATCGCGAACATGGACTGGTGGGTGTCGGTCACATCGCGGTCGAACAGCGCGGGCAGCAGTTCGCACGCGGTCTTGGGCGACGGCGCCGCCGCCAGCAATACATTGCAGCGGTTCCTGTGATGCTCCTCGAGTTGATCGATGCGGAGGTTGATGCCCCGGAACGGGCGGCCGTGCGACGGCAGCACCAGCGTGTCTTCCGGCAGGTCGCGGAAGCGCTGGAGCGAATCGAGGAAGTATTGTAGCGGGTTGCCCAGCGGGTTGGCGGCGATCACCGGAATGTTGGTCGAGATGCTCGGCAGCAGCATGTCGCCGGAAATCAGCACCTTGAGCGATGCGGAATACATCGCGATGTGCTCCATCGCATGCCCGTAACCGATGATCACGCGCCAGTCGTGGTCGCCCACCCTGAAGGTCTGATTGTCGAACAGGCGGCGGTAAGTCGGCGGGATGATCGGGAAACCCTGACGGTAGACATTGGCGCGCATCTTGAGCGCATCGAGGCGCTTGCGATCCAGTCCATGATGGCGGAACATTTCCAGCATCGCGTCAACCGAGTAATTGCCGGCTTCCTCGGCGAACGACAGCGCGCCGGTGTATTCGCCCTGCGTAGTCCACATCGGCGCACCGGTCTTTTGCTCCAGCCAGCCCGCGAGACCGATATGATCCGGGTGGTAGTGCGTGACGATCTGGCGCTTGAGCGGATACGATGGCAGCAACTTGTCCCAGATTTCCTTGATCGGATCCCAGGTCAGGCCGGTATCGACCGCGCACCAGCCATCACCGTCGGCCAGCAACCAGAGATTTACATGATTGAGCGCAAACGGAAGCGGCATGCGCAGCCACAACACGCCGGGGGCGACCGCCATGGTCGCGCCGAGATCCGGCATCTTTCTGTCAAAGGGAAAGCTGAGTTCCGACATTGTTTCCTGTTCTCCGTAATAATATGGAATCGAAAAAATAAAACGACGATTCTAACCGGAAAACCCGGAATTTCTGCAACTCACATCAGAACGCAGACAGGCCGCTCGATGTGACCCTCCGAGCGGCCTGCCAGTACATGAAAGCGGGGCACCCCCCGACGGCATCTAACGCCGCGAACTGATTTCGCGCGCCTTCTGGTTGGCGATGAGCTTGGACAGTTCGCCCATTTCCTCCGCCAGCAGCACCACCAGATCATCCAGCGACACGATGCCTTGCAGCGTGCCCTGCCGATCTACCACGGGTATCCGGCGGATGCCGTGCCCGCGCATGATGCGAATGGTTTCGACCAGGCTTTCTTCCTCGCGCACGGTGTGCAGTTTTTCGGCCATGATGTCGGAGACCAGGATCAATTCAGGTTTGAGTCCGGGCGCCATCACGCCCAGCACCAGATCGCGATCCGTCACGATGCCAATCGGGCGCGTGAGGCTATCTTCTTTTTCAGCGATGATCAGGGTGCCGACATGGTGCGTGCGCATCAGTTGCGCCGCTTCATACACTGTCGTCTCAGGCCCGGTTATCACCACCTCGCGGTTGCAGTAAAAGCCTATCGCCATGATTTACCTCCGTCAGGGTTGAAGCACACCTTATTGTCAGGGCGTGACATTCTTCGATCATGATGTAAGTCAAACTGCATTCAAGCTAAAGCGCGCCAGCAGAAAATCAGCGAACATCCGCACTTTGGCCGACAGGTGCTTGCGGCTGGGATACACCGCATAAATCGGCAACGGCAGCGCCCGAAGATCCGGCAGCATCGGCACGAGGCGACCGGCGCGCAAATGTTCGCCGACGATGAATTCCGGCTGCAACACAATCCCGCTTCCCTGCACCGCCGCCTCTGCCAGCAAGTCGCCGTTGTTCGAATGAACGCTGCCGGAAACCTGCACCAGATGCTCACGACCGTCCGCATCGTGCAGACGCCATTGCGCCCGTGGCGAACTGTATTCGTAAGTCAGACAATTGTGATGCGCGAGATCGTCCGCCGTCTGTGGCGTTCCGTGCCGAGCAAGATAGGACGGGGAAGCACACAAAACCATCCGGATTTCACCCAGACGGCGTGCCACCAGATTTTCCGAACCGGGGCGGCCGATACGAATCGCCAGGTCGAACCCCTCCTCGACCAAATCGACAATGCGGTCTGACAACTGCACATCGAACTTCAGTTCGGGATAGCGCACCGCAAACTCGGCCATCGCGGGGGCAATTTCACGCACGCCGAAATTGACCGATGCCGTCAACCGCAGCGTGCCACGAGGTGCGCCGGTCGCACCGGCCACTTCCTGTTCTGCCTCTTCCAGATCGTGCAGCAATTGCACGCACCGGCCATAAAATGCCTGCCCGCTTTCGGTCAGGCTCAGCTTGCGCGTGGTACGGTTCAGCAGACGGGTTTGCAGGTGCGCTTCCAGATCGGCCACATGCTTCGAAATGGCGGTCGTGGACAGGGACAGGCGTTCCGCCGCACGGGCAAAACTGCCCAACTCCACGACTTGCGCATATGACTTGAGTGAAACAAATATGTCCATATCGAGCCATTATCCTGTTTTTAGGGACAATATATCATCATCTTTGCACTTTATCCCGATTTAAAACATGCATACAATTAAAACATGACTTCAGCCACAAGCATTGGCTAACAGAAAAAATATTGATATGAACAACCTTTCCAGCATCTTCATCTCACACGGATCGCCAATGCATGCCATGGCAGGCGGCGCAGCCGCCGAAGCCTGGGCGCAACTCGGAAAAACCCTGCCACGCCCAAAAGCCATACTGGTGTCATCGGCGCACTGGGAAACCGAGCTGCCGATGCTGACCGGAGCGGCGCAACCGGAAACCATTCATGACTTTGGCGGCTTTCCCGAAGCACTCTACCGGGTACAGTACCCCGCACCCGGTTCGCGCGAAGTCGCCAACCGCGCCCGTGCGCTGCTGGGTGACGCCGGATTCACCGCCGGAGTCGATGGCTTGCGAGGCCTCGATCACGGCGCCTGGTCACCGCTGCTGCACCTCTACCCAGAAGCCAATGTGCCGGTCGTGGAGTTGTCGGTGCAACCTGAACTCGGCCCTCGACATCACTACGAACTGGGCCAAGCGCTGTCCCCGCTTTCCGGCGAGGGCGTTCTGCTGCTGGGATCGGGACATATGACGCACAACCTGCGCGACTGGATGCAGCGCGCCCATGACGCGAAACACGAACCGTACGCAAAAGAATTCCAGTCATGGGTGCATGAGCGCATCGCCGCGGGTGAACATGAAGCGCTGTTCGACTACCGCAACCGCGCGCCGCACGCGGTGCGTGCGCATCCGACCGAGGAGCATTTCCTGCCCCTGTTTTTTGCGCTCGGCGCAGGCGGAAGCAAGGCAAAGGCGGAATGGATTTACAGCGCGCTGGAACGAGGCGTGCTGGCGATGGATGCGTGCGTGTTCCGTACATGATGTCCGGAAAGCGCCCAAAAGCGCATTGCGAAGTTGTGTGCTAAGTTCTAGCCTCGGCGTTTGGGCTGCAACTGCTTCGCTTTGCAAGCGACAAGGAGATGAAATCATGCTTACCCTTCGCAAATCACAAGACCGCGGCTACGCAGACCATGGGTGGCTGAAAAGCTACCACTCATTTTCCTTTGCCGATTATTACGACCCATCACACATGGGATGGGGAAACCTGCGCGTCATCAACGAAGACTTCGTTGCGCCCGGGGCTGGCTTTGGCAAACACGGCCACCGCGACATGGAGATCATCAGTTATGTCCTGTCGGGAGAGCTGGCGCATCAGGACAGCATGGGCAATGTCAAAGGCATTCCGCCGGGTGATGTGCAGCGCATGAGCGCGGGTTCTGGCGTGATGCACAGCGAGTTCAACCATGCGAAAGAGCAGACCACTCACCTTCTGCAGATATGGATTTTGCCGAACGCGACCGGGATCGAGCCGGGCTACGAGCAGAAAACCATTCCAGCTGCCCAGAAGCGCGGCAGACTTCGTCTTGTGGCATCGCCGGACGGAGCGCAGGACTCGGTTGTCATTCACGCTGATGCTGCGATGTACGCCGGTTTGTTTGATGGCGATGAGCGCGCGGAGCTGGCTCTTGATCCTGCCCGCAAAGCGTATGTGCATCTTGCTCGCGGCGCTATCGACATTAATGGACAGTGCCTCAGCACGGGGGACGCCGCCATGCTGGAAGGCGAAAGCCAAATCACCCTGTCCAACGGTAAGGACGCCGAGATACTGGTGTTCGATCTCGCGGCCTGAATGCTCACGAACAGTAATCTGAAAACGGAACAACTGACCAATTTGACAATCATGTCCGTAAAATTTGGCCAGCCCGGCACATTGAAGTTTAACAAAGGAGGAAACCATGAAAGTTCTGATCGTTTACTACAGCATGTACGGCCACATCTACAAAATGGCTGAAGCGGTTGCCGCAGGCGTGCGCGAAATTCCCGGTTGTGAAGTCATTATCAAGCGGGTGCCTGAGACGCTGTCGCCGGAAATTCTCGGCAAGATGGGCGCGCTGGACGCCCAGAAAAGCATGGAGCATATTCCGGTTGTGACGGTTGATGACCTGACCAGTGCCGATGCCATTATTTTTGGAACGCCAACCCGTTTCGGAAACATGTGCGGTCAGATGCGCCAGTTCCTGGATGCCACTGGCGGGCTTTGGGCGTCCGGCGCACTGGTCGGCAAGGTCGGCAGCGTCTTCACCAGCTCCGCAACGCAGCACGGCGGCCAGGAGTCAACCATCCTCAGCTTTCATGTCACGCTGCTGCATCATGGCATGGTCATCGTTGGCTTGCCTTATGCCTTTGCCGGGCAGATGGGTATTGCGGAACTCACGGGTGGCTCGCCCTACGGCGCATCGACCATAACCGGCGGACAGGGTGAGCGAATGCCCAGTGAAAACGAGCTTTCCGGCGCCCGCTATCAGGGCGCGCATGTGGCACGCATCGCGTTAAAGCTGAAAGGATAAAGCCTGGCCCGAGGAAGAGCCGAGCATGGCATGCGTCAGGCGCGGAGTCGGGCCAGAGAAGCGGCAGGCCATTCAATCTTGCCGCTTTTTAATTCCATCTGCGTAACGCCGGACAGATCAATCATGTGATGGTCGTGCGATACCATCAAGATGCTGCTGCCCTCGTGGACAAAGGCAGGAATCAGGGCGACCACCTGCGCCTTTGCGGCGTCATCCAGGCTTGAAGTAGGCTCGTCCAGCAGCAATAACCTGGGCTTTAGTATTTTGGCCCGGGCCAGAGCCACGCGCTGCTTTTCGCCGCCAGAAAGATTGGCCGGATCATGATCTCGCAGATGGGCGACGCCAGCCCACTCCATTACTTCTTCTACCTGGTGTTGTATGGATTTGGCCGGCAACCCGTGCGCCCGCAAGCCATAACCGATATTACTTTCGACACTCGATGAAAACAGTATGGGGTGCTGATGCACATAAACGATCGCGTTGCGCAGCATCCTCGGATAGGGTGACAGCCTGACCGGCAGCCCCATAAATTTCGCTTCACCAACTACGGCCTGTTCCAGTCCACCTATGATGCGCAGCAAGGTAGTTTTGCCGGAGCCGTTGGGACCGGCGAGGACATAGGCGCTGGCCGGTTCGATGACGAACTCTGCTATATCCAGCAGCTTGCGTCCGCCAAAGTCCTTTTTCAGCCCTCGCATATGTAACAGAGGAATCAATGTGCGGCTCCCGATATATGTGCCTTGCCCTGCAGCAGCATTAGCGCGGCATTGATGACTAGCGCCAGCACGATCAGCAGGATGCCCAGTGCGATGCCTCGGGAAAACTCTCCCTTGCTGGTTTCCAGCGCGATGGCCGTCGTGATGGTCCGCGTCTGTTCTGCGATGTTGCCGCCGACCATCAGTGCGCAACCGACTTCAGCGATAACTCTTCCGAAACCGGTAATGACGGCCGCCAGCACACCAAACCGAACCTCATGCAGGACGGTGAACATTATGCGCTGGCGAGAGGCGCCCAGAGTGGCTGCCGTTTCCGCGACTCGTGGGTCGGCTGCCTGAACTGACGCCAAGGTGAACGCCGTCAGTACCGGCAGGCCGATCAGAACCTGCCCCGCGATAATACCCGACTGCGTGAATAGCCAGTTCAGTCCCCCCAGTGGCCCTTGACGGGACAGCAGCAGGTATAACACCAGCCCGATCATCACAGTCGGAAAAGAGAGCGAAACCTGAGTCAGCCAGATGGCGACACGGCGTCCAAAAAATCGCTGTGATCCCATCAGGTATCCCGCAAGCACTGCCATGGGCGTGGCGATAGCCAGGCTCAAAAGCGATGTTTTCATCGATATCCAGATAATTAACCAGAGATCGGGGTCACCCGTAAAAAGCAGCGTGAAGGCTTCTTGAATAGATGCGGTCAAACTCATGATCGTCGTTTATGGACTTGGATAAAAGCCTCCATGCATGCCATTAGCGGTTGGCTGGCTTTGCCGATGAGAAGAACAATTGCTGACCGTCAACCTTGAATCCCGCGATTATGCGCTGACCTTCCGCTGAGGTTATCCAGTCGATCAATTGCATGGCCCCTTTGTAATTGATGTCCTTGTGCCTGGCCGGATTGACCGCGATGATGCCGTAAGGGTTGAACATCTTCGGGTCGCCCTCGACCAGCACCACCAGGCCCGTCTTGGCACGGTAAGCGCCGTAGGTTGCGCGGTCAGTCAATGTGTAAGCCTGCATTTGCGCTGCCATTGTCAGCACTTCGCCCATGCCCAGACCGGCGGAAACATAAGCGCCGCCCTGCGGCTTCGCGCCCGCCTCTTTCCAGTATGCTCTTTCCATCTGGTCGGTGCCTGAATTGTCGCCACGGGAAATGAAACGAGAGCGGCTTTGCACTATCTTTTGCATTGCATCGATAACATGTCGACTGCCCTTGATTTTTGCAGGATCGCCATCCGGGCCGACAAGGATGAAGTCGTTGTACATCACATCCCGCCGGTTGACCCCGTGCCCTTCAGCCACGAATTTATCTTCCGAAGCACGCGCATGCACCAGCGTCACATCGACATCGCCGTTCTTGGCCAATTCCAGCGCCTTGCCCGTTCCAACTGAAATGACATGCACCTTGTTGCCGGCCTGGGCCTCAAATGTCGGCAGCAGATGCTTCAGTAACCCGGCGTTTTCTGTGCTGGTCGTTGTTGAAAGCCTGATCACGCCCTGCGCAAAGACGGGCGCCGTCAGCACTAAAAGCAATCCCATCGTGCCGATAGCTTTCTTGAAATTGGCCATATAGTTAATTTCCTTATTGCGCAGCAGAACACTGCCCCCCAATCACCAGGTTGCTATGTTACGCTCTGCTCCGTCACTCTCCTATATGAAGCATCGTTCCTATGTTGCACATCAAGCTTGACTACACTTTCACAGATAGGGCCAACAGGAAAAAGCAGCTGGATAATCCGATGTTCAGTCTGCTTGCTGCGATCCATCTCACCGGATCCATCTCGAAAGCTGCGCAAGAGACAGGGTTTTCTTACCGCCATGTCTGGGGCGCGCTCAAAAAATGGGAAGCCGCAATGGGGGCCGAACTGATCCTCTGGAAAAAGGGGGAGCGCGCCAGACTGACCGCATTCGGCGAGAAATTACTGTTTGCCGAGCAGCGCGCCAAGGCGCGCGTGCTGCCGCAAATCGACAACTTGGTCGGCGAAATGGAGCGCGAATTTGCCCTCGCGTTCGATGAAAATGTTCATGTGATCTCGCTGAATGCCAGCCATGACATGGCGCTGAATCGACTCAAGGGTTATCTGGCAGACAATGCGGGCTTGTATCTGAACCTGCGCTTCGAGGGCAGCCTGACTGCCCTCTCGACACTTGCCAGAGGCGAATGCCTGCTGGCTGGGTTTCATGTCGAGCTTGTCGACAAGCCCAGCGCCATGACGATTAAATCGTTCAAAAAGCTGCTCAGGCCGGACCGGCACAGCCTGATCCGCTTTTTGGTTCGGCAGCAAGGTTTGATGGTGCGTGCCGGCAACCCAAAACATATGCAAGGGATAAAGGACTTGAAAAGGGCTGACATCCGCTTTGTCAATCGGGAAAAAGGCTCCGGAACAAGACTGGCCGTAGATCAATTGCTGATGAAGGAAGGGATTGATCCCGCGCTGGTTAACGGCTCCGATCAGGTCGAAACCACACATCTGGCTGTTGCCGCTGCGGTCTCGTGCGGGCAGGCTGATGCCGGTTTCGGCATTCAGGCTGCCTCGGCGCAATTCGGCCTGGATTTCATCCCCCTCATGCGCGAGCAATACTATTTTGCCTGCCTGAACAACACGCTGCATCAACCGGCAATCAGAAAGTTGATCGCAACGCTGAAAGGCGATCCATGGCGCAAGATCCTCAACGATTTGCCAGGCTATGACTGCGCATCTGCCGGACAAATCGTTTCGGCAAGCGAATTCCTCGGTTAGGTATTCTGTTCAAGCCGCGTGCAAATGCTTCTTCCGGGCTTCTGCATACGGACTCCCCCTCATTTGCAAACATTTCGTTTTTTGGTTGTCAGAGGCGCGCCAAAAAAAGGCCAGCCCGAAGGCTGGCTCAAAGGTAGGAAGTTTAGGGAACTACAAATTCAGACCTTATGACACCTTGATCTCGACCTTGCGCGGCTGAGCGTGCTCGGCTTTGGGGATGCGCAACTTCAGCACACCCTGATTGAACTCGGCTGTCACCTTGTCGGCATCCAGCTCCTTCGAAAGCGTGAACACACGGCGGTAACGCGGCAGACTGACATCGACATGGGTCGCATCCATGCCAAGCGGTGTTTCGATGCTGACTTCGCCCTCAATAGTCAGCGTATCGGCCTCGACCTGCAGCGAAAGCTTGTCCTTGGGTACGCCGGGCATGTCCGCTATCAGCATGATGCCGACGCTGTCTTCGGTCACATTCACCGGCGGCAGCATGGCCTGGGTTTCACCCGATGCCCGGGATGGTTTTGGCATTGCACAACAACTGTTATTCATGATCATTCCTCCTCGCTTACTGAATGCTGATGCGGCGCGGCTGCGCAGCTTCGCGGCGCTTGATGCTGATATGCAGAACGCCGTCGCGATACTTCGCTTCGACAAAAGCGCTGTCGGCGTCGTCCGGCAACGAGACCACTCGACGGAAACGGCCGGCAAAGCGCTCGTCGATATGAACAGCCGTTTTTTCCTCCTTGCCGGGCAAATCGCTCTTGCGCTCGCCCGCGATGGTCAGCACGCCCCGCTCGATGTTCACCTCGATGCTTGCCGGGTCCATGCCGGGCGCAAACGCGTATACCTCGATCGATTGCGGCGTATGGCCGACATTCATGGCGGGAAATCCCCCGCGCGCAAAACCACGGATGCTGGGTGACAAATTGAACGCCTGCTTCATTTCCTGTTGCAGGCGATCCATCTCCGCGAATATGTCGCGGGAAAACAAAGATCGATACATAAAATGTCCTCCTTCTTGTCAGGTCAAACGGTAACAACTCACCGATAAACCGGAAGTGGGAGCGGCCGGGAAAATTTCAAGACCCCGTAAATGTTTCCGCATGATGACCTGCCCAGCACCAACCCTAAAACCGACAGATGCGACGGAATCGCTTGAAGTGCGCCAACCGAGCCCCATATAATGGGATGGAGCTTGACGCCACCCGGCCACGCCCTCTCCTTGCAACAGGCAAACATGGAAAATAATTCGAAGCTGACGGAAAACCGCCTCAAGGCCATCTTCAGACTTTACTGGAAGCCGATGGCGCTCCACGAGCGATTCGAGAAAATTATCGCCCTGATTCTGAGTGTTGCGATCGCTGTCATCATTGTCATTTCGTTGCTCCAGGTGATCCGCACCATCGTCACCATGCTCCTGATAAACG
Organism: uncultured Oxalobacter sp.; assembly: GCA_964488675.1. GTDB lineage: Bacteria > Pseudomonadota > Gammaproteobacteria > Burkholderiales > Burkholderiaceae_D > QZKY01. The sequence continues at coordinate 27,964 of CAZAWA010000007.1, read as the reverse complement.
CAATCAACCCGCTGGACCATGTGGTGTTCCAGGCCGTATTCGGCATGATCATGACACTGCTGATCGCGATGGAGTTCCTGCATTCCGTCGTCCGCATGGCGGTGCGCGGCGACAGTTTGGTCCAGGTGAAAACCGTGCTGCTGATCGGATTGCTCGCACTGGCACGCAAATTCATCATTCTCGACCCGGCAGAAACCAGCTATGAAAAAATTGCCGCACTTGGCGGCGCAACCCTGGCGCTGGGTGCGGTGTACTGGCTTCTGCGCGAGCGAGACGACAGGATGGCCGTGCACAACGCCAAAATCTCGGCAGAAGCAGCCGCCAGGAACACCTCCGATTAGCGCCGCCTCGGCCAAAACCGTCTTGAGCATGCCTTTTGCCAACCTGAAGGGTAATTTCCGTAAGCCGGAGACTTGGCGCATCCTGAAATGGCTGCTGGGCCTGCACAATGAAAGGCAGCCAAATCACCCTGCCACCGGCGTGCCCGTCCCCTTCGTGCATAACGATGGCCAGGCGCTACGCGACGCCGCGCAGGACACCCTTACCTGGATCGGACAGGCCTCGTTCCTTGTGCAGCTCGGCGGCACGAACGCACTGATCGATCCGGTGATGTCGCCCAGGCTGGGCTGGGTCAGGCGCAATGTTCCGCCTGGGCTCGACTGGCCGGCGCTGCCGAAAATCGATCTGGTGCTGATCACGCACAGTCACCGCGACCACATGGATACTGCCACGCTGAAGCGGCTCGGCCCCGATCCGCTCTATGTCGTGCCGCATGGACTGGGCAAATGGTTCAAGCGCGCCGGCATGCGCCGCATCGTCGAGATGGCGTGGTGGCAGCAGCAGGAACTCGAGGGCGTGAACATCTCGTTCGTCCCTGCCGAACACTGGAGCCGACGAAACCTGTTTGACATCAACACCAGTTGGTGGGGCGGATTCGTGCTGGAGCGAGGTGGGGTGCGCATCTATCATTCGGGCGACAGCGGCTGGTTTGACGGGTTCGGGATGATCGGCGAGCGCTTTGGCGAAATCCACGCAGCAATATTGCCGATTGGCGCCTATGCGCCGCGCTGGTTCATGGCACGGCAGCACATCGCGCCAGACGAGGCGGTGCGCGCGTTCGTGGCGCTCAGGGCAAGGCAGTTCGTCGCCATGCACTGGGGCACATTCAAGCTGTCTGACGAACCGCTGGACGAACCGCCACGCGTACTTCGCGCTGCCTGGGAGCAGGCAGGCCTGCCGGAAAACCGACTGAACATACCGGCCATCGGCGAAACGCTGCGACTTGAAAGCCTGGCGGGCATAGCGGCTCCCGATCTTCTCGAAGAACAACTACCGATGTTTGCCGATTGCACAAACCGCTAGGATGCCTCCTTGATGTCCTTCAGCCGCGCTTCGAGTGGCCACCTTTGCCAGGGCGTGTTCACGCACTTCTTCGGCGGCGTTTTTAGGGCGTGTTCACCCTAACTTCATGCACTGCACACCGAACAACCCGCATCGCCCGTCGTCGACACGCCACCTGCGAGCGTCTCAACCATCGGGAACAGCACATTGTTTTCCAGGTGAATGTGCTGCATCAACTCCTCACGAAGCTTGGTCAGACCGGCATACAGGGCGCGCCAGGTGTTGCAAGCATCCGGCGGCGGCGTAATGTCATGGGTCAACTGATCCAGCTTGTTCAGCAAATCGCTGTGCTGGTTATGCTCCTGCCTCATACGAGCGATCGGCGGAAGCGACTGCATATACAAGCCTCGCTGAATCATCGGAAACAGGATCTGCTCCTCTTTCATCATGTGACTTTCAAGATCCTGCTCGAAAAAAGCCATATGATCGGCCAATCCGATCGGGCAGGTCGGCTTGTCACCGTGGACTGCCTCCACGCGCCGCGCCAGCCGTAACAATTCCGGCAACTGCTCGCGGTGCATGTCGTGAAAGTTACTCCGGATGTGTTCAATTAACTTTCCAGGTGTAGCCTGACGCCAGTCGCTCTCTGCCTCAGGTTGCGCATTCAGGCGTTTTAGCTCGGCGATCACGACCGCTGGCTCGACGCCGCGCTTCGCAATGGCTTCTCTTAAGCTATGTCCCCCGCCGCAACAAAAATCCAGCTTGTGCTGATGAAAAACGCGCGTCGCGCCCGGGATGCCGCAAGCAATGTCAGCAACGGTTTGTTCCAGCAATTCCATGAAGCCCCCTTCGATTGAAAGCAAATAATGCAAACCTTACCGCAAATCGCATGCCAGCGCACAAGCCATTGAAGTATATTGATTTTCTGAATTAATGGTAATATTTACCGCGACACCAAAAGGTGAGATTAACCACCCAGAAGGTAATAAGTACATGATGGAAGCAAGCATACTGGCGGACTTGGCCAACCGCCTGCCGCACGGTATCCGCCTGCAAAGGCTGGTCGCCGGCATTCGTGAGCAATTCGGCGGCGGTGCTGTCGCACTGCTAAAACTGGAAGGCAGCGCGCTGCGCCCGGTGGCGGCTGAGGGGCTGGCACGGGAGGCGCTGGGAAGGCGCTTTGAAGTGGCGCAGCATCCGCGCCTTGCCGCGATTCTGGCCAGCCGCGCACCGGTTCGTTTCGAACCGGGCAACTCGTTGCCCGACCCCTATGATGGCCTGCTCGACAATCAGCTTGGCCACCCCCTGCCGGTGCACGACTGCATGGGCATCAGCCTGTTTGTCGAAGGGCAGCTCTGGGGCGCGCTGACGCTGGATGCGCTGCACACGGATGCGTTCGACGACGATGCGCGCATGGAATTGCAGCGACTGGTGCTGCTGGTGTCTTCCGCGATTCGCATGACGCAACTCGAACAGGAAATCACCAGCCTGCGCGCCGGTCTGGTCGAGACCGACGCCGACCCGACCCGTTCGCGCGGCGAGGGCGAAATCATCGGCCACAGTCCCGTACTGCGCCGCCTGCTGCACGAACTCGATGTGGTCGCCGACTCCGAACTGCCGGTGCTGCTGATGGGCGAAACCGGCGTCGGCAAGGAACTGTTCGCGCGCCGCCTGCATTTTCATTCACGCCGCAGAACGGCGCCGCTGGTGCAGGTGAATTGCGCCGCGCTGCCGGAATCACTCGCCGAAAGCGAACTGTTCGGCCATGTGAAGGGCGCGTTTTCCGGCGCGACCACGGATCGCCCCGGCCGCTTCGATGCTGCCGATGGCGGCACGCTGTTCCTCGACGAAGTCGGCGAACTGCCGTTGTCGATACAGGCCAAGCTGCTGCGCGTGTTGCAGAATGGCGAAATCCAGCGCCTGGGTTCCGACCAGACGCTACGCGTGAATGTGCGCGTGATCGCCGCAACCAACCGGCTGCTGCGCGAGAGCGTGAAGGATGGCGCTTTCCGCACCGACCTCTACCACCGCCTGTCGGTCTATCCGGTGCAAATTCCACCATTGCGCGAACGCGACAACGATGTGCTGGAGATCGCGGGCAATTTTCTCGAACTCAATCGCACACGCCTTGGCCTGCGCAGCCTGCGCCTGTCACCCGCATCCGAACAGATGCTGCTGGCTTACGACTGGCCCGGCAATGTGCGCGAACTGGAACATGTGATCAGCCGTGCCGCATTGCGCGCTGTCAGCCGCGGCGCAAGACACACCGATATCGTGTCGCTGGAGCCGGAGCTGCTCGCCCTTGACACACCCATGCCAACGCCTTCCGCGCATGCCGACGCCATGCCGGGGATCGCCAGTGGTGAATCGCTGCCATCGATGAAAACAGCACTCGACCACTGCCAGCGCCAGATGATCCGCGCTGCGCTCGAGCGCGGCAGTAACAACTGGGCGGAAGCGGCGAGGATGCTCGAGATCGATCCCAGCAACCTGCACAAGCTGGCGCGGCGGCTGGGAATGAAAACCGGAAAGTAAATTTTGCATTTGCGGTACTTGCCGTTAACATTAACCGCAACCATCACCGCCGGAAAACAGCCATGTCGCCTGACGCTCGAAAAAATATCGTCCACGCCGCCACCCTCATCGCCGATGCCGACGCATTGATCGTCACGGCCGGAGCCGGAATGGGCGTTGATTCCGGCCTGCCGGATTTTCGCGGCAACGAGGGCTTCTGGAAAGCCTATCCCGCGCTAGGCAACGCGCGCATCAATTTCACCAGCATTGCCTCGCCTTCCGCCTTCGCCGCCAACCCCGCGCTCGCCTGGGGGTTTTACGGCCACCGCCTCGCGCTCTACCGCCGCACAGTGCCGCACCATGGCTTCGCGCTGCTGAAACACTGGGGCGAGAAAATGCGAAACGGCGTCAGCGTGTTCACCAGCAATGTCGATGGCCAGTTCCAGATCGCCGGTTTCAACCCGGCGCGCGTTAACGAGTGCCACGGCTCCATCCACCACCTGCAATGCATGGAGCCCTGCTGCGGCGAAATATGGAGCGCGGACGGCTTCGAGCCGCTCGTCGATGAAGACGCCTGCCTGCTGCGCAACACCGCACCGCTCTGTCGGCAGTGCGGCAGCATGGCGCGCCCCAATGTGCTGATGTTCGGCGACTGGAACTGGATACCGTCACGGCAGGAAGCGCAGGCCGGACGGCAGGCCAAGTGGCTCTCAAGCGTGAAAAATCCGGTTGTGATTGAACTCGGCGCGGGCACCGCCATCCCGACCGTGCGCCTGTTCAGCGAAAATGTGATCCGCAGGCTCGGCGGTCACCTGGTGCGCATCAATGTACGCGAGCCGGAAGTCACAAACAGGCACGCCGTCGGCCTGGCGATGGGCGCGCTCGAAGGTTTGAACGCGATTGCGTCAGCGCTCAGCGCAGATTGGCGGGTTTGAAGAAAAACTAGCCGTCAACCGGATGGGGTGGCGTGTCAAGTATCCGCTGATAGAACGCCAGGTCGAGCCACCGTCCGAACTTGAATCCCGCCTGCCGGATGGTTCCCGCGTGGACAAAACCCAGCGCCTCGTGCAGCCGGATGCTGCCGGTGTTTTCGACATCGATCCCGCCGATCATCACAAGGATCTGCTGCGCGGCGGCCGCCTCGATGAGTCGCAGCATGAGCGCGCGGCCCAGGCCCTTGCCACGGTGATCCTGGTGCACATACACCGAATGCTCGACCGTGTACTTGTAGGCCGGCCAGGCGCGGAAGGTGCCGTAGCTGGCAAAACCCATCAGTCGACCGTCCTCGTCGACCGCACCAATGACCGGGAAGTTGCCTGCCTCCTTGATCCGGAACCACTCCACCATGCTTTCGAGCGTGCGCGGCTGGTAGTCGTACAGCGCCGTCGAGTTGGCGATGGCTTCGTTGAAGATGTCGAGGATCGGCGCAGCGTGCGCATCAGGGGTGCAATTTATGAACTGCATGGGCGCTTCTTTGCATTTCGTTTTACCAACAATATGGCTGATTAAGGGTCAACATTTGAACTTGGGCCGCTGCCCGTCAGGGACATCACGCCCGCAACAAATTGCCAAGCGCCGAGTTGGCGGCATCGGGCTTGACCTCCTCCGTTGAAGCTCCTGGCCAGCGCTACTTTTGCATCTCCATCAGTTTCGTCTGATCGACATATTTCGCCACTCCCGCAAAAGCTTTCGTAACATTGGGGTTTGAAGTCAGTTCCTGCATGGCGAGCCTGCCCAGATGCCCGAACGCAGAAGTAATGGCAGCTTGATCATTGGACTTTATGGCTACCCTGACCTGACTCCTGCAGTCTTGCGTCAGCAATCTGTTGTAAAGCTGGCCTGCAGTCTTGTCGAGCTCTTCTCTGTCGCTCTGAGTTATGTTTGACATTCCGGATATTTCGGGATGCTGTGCCATGCCTGAAAATATCCATCGTGCCAAAACTTTCCGGTCTTTTCCGGTCGTGGAGTCAGACAGGCACTTCGAGATCTCGTCCGCGTTACTTGCTGCGTGGGCGATGTTCAGGGAAAAAATTGAAGCCAACATGAAAATACAAGCGCGAAATTTCATCATTACTCCCGGTTGATAAACAAAATGGCCGACTGATCGACTGACGCAAGATGCCAATATAACATCAAAGCGTGCGACATCAGACGAAAATGAGGGCGCCAACTAATAACGCGCCGCGTTAATAGTTGATCCAAAACCGGCATCGAGAGCCATTGCTGCCCTCCCCAAAGCCGATTTTGCACAAAAAACAGGCAATCCTGGCCTTTAAAACACCATTTTTCTTGGAGTATCAGGCTAAATCAGACTTTCAAGCATAATGGACGCGCCGGAACAAAAACACTGGAGGGGAGTATAGGTTTCTGGGAGATCAGCGTGCCTTGTCCAGCGTCTGGCACAGCAGCCGCACCCCGTCCACCATGCGCGGCCCCGGCCTGTCAAGCCAATCCGGGTTCAGGCTGAACAGCTTGCCGTTCTGCACCGCCTTCATGGCCGGATACTTTTCCCATGCCGCCAGGCCGCCGCCATCCCTGTCGACACTGGTATGGATGATCGCGTCCGGGTTGGCCGCCAGCACCGCTTCGACGCTGATTTGCGGTGCCAGCATTTTTGCCGCGCCAAACACATTGACCCCGCCGCACAGACGGATCGCCTCGCCGACGACATGCTCGTCGTTCAGCGTATAAAGCGGTCGGTCGGACACCTGATAGAACACCCTGACCACCGGCCGCTGCCCATACTGCGCCTTCAGCTCGGCCAGTGCGTGGCGCAGCCTGTTTGCCCCTTCATCGGCGCGCTTTTCCGTCGCCAGCAGTTTGCCCAGCCGCACGATGCTGTCGGGAATGTCGTCGAGCCTGCGTGGATCGCTGAAGAACAGCGGGATGCCGAACTTCTTCAGCTGGTCGATCTGGCGTTGCGAAATGCCGTAGCGCCACAGCACCAGCAAGTCGGGCTTGAGCGCCAGCACGCGCTCGACATCGATCTGGCGGTTGTCGCCAATCTCCGGAATGAATCGCGCGGTCGGCGGGTAATGGCTGTGGCTGCCCTTGCCGACGATGCGGCTCAGCCCGCCCGCTTCATGAACCAGCTCCATAGTGTGCGGCGCAAGCGTGATGATGCGCTGCGCGGGCTTGTCCAGCGACACCGTATTGCCGACATCGTCCTCTACGCTGATGGCGGCGAAAGCGTTGGTGGCAACGAGCAGCATCAGCCCGATAATCCGCGTCCGTTTTGTCATATTGATTGCTCAAGTAGCGTCATTCCATCCTGCCGGAAAAATTCAGGGTCAGAGTCGAAGTGTCGCTCACGATATTCGACTGCCAACCCCGGTTTTCCCTTGGCTCCAGCCTGCACTGGAACGACAGGAAGCGACAGTAAATGCGTCAGGCCTTGTTTGCCGGAATATACAGCACGCGCCCCTGATGCAGCACCCGCTCGACCGGATGACCGAGACAGCGGCTCAGCAGCGTCTCCGTCATCACTTCGTCAGCCCTGCCCGCCCGCCACTGCCCGTCGCCCATGAGCAGCAGCGCGTGGGTGGCGACATTGTGCGCAAGGTTCAGATCGTGCCCCGCCATCACAACCGTCTTTTGCCGCTCGCGACACAATTGCGACAGCAGCGCCATCACGCTGGCCTGATGCGCCAGATCGAGCGCGTTGGCCGGTTCATCCAGCAGCATCAGCGGCGCATCCTGCGCCAGCAGGGCAGCAATCGCGACGCGCTGCCGCTCACCGCCGGAGAGCGTGCGGACATCGCGGTGCGCGAGGTCCGCCACTTCCATCGCCTGCATCGCCTGAAGCGCCGTCTGATGATCGTCGGCCGACTCCCAGCGGCTGCCAGAATGATACGGATGGCGCGCCGCCAGCACCGTCTCGACGGCGCAATAGCCGAACGCGTCACTGCGCGCCTGCGGCAGGAATGCGCGCGTGCGCGCCAGCGGCAGCAACGGCCATTCCTTGATGCTGCGCTCTTCCAGCAGAACGGTTCCACCGTCCGGGTCGCGCAGGCCCGCCAACGAACGCAGGAGCGTGCTCTTGCCCGCGCCATTGCGCCCAATCACGCACCAGCATTCGCCCGGCTGCGCCTGCCAGTCGAGCGCATCCACCAGCAAACGGTTGCCGTTTTTCAGGCGAAGGTTTTGTGCGCGAATCATTTGCGATGCAATTGGTGAAGCTGGAACAGGAACACCGGCACGCCAATCATGGCCGTGACCACGCCGACCGGCAATTGCTGCGGCGCCAGCAGGCTGCGCGCCAGCGTGTCTGCAAGCAGGAGGAAAGTGCCGCCCGCCAGCGTTGATGCCGGCAGCAGAATCCGGTGATCCTGACCGAAAGCGAAGCGGCAGGCATGCGGCACGATCAGGCCGACAAAGGCGATGCTGCCCGCGCCGGTCACTGCGCTGGCGGTCAGCAGCGCTGCACACAGGAATAATCCCTTTCGCAATGCACCTACGCGCACGCCCAGCGTTGCTGCCGCCTCGTCATGCAGCGCGAGTACATTGATCGATCGCGCCACGCGCAATGCAAACACCAGCGACACCGCCAGCACAACCCACGACGACCATTCTGTCTGTGCACCGGACAAATCGCCCACCAGCCAGAACACCATGCCGCGCAGACTGGTATCCGGCGCGACCGACAGCATCAGCGTCACCATTGCGCTACAACCAGACGCGAGGATCACACCGGTCAGCAGCAACAGCGATGATCGTCCTTCGGCCGCCGTGCTGCCGCGCAAGTCACGCCGCGCCAGCAAATACAGCAGCACAGCCACCAGCATCGCGCCGGCGAATGCGCCCGCCTCAATTGCCCAGGCCGCGCTGGCCAGCAGCATTGCCGCCAGTGCGCCAACTGATGCCCCGCCAGACACACCGAGCACGAATGGATCGGCCAGCGGATTGCGCAACAGCGTCTGCATCATCACACCCGCCAGTGCCAGCGCCGCGCCCGTCACAAAAGCTGCCAGCGCGCGACCGAGCCGCAATTCCAGCAGCACCGCCGCCATCGTCGATGGCGTGCCGTGCAATATTTCCACCAGGCCATGCGCCAGCTCGCTCAGCGGAACACCAACCGAGCCGAGCACGCACGCCAGCAGAATCGAGGCGAGTGCCGCCAACAGCAATGCGCCAATGACGATGCGCGTGCTGCTGCGGGGTGAAAAACCCACGGTTTGAGTCGAGGCGCTCAATGTATCAAGTCACGACATGAAGGCAGGTGGTTAAAAATCATAACGCGCCGTCAGTTTCAATTGACGCCCCGCATCCGGATAAACATTGAAATTCAGATTATTCAAACTCTTGATTGCATAACTGTAATATTGCTTATTCGTCAGATTCTCTCCGGATATCGCAAGCTCCCACGAGCCGAACTTTTTCGCGTAGCGCGCATCGATTGTGAGATATGACGGAATCTTTCTGGGGCTCGTATTGTCCGCATCATTGTCAAATCGCTGCGCATCAACCCACTGCACACCAATGGATGCACTCTGGCCATCAGCAGGCTGCCAGTTCAACCTGGCCGAAACGGTGTTCATTGGAACCAATGGAATTTCTCGCCCGGCATTGGGGCCGCCGGTAAATTTTGCACTCATGTGCCGCCAATTTGCCGACAACATCCAGGCGGCAGCGATGCGTGCGCTGGCTTCAACCTCGACACCCTGACGGCGGGTCGGATCGAGATTAACATTGTTAAAAAATACCGGGTCAAAAAATATTTCATCCCTCAATCGATGCTGAAACAACTTCACTGACAATTTTCGCCCGATGCTCCCCATGCTGCCACCAACTTCATAGTCGTGCGATGTCTGCGGTTTCAAAGGCATATTCATGGATGGCGTATACGCATTATCGTCTGCGTTCGCGACACGATAGCTCTGCCCGCTCTTGGCAAACAGCATCAACAACGGCGAGACCGCATAACTGCCTTGCACTTCCCAGGCATTCAGCGAATGCTTTGTGTTATAGGCGCTCGGCCCACGCCAGTCAAAACCGGCCGAATCTTTGTCAAACACCTCATGACGCGCCCCAAGCGCCAGGCGAGCCTTACCCCATTTCACCTCATCGCGCGCATAGACCGCCCATGATTTTTGGGTCGCATCAGCAGAGGATGGATTGCTGTCTTCAACAACGCGGCTCCACTTGGCGAAATCCAGTCCCGCCACGAACTCATTGGTCACTCCGCCGCTGGCAGAGACATTGCGCAGCCTCGGGGAAAACTGAGTCTGATGGCTTCTGGAATTTCCCGCTGTAAATCCGTAAAAAAGGGATTGCGCCGTCTTTTCACGATACGACACATCCGCTGCCGCCTCCCATGCCCCGATGCGGCGCTCGACAAAGGCGATTGCCCGGTTGGTATCGGTGTTGACATAATCGCTCGCATACAGCGGTTGAACCTGCCTGGGGTTGGCATGGAATTGCGCCAGCGTCAGCGGCCCCGGCATTTGAGAATCCTGTCGCGCCGCATCAACCCGCAGGCCAGCACGGCCGTCCTTTGACGCCCATTGCATGCCACCGCTGAAATTCTCCTGCATCACCGCATTGTGGTCGCGGTAATTGTCTGACTTCATCTTGCTGACATGGGCATCGAGCGAGAAACCATCCTTGCCTGTCATGATCGAGGCGCGTCCTGCACGGTGATTGAACTGGCCAAACTCCGCCGTGACCGATCCATGCATACCGCTCAACGCACCTCGTTTCGTGATGATATGAATCACACCGCCGGTTGCGCCGTCGCCATACAGCACGCTGCTGCCGCCGCGAATGATTTCAATCCGCTCGACGGTGTTGATCGGGATCGATGACAACAATGCCCCGGCCTGTTCATTTTCAGACATGCGGATACCATCAACCAGCACCACCATGTTCTGATTGCTGTTCATGCCAAACCCGCGCAAGTCCAGACTGAAATCAGGCGTGCCATATAAATTCTGGCGACCGTACACACCGCCGATCTTGCGAACGGCTTCGTTAACATTTTCAACGCCTGATTCTCGAATCTCATCAGCCGTAATAACCGTCGCGCCAATCGGCATGACTGATGGGTCGTTGGCAAACCGCGATGCCGTCACCACCACCGGCGCAAGTGTTTTGATGTCGTCGGTTTGCGCAATCGCGGAAGAAACAAAAATGGAAGAAATTGCGGCAGCGAGCGCGAGCGGCTTCCAGGCCGGTGCGCGGAAAGTTGAAACGGGAAAAATCATGATGTCGTTCTCGAAAAATGAGCGCCAGACCGGCGTCCCCGCAGGCCCGGCTCAACAGAAGCGGCAGGCGGGACATCGAAAACGAAATTGCCATTGGCATCGCATTCCCGGAACTCCCCGTCCGAAGCACTTCCTCCTGCTCTGGCCGGTATCCGGGCTGGCAAATGCATTCAAATTGAAAGCAACCGACTTACCTTCCCATGCGAATCATGCACAGTGGTATTGAGAGGCGGTCGTCGCGCGAGCGACATTTGCTTACCGTTGCGGGGGCAGCACATGTTGGCTTTGCAGAAAAGCGCCATGTTTCCCGTTTAACCGCAGACAGAGAACTGTCCGCGAGCACCAAAGCTGCGTGATTGTAAAGCCTGAAGCGCAACAGAAGCAAGTTTCGCAAGCCGCCAGTGCTGCCAGCAGGAATAAAATATGCTGTAATGATTCGGAACTTGACCGTTTAACCTCACGGGGCACACCATGTACGAACAACTCGCGCTTTACATTGACGGCGAATTCATCAACAACGGCGGACGAATCGAACAGGAAATCATCAACCCCGCCACACTCGAAGCCTTGGGGACATTGCCGCACGCCACCCGCGCCGACCTCGACCGTGCGCTGGCTACCGCCGCCCGTGCCTTCCCCTTGTGGCGCGACACAACAGCCATGGAACGATCTCGCATCATGCGCCGCGCCGCGGACCTGATGCGCGAGCGAAGCGCCATCATTGCGCGCAACATCACCCTTGACGAAGGCAAGCCACTACGCGAAGCCGCCAGCGAAGTACAAACTTCCATCGAGCATGTCGAGTGGCATGCCGAAGAAGGACGCCGTATTTATGGCCGCATCATCCCCACCCGATCGGCAGGCGTGCGCCACATGGTTCTGCGCGAACCGGTTGGCGTGTGCGCAGCTTTCACGCCGTGGAATTTTCCATTGGGACAGGCAATCCGCAAGGTGGGCGCGGCGCTGGGCGCCGGATGCACCATCATCGTCAAAGGCGCGGAAGAGTGTCCCAGTGCGATTGTTGCAATGGCACGCGCATTCCACGATGCGGGGCTGCCGCCGGGCGTGCTGAATGTCGTCTGGGGGGTGCCATCCGAAGTTTCTGAGCATTTGATCGCCTCGCCGATCGTGCGCAAGGTATCGTTCACCGGCTCCGTGCCTGTCGGCAAGCATCTGGCTGCGCTGGCCGGGGCGCAGATGAAGAAAATGACGATGGAACTCGGCGGCCATGCTCCGGCCATCGTGTTCGATGACGCTGACATCGATCTGGCGGCGCGGATGCTGGCGCGCTTCAAACTGCGCAACGCCGGTCAGATCTGCATATCGCCGTCACGCTTTTTCATCCACGAAAAAGTGTACGACCAGTTCGTGAACCGCTTTGTCGATGTCATGCGCTCGGTAAAAATCGGCAACGGCGTCGAGGACGGGGTGGAGATGGGGCCACTCGTGCATGAACGGCGCATCGGTCTTATGCAAGGCTTTGTCGAGGACGCCGTTACGCGCGGAGCAACGGTGCTGCTGGGTGGCGCCAAACTGGATCGAGTCGGCCATTTTTACCAGCCGACCGTGCTGGCCGATGTGCCTGCCGATGCGCGCATCCTGCACGAGGAACCGTTTGGGCCAATCGCGCCGCTGCTGCGATTTTCCGACACCGATGAAGTTATCCGGCGAGCAAACAGCCTGCCGTACGGGCTGGCATCCTTCGTGTTCACGCAATCGCTGCAGACCGCGACAAAGGTATCCAACGCCATCGAAGCGGGAATGGTATACATCAACCAGGTTGCCGTTGTCGCGGAAACGCCGTTTGGCGGCATCAAGGACAGCGGCATCGGCAGCGAAGGCGGCGCAGAAACCTTCGACGCCTACCTGACCACGAAGTACATTATGCAGGGCTAGGCACGCTGCACAAATGGCTTGAAAGCATAAAATCGGGGGCAGCGTAATTTCGCAGCGCGAAAAACTGCTGACCCCAGTTTTCTCATTTCTTGATGGCTTCGACCGCGATTGTCAGCTTGACCTCATCGCTGACGCTGGGCGCGTATTTGCCCGCATTGAAATCAGACCGCTTGATCACGGCAACGGCATTTGCGCCGCAGGCATCCTTCTTCGCCATCGGGTGCGGCATGCAGTTAAAAGAAGTAACCATCAAGCTTACCGGCTTCGTGACTCCCTTGATCGTAAGCTGGCCGTTGACCGCAGCCAGCTTGTCTCCCTCGAACTGGAAATCGCTCGAACTGAATGTAATCTCGGGATATTGCTTCGTGTCGAAGAAATCTTCCCCCTGTATGTGTTCGTTAAAGAGCGTGGAGCCGGTGTTCACCGAACGGGCGTCAATCCGGATATCGGCGCTTCCGGTTTTTGCCATGCGGTCAATCGTGATCGTTCCAGTAGTTTTGTCGAAGCGGCTTTGCTGCGTCGAAAAACCAAAATGGCTGTATTCGAATCTGGGAAAGGTGTGCAAGCCGTCGATGACATAGGTTTCCGGTGCGGCCTGAACAACGGAGGCAAAGGTCACTGCTGCTGCGAAGCTAAACCATTTTTTCATTGCGTGCTCCTTGTAATGTCGGGTTTTCAGGGGGGCGGTGGTGGATGGAAATCTTCTTGCGCAACTCGTCGAGCAACAACATGACGCAAGCAAACGGTACCACAAACAGCCACACGCCTGCAGGGATGGGTATCGTCCCAAACAGGGCATTGCCTAGCGGGGTGTAGACGATAAGAATGATCAGCGCCATCTCGACAGCAATGCCGGCAAGAATTACCCGATTACTGAATACTCCCAGCGAAAATACTGACTGGCTGTCGCTGCGGCAGATGAATACATTCACAATTTGCATGACAATGACCGCGCTCAGGCAGGCTGTGGTAGCCGCAACATAACTCGGATCGGTGACGGCCAGAACCTGACCATATACCCAGCCAAAACCATTGAGCACAAAGAAGAAGGCTGCCATTGCCGCCACGGCTTCCAGCACACCGAGCAGCAGGAATGCTCGCAGCGCCAGCTTCAGATCGAACAGACGCTCATCCCTCGCCCTCGGCGGCTTTTGCATCACTTGCGGCTCCGGTTTCTCGGCGCCAAGACCGATCGCCGGCAAAGAATCGGTGCCGAGGTCAATCAGCAATACCTGAATCAGCGTAAGCGCGAGCGGTATGTTGAATAGCGCAAAGGCAAGGAATGGAATAAGCTCCGGTACATTGGAAGTCAGGATATAGGTGAGAAACTTGCGAATGTTGTCGAACACAGCACGCCCCTCCTCTATCGCGTTGACGATGCTGGCAAAATTATCATCCAGCAGCACCATGTCGGCCGCCTCCTTCGCCACATCAGTGCCGCTAATTCCCATCGCAATGCCGATGTGCGCACTCTTCAGCGCAGGTGCATCATTGACGCCATCTCCCGTCACCGCGACGATGTGGCCCTTCTGCTTGAGCACATCGACAATCCGTTTCTTCTGATCGGCCGCAATTCTGGCAAATATGATTTCTTCCGCATCCAGCGCAAGCATCAATTGCGTGTCGGAGATTGTGCGCAGTTTTTCGCCAGTCATCACAACAACATTGTCGGTGCGCGTCATGCCGATCTGCCGCGCTATCGCTGCGGCCGTTCGCGGATGATCGCCAGTCACCATAATCACGCGGATGCCCGCCTCGCCGCAGCGACGAATTGCGTCCGGTACTTCGGGGCGCGGCGGGTCTTCCAGACCAGTCAGTCCGGCAAATACCATCTCCTGCTCCGGATCGCCTCCCTCCCAGCCCTCCTCAAGCCGACGGTGGGCCAGTGCAATCACGCGCAAACCCTGCCCGGCCATTGCATCCTGCTTCCTGCGGACCTGCTCCTTGTGGGTGTCGGTGAAGGCTCGCGGCTCACCGCCGATCAAGATCATGGTGCACAACGGCAGCACCGCTTCGGGCGCGCCCTTGCAAAACAAGTGCGCTCCCTCCGGGAGAGATTGAACCGTCGACAGGCGCAAGCGATCCGTGTCAAACGGGATTTCGTGGATTTTCGGGAAGAATGGGCGTTCCTGCAGAACCTTCTGCGCCATTTCGACCAGCGCAATTTCCATCGGGTCTCCCTGCATGACATCCGCATCTTCGCTCCCGCCCTTGCGCAAGTCATGACAGAAATTTGCCGTTTGAAAAAAGTACCGATGTTGCTCCGCAATTGGCTGCGTAATTTCGTCAACCTGGCACACGCGATCCATGCCGGCAAAAAATACCTGCATCACCTTCATCCGGTTTTGCGTCAGCGTGCCGGTCTTGTCAGTACAGATTACGGTGGTCGAGCCAAGCGTTTCGACTGAGGGCAAGTAACGAATCAGCACATTGCGCTTTGCCATACGCTGTGTTGCCAACACCAGCGAGAGCGTCAGTGTTGCCAGCAACCCCTCCGGCACCATCGCAACAATAATCCCGATCGCAAAAACAAAGGCTTTCCATGCCGGCATCTCCATAATGAACCAACTGACAGAAAAGAACACCACCCCGATAACGATCGACAGTAAAACGATAATTCTGCTCAACCGCGCCATTTCCATTTTCAATGGCGATGAGGGTTCCGCATCGATTTGCGACAGTTTTGCAATGCGGCCGAATTCGGTCTGCGCACCAGTCGCATACACAATTGCCCTCGCCTGCCCAGTGACCAGGGCGGTTCCCGTCAGCAGAATATTCCTCGCATGCAGCAACTCGTCATTGCGCTCGCACGGCGCCGTCTCGCGCGTCTGGGGCAACGATTCTCCGGTGACGCTGGCATTATTGACGCGCACGCCATACGCTTCGATCAGGCGGCAGTCCGCTGGAATATTGTCACCAGATTCGAGCAGCAGTATATCGCCCGGCACCAGTTGCTCTACCGGAAGCGAGGCAACCCTTCCTTCTCGCATTACATCAACCTGATGAGGAAGCAGGTTCTTCAGCGCTGCCAGTGTTTTCTCGATACGCCACTCCTGCCAGAAGGCAAAGCTGCCATTGATCAGAATGACGCAAATGATGGCAATCCCGACCTTGCTCCACCCCTGATCAGGGTCGTGCCATTCTGAGAAGAAACACAATCCGGCAGCGACCCACAGAATCAGCGCAAAGAAATGCGTAAATTCCTTGATAAAACGGAAAAACATCGGCTCACCAGCGATTTCCTCAACCCGGTTCGGACCGTATTCCTTCAACCGCCGCTGCGCTTCGACATTATTCAATCCATCCGGATGACCACCCAGGCTCTGGATTGCCTCTTCAACAGTTAACAGATGGATTTTCATCCGGGATTCAACCTGTCATCATTTCATTTGCTTTTCCAGCTCCACCCAGCCCGGATCGTCTGCCGAGAATCCGCTGGTGCCTTCATTGAAGAAGGTAATGCTGTTCGCCAACTCCGACACCTCCAGCGGCCTGTTCACTGCCTGCATCGCTTCAAGCACGCGCAGATCGGCTTCGGATGCGTCCTTGCGCTGTCTCATCCGCTGCTCCACCCGCTCCCGCAAAACGGCATCGTCTGCCTGAACGGAGGCGATGACGAATCTGGCCGCAACTTTTCTGGCAAGTTGGCGAAACCGATCCCGCTCTTCAGGCTTCAGGAAGGCCGCATCGACGATCACGCGCTGGCCCGCCCTCAGGAGGTGCTCGGCAAGATCGTACAGGGACTGATAGGTGCGTGCTGTTGCGTCTTCATCGTAGAGGTTTGAACCAATGGCCGATCCGCTGCGATCCAGCGCAGCCAGACCGAACAGTCGCTTTCGCTCGACATCGGATCGGATGCGGATGGCGCCGAAGCGCTCCAGTGCCATTTGCGAAAAGGATGTCTTTCCGGAACCTGGCAAACCGTGCGTAATGATCAATGCGGGCCGGTTTCTTGAAAGACAGTTCGCGGCCTTTGAAAGGTAGGTTCTGTAAGCATCCAGCGCCTGCGCTTTTATTGCTGGCGGCGTGGATGGCTGGGCGGCACGGATGGCATTCACCTTTGCCCTCACCCCCGCGCGGTACGAGGAATAGAAACGCAAGAGCGCGACACCCGCATAGTCGCCGGTAATTTCCAGCCACGCATTGAGGAACCGGAATGCCAGATCGGGGCGCCTGTAATGCAGCATATCCATGAAGGGAAAGGCAATGTCGCAAATGATATCGGTCCACCTCAGCGCCGGATCGAACTCAATGCCATCGAACGGAATAGCCTTGCCCGCCTGAATCACTATATTGCCAAGGTGCAGATCGCCGTGGCATTCGCGGACAAAACCCTGCTTGCGCCGCGCCTCAATCAAGGGTTCACAGGCCACGAATTCATCGTCGGTCGCATGCAACAACGCATCCACGACGAAACGGCCCACAATGTCAAACAGCGATTCCGGCAATCCCGAGAAATTCTCCAGCGCCAGATCGCGGATGGCAAAACTGCTGCCGTAGGGCGAATCCGGTGCTACCGGCGGCAATTCCGCATGAAACTGTGCAAGAACCTGCGCCAGACTGTCAGCATGAGAGGGGAGCACCTTACCTGCCTCAATCAGGTTGTCCATCTCCGCAGCGAGTGAAAAACGATTCATCCTGACGGCATATTCGATGGCAGGTTCCGCGCCAAGAACAGGATTGTCCGGCGTCCCGCCGATCGGCACGACGCCAAGATAGATTTGCGGTGCCGTGCGGCGATTCAGCCTGACCTCTTCTTCGCAAAAGAATTTCCGCTGCGGCAGCGTCGTAAAGTCGAGAAAACCCAGATTGAGCGCCTTCTTGATTTTGTACGCATGGCTGCCCGCCAGCAGCACCCATGAAATATGCGTCTCTATCAGGCGCACTGACCCGGCGGGATGCGGATAACAGCGGCCTTCACCCAACGCCGCTATCAAGCGCATCTGCGCTACCGGAACTTCCGCCGGTGTGTGGCCAGTCATCGTTTCCATTATGCCTTTCTGTCATCGACATGCCCACCGATCATCAAGCGGGCGCTTCGTGAGCTGGGCTAAGACATCACTGATGATTCCAGCGACGCCCCAATGTCCCGTCTTGGCCGCAAAGTGTTTCCGTAGTTCAATGTAAAGGAGTATGGCTCTCGAATAAAGAAAAGCACCACTGGTTGTTGATGATCCTCAAGGCCGCGCCGCCTGCGCCTGTGATTGTCGTCTCCTTGTAGGAATCTTCCTACAGGCCGATTCAGCTTTCCTACATGTAGAATCAGCCATTGCTGATATTAATCAAGCACCCTTCTCCGGATAATGGAACATGTAAATCTTGGGTTTTCATGATTTGCGTCAGAGAAACAGCATGAGACGGAAATTTCAATCTCCGTTTCTTGACGAAGAGCAAAAACACTTCTTCAATCAGATTCAAAACAGCGGGGGAGCTGATTATGTTTTCCACAAAAATGTCTGACAACCGTTCCGAGCAGTATGCGTCGGCTCCAGTCATGGAAGCCGGCAGACAGCGCCAGAGCAAGCTCTGGTCCAACCTCAAGGAAGTCTGCGACCTGCTGCGCATTCAGGTGGCCGTGAACTCATCAATCCCTAACGAAGAAATTCTTTTCCAGCATGTCCAGTTCAAGGCCGGCCAGCGCGTCTACACCACCGATCAGGCTTTCGACATGCTCTACATCGTCAACTCAGGCTTCCTGAAAACCGTGCTGATCGACGAACTCGGCAACGAGCAGGTGCTAAGTTTTCCGATGAAGTCCGACCTTCTCGGCGTGGATGGCATCCACAGCAAGCGCTATTCCTCCGAGGCGGTCGCGCTTTCCGACTGCGACCTGATCCTGCTTCCCTTCAAACGACTGGCCTCTCTCGGTCGCAGCCATGTGGAGCTTGAGCACGCCATGTACAGCGTGATGAGCCGCGAACTGGTGCGCGAGCAGTCGATGATCTGCATGCTCGGCACGCTGAGCGCCGAAGGCCGCGTTGCCCGCTTCCTGGTATCCCTGTCGGACAAGTTTGCACAAATGGGCTATTCCAGCAAGATGTTCAACCTGCGCATGACCCGCCATGAAATCGGCAGCTACCTCGGCCTGACGCTGGAGACGGTCAGCCGCACCTTGTCGGCGCTCAACGAAATCGGCCTGATCGGCGTTGACCAGAAAACCATCGAGTTGAAAGATATCGAGGCTCTGCGGATTCTGCGCCGCCTGCCACCCTCAAGGGCGCGCCTGAAAGCAAACGGTTCCGCAACGCCCAAGGCCGCCACAAGAAAGCCCGCCTCCCAATGGGCGCAGCCGGAAGGCGCAGCAGTCTGCTAGGTTCTCTCCAGACCTGAAATCAAAAGGGGGTACCTGCGCGGCAGGAACCCCCTTTTCAATTAGCGCCACACCAAACGGTGTAGGCTATTTTGCAGCGAGCCGCTCCCGTGCCGTTTTTGCCGCCTCCGATTTCGGATGCTGCGCAATCAGCCTGTCGAGCATTTTTTTGGCGCTTACCTTGTCTTTCATTTCGGTATAGCTGCTGGCGATATTCAGCATTGCTTCCGGCGCTCTTTCGCTGCTGGTGTACTGCTTAAGTACCACCATCTGGGCGCTGATCGCATTGCGGTAGTCGCGTTGTGCGTAGAATGAACTTCCCAGAAAATACTGCGCTGACGCCGCATAGCCGGATCGCGGGTAGCGCCGCACGAAGTCGGAAAACGCCTGCCCTGCCGACTTGAAGTCGCCGGACTTGAAAAGCGCCATCGCCGCACCGTACGCATTCTGCTCCGCTGGTTCGACAATCACCTCCTTGCCGTCGACGACCACCTGCTGCGGCTCCAGCTTACGAATGCGGTTATCCAGTTCGACATAGAAATCCTTTTGTCGGCGCTGCGCATTGGCCACTTCGTTCGCCAGCATTTCCACCTGACCGCGCAACCTCGCCACCTCCTGCCGCAAGGCCTCGTTCTGGCTGGCCAGTTCGAGCACGCTGGACTTGTCCGCCTTGGTGTCGATCCTGGCGCGAATGTCCAGAATCGCCTTGCGCGCCTCATCGTCGTCAAACAGTCCAGCACTTGCCTGCAGCGGAAGGACCGCCATCGCGGCCAGAACGGCCGCGACTATCGTGCCTCGTGATCCGGTACGCATGGCAGCCGTCAATAGACAATGTCTGCGCGACGATTTTCTGCCCAGGCGGCTTCGTCATGTCCGGCAGCCTTGGGCTTTTCCTTGCCGAAGGAGACCGCTTCCATCTGTTGCTCGGCCACGCCCAGCAGCGACATGGACTTGCGCACGGCCTCGGCGCGTTTCTGGCCCAGCGCCAGATTGTATTCCCTGCCGCCGCGCTCGTCGGTATTGCCCTGAATGACGATCTTTCGGGTCTTGTTCTTGTTCAGATACTGGGAATGTGCGTTGACCACGGACTTGTATTCATCCTTGACGATATAGCTGTCGAAATCGAAATACACGCTGCGCTTTGCCAGCACACCCTTGGGATCGTCAAGCGGATCGACTGTTCCGGCGCTCACGGTGGAGACGGTGCGCGAATCGGATTTGTCCTCAACCTTTTTCTCATCGTCGAGCTTGACCGAAGAGCTGCATGCAGCCAGCACTATCGTGCTGAACAGGATTGTTGCCAGAGACTTGAAATTACGCATAGTATTTTCCTCGCTGATAGATAAAAACTACTTCATGAACGGACCCCATGTGGGCTCGCGAATGTCACCTGCCCGTGGTGTCAGGCGATGTTTGGCGCGGCCATCGACGGAAACCACCGAGAGGGTGCCGCGTCTCCCGGCTTCAGTGGCAAACATGATGTACTTGCTGTTGGCCGAAAAGCTGGGAGATTCATCCTTTGCCGTGTCGGAAAGCCGCAACTCCTGACCGTTTGTCAGGTCAAGCGTGTAAAGATTGAACCCGCCATCGCGGCGGGAGATATAGGCCAGCAACTTGCCGTCCGGCGATACGCGCGGGCTGATGTTGTAGCTGCCGCTGAAAGTCACGCGCTGCGGATTTGAACCATCCGCACCCATGCGGTAGATTTGCGGCCCGCCGCTGCGGTCGCTGGTGAAATAGATGCTCTGCCCGTCCGCCGAAAAGCGTGGTTCCGTATTGATGCTGTCCGAATGCGTCAGCCGCCGCAGGCCGCCGCCATCTGCATTCGCAATGAATACCTGCGTCAGGCCGTCGCGTGACAGCGCCAGCGCCAGCTTGCTGCCATCCGGCGACCAGGAAGGAGCCGAGTTGCTGCCCTTGTAGTTGGCAACCACGGTGCGCTGCCGCGTCACCAGGTTTTGTACATACACCACCGGCTTTCGGGCTTCGAAGGAAACATAAGCCACCTTGGTGCCATCCGGCGACCAGGTCGGCGAAATGATAGGCTCGCCGGAGCGCAAGGCGACCTGCGTGGCCTCGCCATCGGCATCCGCCACTTCCAGGCGGTACTCGCGTCCAGCCTTGGTGACATACGCGATTCGGGTCGCAAAAATGCCGCGCACGCCAGTCAGCTTTTCGTAAATGTCGTCGGCAATCTTGTGGGCCGTCAGCCGCGTGTGATGCGGCTGCGCCGCCAGCGCAAGGCCGGAAAGCTGCGCCGCTTTCACGGTGTCATACAGCCGGTAGCGCACTTCGAAACGGCCATCCGACAGGCGCTGCACGCTGCCGACTGCCAGCGCGTCCGCGCCGCGCGCACGCCATTCCCTGTGGTTGACCGATGCCGATTCGGAAAGCACAACGCCACTCTCGATGATTTTGAAAAAGCCGCTGCGATCAAGATCGGCCTTGATGATGGCCGAAATTTTCTGCGGCGCGACCGACTCGTCAGCGAATGTTGCAATGGCGATCGGGATCTGCGACTCGCCGACGCCGGAGACTTCGACGCGCAACTGGGCGTGTGCTGGAGCAAGCAGGAATGCGGCGGCGAACAACGCGAGAGAAGCCATGGTGCGAAACAGTGGTGCCATTTTCATGATCCGTTTCTAGTCTTTCAGTTTATGGTACAGCCTGATGCTTGGCGGATACTTGCCGGTGCCGTCGGGCGGAAAACGCGATTTCCTGATTGCATTCAGCACCGCCTCGTCAAACCCGGCGATCCCTGACGGCTTGATTCTTTTCGGCTCGCTCCGCAATGACCCATCCGGCCATAATTCGATAGCATACTCCACTGCCGGGTTGCCGTCCAAAGTTGCAGGCGTGACAAACACGGTATTCCGCCTGATGATCATGCCCAGCTGACGCGAATAATTCGGGTCGATGCGGTTGTTTCCGGTCGAGCGCGCCGCCGTTCCGCTTCCGCCCGTGCCCGCTGCACCGGCGATTCGGCGCATTTCTTCGGCACGCAATTTCTCGCGCGCCTTCTGATCGGCCAAATCCTGCTTGCGCTTGTCCGCCTCGTCTTTCTTTTTCTTGTCCGCATCATCCTTCTTGCGTTTCGCTTCCTCTGATTTTTGCCGCGCTTCCTGGCGCTTCTTTTCCTGTTCCAGCGCGATGTCCGCTTTTGCCACCGTCGGCTTTGCTTCCGTTTTCGGCTCTGGTTCAGGCTTGGGGCGAGGCGCCTCTTCCTGCACCGGTTCCGGCTCAGCAGCCCTCGGCGCGGCTTCACGATATTGCGTATCCCAGATTTCGGCCTCCACCCCGCCATGCTCGCTGCTCTGCCACGACACACCAATCCAGAGAAAGGCGATCAGCGCCAGATGCACCACCAGCGCCAGCGCCAGCGCACCACGACCGCCTGGCTCCTTCGGAATCTTGTAATGCGCGGATTCGCTCATCTCATGCCGTTATTTGGTCGCCAGCCCGACACGGCTGATCCCCGCCTTCTTTGCTTCGGAAATCAACTGAATCACATCGCCGTAGTTGCTGTCCTTGTCGGCGGATATCAGCACCGAAAATTCCGGGTTCTTTGCATGCAAGGCGCGCAGCCTCTGCATCAGCGCATCGCGATTGAGTTTTTCCGGCTGCTCCTTGCCCTGCTTTTGCTGCTTGATCGCAATTTCATAGGCATCCTTCGATCGCATGGTGATCTCGATGTACTGGCTCGGCGGCTGCGCCGTTTTTTCCGCGCTCGGCAGGTTCACGACGCCGGGCGTGGTCAGCGGCGCGACCACCATGAAAATCACCAGCAGCACCAGCATCACATCAATGTATGGCACCACATTGATTTCGGATTTGAACTTGCGGGCGCGCCCGCCGCGCATGAGACTCATCAGCGTGCCTGCCTTTGCAGAATATTGGAGAATTCTTCGATGAAGCTCTCGAAACGGATCGACAGCCGATCGACATCATGCGAATAGCGGTTGTAGGCCACCACCGCCGGAATGGCGGCGAACAGGCCGATGGCCGTTGCGACCAGCGCCTCGGCAATTCCTGGCGCCACCGCCGCCAGCGTTGCCTGATGCACATTGGCCAGCCCGCGAAACGAATTCATGATGCCCCACACCGTGCCGAACAGGCCGACATAGGGCGAGACCGAACCGACCGACGCGAGAAAGGACAAGTTGCGCTCCAGATTATCCATCTCGCGCTGGTAGGCCGCGCGCATGGCGCGGCGCGCACCGTCGAGCAACGCCGTCTGATCCGCCAGCGGCTTGCCCGCGTACGAGGCCTTCGCTTTCAGGAACTCACTCATGCCCGCTTCGAAAATCCGCTCCAGCGCACCGCTTTTCGCGCCACTGCCCGCATTCTGGTACAGCGTCTGCAAACTGCCACCGGACCAGAAAGCGCGCTCGAATTCCTCGGTTTGCGCGCGCGCCTTGCGGATGGCGAACATCTTGCGGAATATGTAATGCCAGCTCATCACGGACACGACCAGCAGCAAAAGCATCACTAGCTGCACCAGCAAGGACGCATTGGCGATCAGGGAAACAAAGGAAAGGTTCTGGGTGGCTGTCATGTTATTGCTGAAGAGGGATGCGGTTGAATGGTAAACGGCGCACGGTCGGAACAAGTGCCCTGTAACATTTTGTAATCAATCGGATGATGCGGCCCGGATGCTCCGGAGCAGGGCTGGCGGCATCGACTGCGGGCGCATCGACGCGACGCCGACACAGGCCACGCTCACGCGTCCCTTTGCCAGCACAGCAAGGCCGCGCCGCACTTCCTGCGTGAATATGATCGAGACGCGACCGAGTTTTTCGATATTTGCCGTGACGCTCAATTCCTCGTCCATTCTGGCAGGCGCAAGATAATCGACTGTCGCGCTGGTGACGACGAATATCACGCGATGCGACTCGACCATGGCCTGCTGCGTAACGCCGACCGAGCGCAGCAACTCGGTGCGCGCCCGCTCGAAGTATTTGAGGTAATTGGCGTAAAAGACGACCCCGCCGAAATCGGTGTCCTCGACATACACCCGCACGGGCCAGGTAAACGCTTGCGCTGCAGTGGTCATGGACTATTCACTTTCGCCTCAGCGCTTCGTGCGGTGGATGATGTCATCAAACACCGGCACAATCGCCAGTGTCAGCAGAATCAGCGCCAGTGGCACTGTCGCCCAGTAACCGATTGCCTTGAACCCGAATGCACCTGCCACGCCGCCAGCGAAAAACATCAGCAGCAAATTAAGGAACAGCCAAAACCTCTCGCGGTTGGCGCGGATATAAGAAGCATCCTCCTTGTCCGCCTTTGTGTTCCAGTAACACATGCGTCCGATCTCGATGCCAATGTCGGTCGCAATGCCGGTCATGTGGGTGGTGCGGATCAAGGCACTCGAAATCCTCGTTATGATCGCATTCTGCAGCCCCATCGTGAAACACAGCAGCATCACCGTATATGAGACGAACAGGCCCATGATGTCGTGGAAATACTCGCCCAGCACGCCGAAAGCCAGCAGCAGCAACGCCTCCAGTGTCAGGCACAGCGCATACTCGCTGCTCAGGTTGTGGTTGCGCGCCCACATGATCAGTATCTCGGATACGGCCGCGCCTACCATGAAGCAAATCAATGCGCCCAGCCCCGCCAGCGCGAATGTGAAGTTGCCCAGCGCCAGACCGTCTGCCATCGACGACACGATGCCGGTCATGTGCGAAGTGTATTGTTTGACAGCGAGGAACGCGCCAGCGTTCATGGCGCCGGCGGTGAATGCCAGCCACATGCCCAGATGCAGATTTGCCTGTCCGCTGCGCTCTTTTCCAGTCAAACGACGCAGGTAGTAAATCGGCATGTCAGTTCACCGTCTCCGTCAGGCTTTCGGCAAGGTCACCCCGACCTGCCCCTGATACTTCCCGCCCCGATCCTTGTAGGAAGTCTCGCAAATCTCGTCGCTCTCGAAAAACAGCACCTGCGCACAGCCTTCCCATGCGTAAATTTTCGCCGGAAGTGGCGTGGTGTTCGAGAACTCAAGTGTGACAAAGCCCTCCCACTCCGGCTCGAACGGTGTGACATTGACGATGATGCCACATCGTGCGTAAGTCGATTTTCCGAGGCAGATGGTAAGGGTGCTGCGCGGGATGCGGAAGTATTCGACAGTGCGAGCCAGCGCGAACGAGTTCGGCGGGATGATGCAGACATTGCTTTTCACATCGACGAAAGAGTTTTCGTCGAAATTCTTCGGATCGACGATGGTGCTGTTGATGTTGGTAAAAATCTTGAACTCGTCGGCGCAGCGGATGTCATAGCCGTAGGACGACAGGCCGTAGGAAACGATGCGCTGGTCGTTCACGGTTCGCACCTGCCCCGGCTCGAACGGTTCGATCATCCCGTGCTCCTGCGCCATGCGGCGGATCCATTTATCGGATTTGATGGTCATTTTTTTCTGTAAAAACTAAAAAATTCGGCTGCGGCTCCAATTTAAAACGGGCATCAGGCCTGTACGGTGAAGATCCCCTAGGATTCTACGCCATATTCACCGCCAGATCGCCTCATTTCCGGCGGCAAAACACAAATAGCGAATCAGGACGCCAGATCGCACCAGCTCGGCCACTAATAACGCGTCGCGTTATTATTTTGCCCCAAACCGGCCGCAGAAGCCAATTTGCGGCTTCAAAATCCCCGTTTTGGACAAAACACTGGTCATTTATGGCGCAAAACAGTCATTTTTACGGGAGTATATTGCTTAATCATGAGATTAACCATATTCCACGAGCCGAATATTATATGCTGGATGGGAGTATATTGACTGTCGCAACAAGAGGGCGAACTGGCGGAAAACTGCGGCTGCCAATTATCACTTTCGGTATTTCGACCCTGACATCGAATTTTCTGTCCCCGAATTTACGCTACACGGAATTCGTTCGCTACGGATTCCGGCTCAGGAAAACCGAACAGTGACGCCAACAAATCGAAAAATCCGCACATCGTTGCCACTATAATGTTTCATCCTCCTCGAAGACTTCCGACATGACCGCCGATCTGCACACTTCCCGCGTCAACGCCACGCTGATCATCCGCATCGCCGGGCCGGAATCGCGCAACGCGCTGCACCCGGACATGGTGGGCGCAGTCATCGAAATACTTTCCACCGCCGAACGCGACGACACCGTCCGCGCCATCGTCTTCACCGGCGCGAACCAGATTTTCAGCAGCGGCACTGACTTGCGCCACCTGAAGGAAATTCGCGCCAGGGATATCGCCGACCAGATCGATTCGTTCGACGGGATGCTGAACTGGATGGAAACCGTGCGCAACTGCACCAAGCCGACCATTGCCGCCATCGAGGGGATAGCTGCCGGTTCTGGTCTGGCGCTCGCGTTGTCATGCGATCTGATCGTTGCCGGAACTTCCGCCCGCTTCACGGCGTCCAACGCGCTGACCGGTCTGACGCCCGACGCCGGACTGGCGTGGCTGCTTTCGCGCGCGCTGCCACGCCAGCTAGCGAGCGAAATGCTGCTCACCGGCGAGGCCGTGAGCGCGGCACGGCTGCATGCACTGGGACTGATCAACCGCGTGGTCGCCGACGGCTCCGCACTTGATGCCGCGCTCGGCATGACCAATGCGCTGGCCGCATTGGCGCCAAATGTCACGGCCGAAACCCGCACGCTGATGGCCGAGGCGCAGGAACGATCCCTGGCACAATATTGCGAAGCCGAAAAACACCGCTTCATGGAAAGCCTGCAACACCGCAATGCGCAGGAGGGCATGGCAGCGTTTCTGGCCAGACGAAAACCGGAGTTCAAGTAGAAAACGGTGCGAAAAACTGGCTGCATCAAATCGTGATGCGAAAACCAGGGTCGGCAGTCGAAAACGGCATTTCGGTGCGGGCTAACATGATCGGAGCGAATACCAGGCCACAGGGCGCAACGAAGTTGTGGTCCCGAAGGGACGAACAAAGCGAGCAATAAGCGAAGCGGCCTTAGCCAATATCGCTAGGGAAGGAATGTGCGCACCGTTTCAGTCGTCGCGGCCGATGAGATCCTGCCTGCCGGGAAACAGCGCATCAATATAGCCAAAACGCCTCAGGTCAGTCATCCGCATCGGATACAGAATTCCGGCCAGATGGTCGCATTCGTGCTGCACCACGCGCGAGTGAAAACCGTCTGCCTCGCGGCTGACGCGGTTGCCATGCTGGTCGAAGCCTTCGTAATGAATTTTCGACCAGCGCGGCACGATGCCGCGCATGCCCGGAACGGACAGGCAGCCTTCCCACGACTCGTCCACCTCATCGCCCACCGGCGTCAGTACCGGGTTGATAAGGATGGTTCTGGGTATCGCTTCTGCATCGGGATAACGCGCATTTTTTTCGAATCCAAAGATCACGAGTTGCAAATCCACGCCAATTTGCGGCGCAGCCAGCCCCGCACCATCCGCGTAATGCATGGTCTCGAACATGTCCGAAATTAACTTCTCCAGCTCCAGCGAACCAAATTCGGTCACCGGCCTTGCCTTGCGCAGCAGGCGCAAGTCGCCCATTTTCAAAATCTCTCTAACGGTCATTCAATCCACCTGATCAAGCTCATCAATATATTCGGAAAACTCCGCACCCACTTCAGGATGCTTCAGACCCAGGGCAACTGTCGCCTTGAGATAGCCCAGCTTCGAGCCGCAATCATATCGCTCACCCGAATAGCGGTAAGCCATCACCGATTCCGATTTTAGCAGCGTC